>CAZORS010000017.1:16295-19972 GCA_964582025.1 uncultured Pirellulaceae bacterium | reverse complement strand
GACAATCTGGTTCGGAGAACCGAGCGACAATCTGGTTCGGAGAACCGAGCGACTCTGTTCACTGGCAGAAATAGCAGTGCATTTATTGAAAAAGCGAACTTCTTTGATGTGAATCAGGCCAAATTTCAATTCCACCCCTTGTTGCATCTATCTATACTCGCAGCGTGAACACTCGCACCATGATCTAAGCCTTTAATTTGGGTGATAAAATGGATGAAGACTTTCCAGGCCGGTTCCTTGTCGAAGGATTCTTGTATGCCGGCAGCAGAAATTTCCACTCGGCTCCGGTTCAGTTAAGAGCTGATTTTGAAGACGACGGCGACTGGCTTAGCATCTCAGCCGACGCTCCGTACCTTGACTACCACTTTATCGTCTACTTACCGGAGGAAGATCTCGAATCGATCTCTGGGAACTACCAGTGGGCAATCTTCGACGAAGATCAAAACGAACTCGATTCAGGCGAGCAGACTTTTCGTGTTCCCTTTTCGACGCCGCAATTCGAAAACGCCAGATACGTTCGCATCACGGCCGACGCCAAAACAGAAATCGATCCGGTCACTAACGAAACCGTCGTGACTCCAGCCTACTACCGAGTTGGAATCGGCCAGCAAGGAGACGCCGTTGGCAACACGATCGAAACAGCCAGACCCTACCAGAACAACTGGCGAGGATACCTTGGCAGCAGCATCCTCGATTCTGAAGATGTCGATTTCTTTTCCGTCGAACTTGAAGCTGGAACTGACTACGAGTTTTCTCTATTCGGAAACTTGTTCGACGAAGCTCAACTGCCTGATGCCACCTTTGAACTCCACGACGAAAACGGAATCGTCGTGGACAGCTCCGCCGTATCCACCTTCCAACGCGACCTTCAATTCCAGCCAACCGAAGACAAGACTTACTATTTAAAAGTCACGTCCAACGAGCTAAATTTTTTACGCAACGGATCCTATTTCATTCGCTCCAACGTTTTCGACGATGATTTTCTGGCGGATTCACAGATCACTCGCGGTCGCGTGAATCCAGGCGAGACTTTCACCAACAGCGTTGACTATGAAGGAGACATCGATTGGGCTCGCCTCAACAGGAAACGATTCCACGATTACAGAATTGAAACGCCGCTCACCGAAGAACTGAAAATCGTTGATCGCTTCGGCTCCCTTGCTCCTTTAGGCCGATTTGGCGAACTGGAAACGGTTCTATTTGCAACCCAAGAGCCCAGATATGTTGAGTTCTCTGGCGCGGATGCGGCTGAATTTCGCTTCGATGAGTACGATGCGGACGAAGATTTCATTCTGGCGAACGCAACCCCCGAAGGGCCCGAGTTCGATGGAGCGATCGAAACTGCGGGTGACGTTGATCTGTTTGAAGTTCGGCTGGTTCCGTTCGTCGACTATGAGATCTCCGTCGTGGAGTCATTACAAGACGTCTGGTCTGATGACCTCGTCATTGAAATGTTGAATCGCGACGGCAGCGTTACCAAAACATTCAATGTTACTTCCGAGGAAAACTCGTTCACCTTCAACGCAAGTGATGGCGCTCCGGCAGGGATATCATTTTCTTTGCTCCGCCGCGACCAAATTCTCAGCGTCCGAGCAAACAATGAAACGACTACCGGATATCAATTAACGTTTACTCCCCAAAGCGTCGACTCGGTTCCGAATACGCTTGGAACATCTGAATTGCTAACGTTGCGAGGCGGAGTCGCCAGAGAGAGAAACGTCCTTGAGGGCACGGAAGACTGGGACGTGTATCGCGTCGAAGTTCAAGCAAATAAGTGGTACGAGCTAGACGGCCTCCCGTCCCCGTCCGGCATTTCGGGTTTGTTTCGGGCGACGGATACTGGGTCGGAACGTGTCTCCGGCGCCTTCAATAACAACAAAGAGAATTTCTACTTTCGCGAGCCCGGCACGTATTATGTCGCATTTGGGGCAACCAGTGGCGGCGTGTCAGACGGTTTCGCCGGTTTCGAATTTACTTTCAGCGAAGATGCGACGCCCGACCCCGCCATTCGCCAATGGTATCCCAACGGATACAACACCGGCTTCCATTCCAGATTTGGATTTCGGGATTTGCCGACGGAAGTTTGGTCTGACGTTCCGTTTGAGTCAGCGACTGCCGATGATCAGCCTTTGATGTCCTACGCTGCTGGCCAACTGCACAACCTGACACCATTCGAATGGGATTTGATCGGAGTTAGCCCAAACGTGCCCTCTCCCGGAACGATCTACTACCGGAACGTTGCCGCCGATGGACGACCAATGCCTTGGGAGGCTTACGAAATCATCGATGACAAACCCATTCCAGAACTCGACCCAGCCAACATAAATATTCTCGCCGGATTTAACACGTTCCATTTTACTGAAGAGCTTCCGGAGTACCTTGCGGATGACCCGCGGTTCAACACGAGCTTCGAAACTGTTAGCGATTCGCAAAAGCCACAAGTCATGACGGCGCTCAATCGTTGGCGCAATGTGGGGAATCAGTTTTCTCCCTCCGAGACACCTAACTCAAACGCCCAGATGCAAATTTTCGTGGCTGATCTGGGTGACGATGTTGATGTAATGAGCTTTGCTCCCGGAGACGATCTGGGAAGAGATCTTGTGATCAATAGTCGTTCGAGTTTGCTCGATGGATCCGACACTTCAGACGAATCGATATTCCGACTATTGCGAGCGATCGGAGTTTCAATGGGCTTGCCGCTGGTTGAGTCCGTCGATCGATTCACAAGCGTGATGGGAACAAGGCCGGTTACGAATAACGAAGACGTGTGGCCGGCTTGGCCGATGCCGGCTGATCTGCGGCTTGTTCGTGGGAACGAAAATTACAATCTCTCAAACGAGACCGTATTTCAGTTTCCGGAATCAGGTAGCTATCTGGCATCCGTGATGAGCCGCCCGCTCCAGCAAACCGTAATTTCCGCGGAAGGCTTGGAACTTAATGCTTCGATTAATTTGGGACCCGGCCAATCAAGTTCTGTCCTTGGTTCTCCCGACTTGCAAGTGATCCACATGGCGCCTGGCACCGCGGGATACCAAGCGATTGGTGGAGAGGGCAACGATGGGCTGACCGGAAACCACAGAGCAAACATACTTGTTGGCAACGGCGGCAACGATGTGCTCATCGGAGGCAGCGGCAACGATCTATTGCAAGGTGGCGCAGGGGACGACTACTACATTTTCCGAACCGCCAGCGGAATGGACAACATTGACGAATCGGCCGACGGCGGAACCGACGTCGTTCGATTCGAAGGAATGTATGACTATGATTCGATTGCAGAAGACTTCACTTTCAGGCGATTCGGCAATGACCTTTTGATTCGTTTGGAGCTCAACGACCAACGGAACAACAACGGCGATCAGATCCGAATTCGAAACATGGGAGATGAATCGTCTCGTATTGAGGCGATGGCTTTACTCAACACCGACGGGTTCGTGAACCGAATCAGCCTTCAATCGATTTGGGATCAGGCGACAGAATCTCGGCTTCGATACCAAGTCGTTGCTGGTAATGATGGGTTTGGGTCTTTGGTAGCCCCGGTTTGACAATTTCGCGCAGCCTAGCGGGCCGGTAGGAGAATCTTCTACTGAGGAAACCGTTGCCCGAAGTGTCGCGTTTCAATCCGCGCGCTTTCGGTTCGAAGAACCGAGCGACATTCGGTTCGGAGAACCGAGCGACAT
>CAZORS010000017.1:0-16195 GCA_964582025.1 uncultured Pirellulaceae bacterium | reverse complement strand
AACCGAGCGACATTGCCTCAAACTGGCAACGAGCTCAGTTGGCTTTCGATCTGATCCAAAGAAACATTGAATACGGCTTTCGCGATCGCATCAAGCTTTTCACGATCGCCTTCGATTCGAATCGTGCGATGCATATGAGTACACGATTCTCCGGGCGCCAACGCATAAGCAGGACTAACGGTTTCCAGTTCGTAGAATCCACCCAACTTCCCACCGGAATCGTTGGGGCCATCGTTGTAGCCGTTGATCACATCGCCGGCGTACGGATCGTCCTGAAACTCCCAGAGGTTGTTCGTATAACCATTGGGGGCAGAATCTGGCATGCTGAATTGAGACACCGTGAGAACACCTCGATGAGAGTCCCAGCTTCCAAGCAACGGCAATGCTCGCTTCTCTGACAGCCCAAGCTTGCTGCGATAGTCGCCGTCACCCAGCAGGAAAATCATTCCCAGCTCTTCGTTGACGGATAAGCGTTTGGAGTCGAGTTCACCAAAGTAATCCGACGTAACAATCGTCCCTAACTCTGACTCGGGACCTTTGCGAAATGGAATCATCAGCGTCGCACCCGGCGATGGTTTACTCATACAGAGCGACCAAAGACCAAGCAAACCCGACTCCTTCTTCCAGGCTTCCGAACCCGTGTTGGTCAACTTGTTGCGACTTTCGTGAGCCACAAGACTGACTCCTTCGACATCCGCGTTCATGCAACTAGAAGCTCTGTCCCGCGTAAGCAACTCAACGGTTCGCTCGATCTCAATATCGAACGTGAAACGGCTCATGTTCATCACCGAAGTTGCTGCCTTCGTTGTGATGATCGAGTCTTCCTTTTTAACGACATCGTACGGAGTCGAATCAAGAATTTTCGGACTGCGCCAATTCGCAAAATCCATTGGCACATCGGGATCAAAGAAAACAGAAAACTGACCGCCCTCAGGAGAAATCCAAATTCGATCTTCACCACCGAAAAGTGTGATCTGCGGATCGAACTCACCACCAAACGTGTCGTACTTGATGTATCCGTAGCTCTGACCGCCTTCGCCTTGGGAAGCTGATGTCATCGTACGCCCTTGAAGCGCCGGAATGACGACCGCACGACCGCCTTCGCTATTCTTTAAAACGTGAATATCGAAGTGCTTCGCGAGAAAATCCGCGTCAGCTTGGAAAGAATTTTCGGGCATCGTCGACTAGATTAGATTGAAGCTGGCGGCAAGATCGGCGATTGACAACGCATCCGATACTGAAAATACCCCATTATTGTGGTTCCATACGAATTTCGGTCAATGGGGAATCATCATTTTGATGACGACAATACCTGTGATGTCATCTCAGCAGCCTCCAAATGGCAATTATGGCGAACCTCCGCTCTTCTTTTGCACATAGATTTCCAACCAACCATCCATCGTTACCCACCTACGAGTTTCTTCTTCCTGGGGAAGTCCAAGTTCGCGGACAAGGAAAAGCACGAGACGATCCTGCTTGGCAATAGGCCCAAAATCCCTGCAGCGATAGCGAACCGTAAATTCGTCTCCAACTTTCAAATCCGCGAGACGAGTGCCCGTTTGAGGGCTTGCGTACACCACGACATTCAAATATTCGATGCTGCCTTGATCATTCCATCGACTGCACCGGAAAGAGATTGCACCGGATACGTGTTCTCCTTCGATCTGCAAATCGGTCTCAAGAATTTTGAAGTGAGCCCGATCAGAGATTTGACGATCAACGAACCAACATAACGCTGCAACAACAAGCATCGCAATCAATAACGACTTGAGCGAGAACCGCACTTTCGAAAAAACGAAATCACTCAACGGCAGTTCCCAACAGCTTGAGATTCTTAGCCATGCGTAGAAAGTAACCGTCTGGACTCGGCCCTTCCTCGTTCGGCGTATCAACTAAATCAATGGTCACCGTCGAAGGCCACTGCGAATCAACGAAACCATTGAGTGATTCGACAGATGGTCCCGACCATAGGAACAACTTTTCCGATGAGGCAACTTCCGGACCTTCCTCCGAATCCTGTTTGGCGACTCTGGCACGCATCGCCGCAAGCTCTTCTTTTGCTTTCGCGTCGTCTCTGTGTTCAGTCCACTGCAGATAACGATCCTCCCAATCAAGGCTGCGGGTCAAATACTGAATTTCTGGCGTTGAAGATGCGATGACAAGGTTCGGGGAACGGTCTTTAATCTCCTCATGAGCCGACTCAAGTGAATCGAACTGCTTTTGCAACTCCGCAAACCCATTGTCTAGCTGCGAGCTTTGGCCGTAAACCGTTACCAAACGATCGAAGCACAACTTCGCCTGCTTTCGTGCGATGCGAGGTGACAACCAACTCTGTGGCACAACCCACGCGTGCGAATGCTCCCCTTCGGGACCGTGAGAATGGACTAACTGATAGTCTTTCACAAGAACGAACTCGGTTAATTTGATCGCGTCGGTTGTGTTGCAGAGTTTGCTTTCGTCGATCGTCACCTTGTCCATCCACGTTGCAAAAACGGCTCCAGGACCATTGCAAATGATCAAGTCGACTTTCTGTAAACTTCGAATTTGGTCAGCAGGCGGCATCCACGAATGCGGATCTGCTCCTTTGGGAGGACCGACATAGATCACTTCCTCAACCGGACCGCCTGCGTCGCGACAGATTGTGCTGACCATGCAATACAACGGATAGTTGGCAACCGCAACGCGATGCCGCAGTCCTTTCTCGGCCTGCGCATCTTGAACTTTTGATTTTGCGTCACAGCCAAGAAACACAAACAGAAAAAGCAACGCCATCAACGTAGCCGGAGTGGCAACACTTCGGTTGAACCATCTAGCCACATCGCCCGAACTGTTACCAGTCCAGCTTCGGCATGCATTCAAATACTTCAACCGATACATCGTTGCACTACCTCATCCGCGTAAAACCAAACGACCGATGACGCGATCGCGACCAATGAGATCGCAACCAAGAAGACCGTTCCCAGTTCAGCGATTTGAATCCACATCATTGTGCCTTTGCTACATCCTAGCCGAAACATAGTCTCCCTCTCCCGTGCCCGCAATTTCAGCGACAACATCACAACTAATGCCAAAAGAGCCAGTGTTGCGATCGCAACAAGGATCGCATTGGCATCAAAAAATCGCTTTACTTGAAACACCAACGCCATCAATTGCTGAACCTCATTCGGTGGTCGCACCAACTGAGCTTCGGTTTCATCGGTTCGATAGCGACCTTCCAGAATCGTTTCACTTTTCTCATCAGGAGCATCGGCAATCATCGCGGTAATTGGAAAATCGCCCGTGTCTCCATGAAAGTGAAACGAGGCCATGTTCGCGTCCGTGATCTCCGTGTACGGAAGCACTGCCGCACTGGCCACAATTCGATTTCCGTCCTGACCGATGACCACGCCTTCATCCTGAGGCTGCTCAAGATCCTGATGTCCGTGCCCCAGCCCCTGAATCACCCAAGCCGTCTTCAGGTCAACAAAAACAGCTTTGTCATCCGCTGTGTCCGCACGTTGTAACACGCCGACGATGTTTAGCTTCAAAGGATACTCGCCAGCCAAATCCAAAACGCTGCCTCGGTCAGAGAGAATCTGGTCTCCCGGTTTAACGTCCAGTTTGCTGGCGGCAGCTGAACCAAGAACGCAGTCACCGAGCACTGCCAACGACTCACCAAGTTCAAGCTCCAAACCGCGAAACGAAAAATACTCAAGCGAAGTTCCAACAATCGGAAACCCTTGAGCCGAATACTTGACGTGCAAAGGAATCGGCGTCGCCAAGCCGGACTCACGAACTTTTTTCACTTCAGAAAACTTGATCGCCGCATCCGGCGCACTTGAAAAGTAAATCGAATGCAACGCCAAGTCGAGCTGACTTCCCTTCGATCCAATAACGATCGGAGTCGATTCGGCTCGAGCCGCGATCTGCGAACTGAACTGACGTAACAAAATCCCCAAACACACTGGCAGCACCAGCGTCAGGAAAATGCAGCTCATGAGGATCAATGATCGGCCACGGTGATACGTAATGTACCGTATCGCCAGTTTGAAAGCTCCGCTCATGAAGTCGCCTCAGCAGTCTCAACAGCGTGATACTGAGAGAAATCTATCGTTCGACCAAAACCGTCAACGATGCTCATGTCGTGCGTCACAACGATCAACGTCTGACCGTTTACTTCAGCTTGCTCGAACAACAAGTCCAACGTTCGATGTTTGTTCGCTGGATCAAGATTGCCAGTTGGTTCGTCGGCCAGAATCAGTTTGGGATTCGCAATCAAGGCGCGGCAAATTGCGACTCGCTGCTTTTCTCCCTGCGACAGTTTTCGAGGATAACGTTTGAGCTTATCTTTGATGCCCATCGATTTTGCGAGAGTCAAAATTGCATCATCGCCACCGAGGTCACTTTTTTGGCCTGCGAGATTCTGATTGATTAGAAAGGGCAGGGCGATGTTATCTTTCACTGAAAGATAATCCAACAACTCAAACTGTTGAAAAACAAACCCGATGTTCGAAATACGGAAATCGCGACGCTGGGAATCAGAGAGCTGAGCCAATTCTGTGTTCAGAACTTTCAGCGTGCCTTGCTGTGCGGTCTCGATACCGGCCAGAAGATTCAGCAACGTTGTCTTGCCGCTGCCGCTGGGACCGATGATCGCAAGCTTTTCGCCGGCAGGAATTTGCAGGGACTCGATCCGCAAATCAAAGCTGGATTTGGGCCAAGAGAATTTTAGATTTTGGATTTCGATCATCACTTATGATGATAGTCGAAAAACGCCGTTTGCAGAGCAAGGAGGCCGTGTTATCTGTCTGGATTGAAGACCATAGCCCACTGCGATTAGGTTTCACATGCTAAACCGTTTCTACCATTTCGACGGGCATCAAATAATTCCACGCTGGCTGTAAGCGAACTTGCTCGCAATAGTCCATGCAGAACATTCGCGGTTCTTCGCGGCAAAGACACAATGCCAAAAAACGATCTTTGCCCATGAATCGAATCGGGCTGACGATGCGTGTCGTTAACTTTCCTTTGCGATCGCGATACTTCATTTCGACAACGTAGTCGTCGTGAGCGATCATTGCTTTTCGAATGGCTCTGAATTGTTCTGAAAGTGCGACCATGTTGTTCGATTTCGTTAAAAACGTTGTTCTGAAGTGACACAACTATCATTGGCGAGGCGGGTGACACATTAGGTCCGCATACCGGAAAAAAAGTACAGATCTCAAAAAATCACCGGAAACGCCGAACCGACATCGAATCCATGTTGCCAGCGGGCCCCAATTGCCGGTAGCCTCACGTAAGTCAATTTCCGTCGACAAACACCAACCAATTTCCGCAAGGAGAACATAAATGCTCAGTCCATCGATCAACGATGCTCTAAATAAGCAAATCAATGAAGAACTCTTTTCCGCTTATCTCTACCTAGCAATGTCCGCCAAATCGGACAGCATGGGACTGTCCGGATTCTCGAACTGGTTCAAGATGCAGTATCAGGAAGAACTGGCTCATGCAGATCGATTTTTCAACTACGTTTTGGAACGAGGTGGGGAAATTGACCTCGATGCGATTGCCAAGCCCGTCGTCGGCGACGTGACACCTTTGGAGCTGTTCGAAAAAGGGCTTAGTCACGAGCAACACATCACCTCATGCATTTTTAAACTGAAGGACCTTGCACGTAGCGAATCCGATCACGCAACCGATGTCTTTTTGGAATGGTTCGTAAGCGAACAAGTCGAAGAAGAAGCAACAACCCAAACTGTGATCGACCAGTTGCGAATGGTTAAAGACAATCCAAGCGGTTTGTTCTTGATCGACCGCGAACTCGCCAGCCGGAAAATGGAAGAGGAATCGGATGCGTAATGTCGCCCAGCCTCCGAGCTGGTAACGGGCCGACGGGACATTCTTCCATCGGGAAAGCGTTGCGGAAGTTGAACGCTTCATCCTGCGGGCTTCCGGTTCGGAGAACCGAGCGACATTCTCTTTCAACGATACAGTCCGCTCAGACCGGTTTTCTTCACAATGAACGCCAGTTTGAAGCGGATTTTTTTCGTGCTGTTGAGCAGAATTTCTGGTCGTTGGCGAAACAATCGCACAAAATGAATGCCAATCATCATCCGGACTTTTCCCGAGACATCGCTGTCGATCGTCGTCTCGAGTAGATTCGGACTAAGACTTGTTTCGACTGGAACTTCCCCATGCAAATCTCTCGCATCACCATTGCCGTCTTCTTGCTTGCGTTTAGCTTTGCTTTCGTAAGCAATAGCGATTCCACTTGGGCAATCACTTGGCAAGGCGAAGACGATGTGCTTCCCGATGAACAACTCGATGACGAAATAAAACAAGATGAAGTGCAAGATGAAGAACCGACCATCAGCACCGAGGCTCTAAAATCCGACGAACCAAAAATCGATGATCGTTTTTTGCGATTTCAAATGTGGGACGGAACAGTCGTAAGCGGCATCGTCAGCATTGCAGCGATCGATATTGAGACCGAATTCGGCAGCTTGCAAATCCCAATCGAGCGGCTTGTCGATTTTCGACCTGGTCTCGTAAGTCTTCCTGAACTTCAAGCTAAAGTCGACGGGCTCGTTGAAAAGCTTGGCGATCGGGAATTCAAGACTCGCGAATCGGCACATCGGGAACTGGTTGCGATGGGACCGATGCTGGCCAACATGCTCGCAACCCTGGACGATGGTGGCGATGCGGAACGCAAAAAACACCTTGTGAAGATCAAGGAAGAAATTGAAGCGATGATTGAAGAGGAAGACGGTGAAGAGTCCAACAATCTAGAAATGATCAGCCGCGGAGACCGGGTTCAAACCCCCGACTTCTCGATCGTCGGCAAGCTTGTTCAACAAGAGTTCGAAGTCAAAAGCAAAATCGGAGATTTGAGAATTCAACTTTCGGATGTCGTGCGAGCTGATCGCGGCATCGTGATGAAATCGCAGTCGCTTCGTAAAACGCTCTCCGTCGCCGGCACGACTTTCTTCCAAAAGAAACCGCTAAGTACGAAAATTCGAGTCAGCAAAGGCGACCGAATCACGATCACGGCAACGGGAATCGTACAGTGGACGAACTGGAGTCAGACTGCGTCTCCCGACGGGCTTCCAAACCAAGGTAACTGGAACGGCATCAGCAACGGAGCGCTGGCAGCACGAATCGGGAGTGATGGATCGGTTGTTGGCGTGGGATCGGACAACACTTTTAAGGCTGAGCGATCTGGTATTCTTTATCTTGGAATTGCGATGCCAGACAACTACGTAAAGAACAAGGGTTATCGTTGGACTGGCAAATTCAAAGCAAAAGTAAAAGTCGAGCCCGCGAACAGGTAGTGACTACGGTTCAATGCGATCACAATTCGCTTCAAACTCAGGCAAGTGCTGGTATTCACTAAAGTACTTTCCGTTCCTTAGAAGTTCATAGTCAGAAAATCCGAGTTCAATTGCATTGGCGAGATGATTCAGTGCTTTCGCGCGGCTGACCATCCAGACTTCTTTGTCTCGCCCTTCTTCTCGCTGCATGTGGTCCAGCTTTGCCCAGAAATGGGCGACGTCGTATTGGGTCTTCATTGAGGAGCTACCAGCCTCTGCAAGTGTATCGAGCACGGCTTTCGCATGTCCAAATTCTCCGTCGGAAGACATACGTTTCGCGAAAAAGATCGCACGGCTGCGAGCGAACTTCAAATTGCGCTCTGAAGGAAACCTCAAAGCCCTTTGCACAGCCAAACGATATCCATCGCCCGCGGCGCCTGTTGCTTTTCCACGATTCTTCTGCCCATCGTAGAAGATCGACTTTTGCCGGTAGGCTGCAAGCAATGTGTCGACCAACGGTTCAAAATCCAGAGCAAAGGTATCGCTTTCTTCAAGCATCTCAATCGCTTCGTCAAACGCAGCGATCGCCTTTTCGGAATCGCCGTACTCATCATTCCAGATCACTCCTGCACGAAGCAGACTGTATGCAGTCCTTTGGTCGGACCATCGTTTGTATCCTGCCCTGTGGGCGTCGATTGACTCCGGAACCAGCGTCAGAACTTCGTCGTGCATTCCTTGATCACGGTAAACATCGATCAGACGGAGGTACGCATGGGACAGTCGGTTGGTGTACCGAAGCATCCCAGGCCGCTCTTTTATCAGCTCTCGCAATCCGTCCATCGCCATACGAATGTACTCTTCAGCCCGGTCATAATCCTTGACTTTGGAACGCAAATAGAACCCGATCTCATTACGGATGTAACAGAGACGATACCTGCAATCGATTTCCGATTCAGGATCGGCAGCAATTTCCATAAATCGAAGTTCGGCCTCTTCGAGCATTTCGAGACCGGATTGCCAATTGTCACCCCGCAGGGTTGTATGTGAGATGTCGCAGAGAGATTTCGCGACATAGTATTTTGCAAGTACGCTGTCAGGAGAGAGCTCCAATGCTTCGTTGGCGCACTGAGCAGCCAGCCCGAATGCCGCGACACTCTCTTCGGTTTCGCGGTCACTAAAATGCGAAAACGCCACATTGCGGTAAAGTTTAAATCCTGCCTTGAGCCATTGCTGCCGATCGGATCCGGTCTCTGCCGCCTCGAAGAGTTTGATGCTTTTGTCATAGGACTCTCGCATCAATCCTCTTTGGCCTGAGTCCACGGCGGCCAACCCACGCTCCATTTGCATTTTAGAGGCACTCAGAGCGAATCGTTTCTTCCCACCTTCGGTTTCGAAGCATCGTTCGATCATCTTTTCGGATTGATCGCAAACTGCAAAGGCTTCTGCCAAACGCCCCGTTCCACGGTAGATACGAGCAAGACGTTGATAGCAATCGAAGGTCTCTGAAGAAACCTGAACTTCCGCTTCTTCGTCAATCAGGCGTTTGTGAGCCAGCATCAATTCATCAAGAACTTTCTGCTGCGACGACGAAACTTGAATATCCTTTTCAAGCGAATCGACGGAAATTTCGAGTGCCTTGACGATCGTGCCGTGAAGCTCATCCGCATTTTTTTCTGCTCTTTGACGCTGCTGATTCGATAACACAAGATTTGTCTGCGCTTGCTTCCATTGAGAAGCCGACACTAAAAATCCCGCCGTCAAGCTGAAAATCGCCAGTGATACAGCGACCGCAAGAAGCCTATTTCGCTTGAGCCAGCGTTGAAAAGTTTCAGGACGTGATAGTTTTCTGACGGAGACTTCACGACCTTGTAACCAGCGTTCGAGATCCTGTCCAAAATCATGGGCGGAAGGGTATCGCAACTCAGGATCTTTTTGCAAAGACTTCAGACAGATCGACTCGAGGTCGCGATCAATTTTTGGGTTAGCATCCCGAATCGAAGGAACTGATTCATTGATGACAGCCGCAATCGAAGCCGCATGATTCTTTCGCTTGAAAGGAGCCGTTCCCATCAACAGTTCGTACAAAATCATTCCCAACGAATAGATGTCCGTTCGATGATCGACCACGACGATCCCCTCCGCCTGCTCAGGTGACATATACGCCGGCGTACCGATAATCGCGCCGTTGGCCGTCAATGAATCGTGATCCAAAACCTGTCTGGCAAGTCCAAAGTCGGTGATTCGCAATCGTGACGCAAGGTCTTTGTCGCCGTCAGCCAGAATGATATTCGCCGGTTTCAAATCGCGATGAATGATGCCGCGATGATGAGCATGCTGCAGCGCGTCAGCCAATCGACAAACAATCTCAACCGCCATTCGGGGATTCGATTGCTTCCCAGCACCTGTCAACCATTTCCGCAACGTCGGACCAGCACAATACTCGCTGGCGATAAAGTGGATTGGTCCAAAAGCTCCACTTTCAAAAACCGGCACAATGTTCGGATGGCTTAAGATCGCTGCAGATTTGGCCTCACGCTCAAAACGCGCTCGCGAGTCCGATGAAAGTAACGCGTGTGGCTTTGGCAGCTTAAGCGCTACGTCACGATCAAGGTTAGGGTCATTCGCCAAGAAGACTCTGGCAAACCCACCTTCCCCAATCTGTTCAATAATCTTAAATCGGCCGAGGACTGACGGAGGCATCTCATCGAATTCTTCTGCTGTCTCGAAATACTCCGCCTTGGGAATTGGGCTAACTTCAACATGCCGATACTGTCCCGTGACAACGGTACTTTCGGCCTCTTGAGATGCCTTGATACTTGCAAGATCTTCCCGAACTAGGGCAAGGAAGTTAATCGCGTCTTTGGATCTTATTGAGGAATTCATGGGCACTGTTGTTAATCGTTTTCGGTTTCTTGCTCTTCACCAATCTTCTCGAACTCCAGTTGAAATTTCGCAATTGCGCGATTCCAGAGTTTTGTTGCAGCACCTTCGCTTCGATTCATCGATTCACCAATCTCGCGAAACGAAAGCTGTTCAAGGTTTCGCAATCGAATGACTTCAGCATATTCTTGTGGCAGCTTCTCCAATAATCTGTGCAACAATTCTATTCGCTCTTGCGACAGAGCAGTTGTTTGTGGAGTTGGACTACAGTCGGTAGGTTCGACAAAGAAGAACGATCCACTGTCTGGTTGAGCCATTGAACGCTGGCGAGAAATATCCCTTTTCTGGCTTCGAAAATGCCGATTCGCTCGCGACGATTCATTTTGCACGATCGTGTTCAACCAAGCGAAAAATTCCGCTCGCGTGTCACCACGAAACTCTTCAATTCCGTCGACCATTCGAATCAGCGTTTGCTGAACGATGTCAGATGGATTCACGTTAGAACGGAGTGAAACGCTGAGCTTTCGATCTGCCATCATTGTCAGATAGCTTAGGACTTGCGTTGCCAAATCGGACTTGGCTTGCGCATCTCCATCACGAGCTTGCTCGATGAGCAATCTGACAGTGTCGAGCTCAAAATCGTCTTGTCCGTCCAAGACTCATCCCTCAAGAACCCAAACCGCAATCCAATCAGACGCAGTTTTTCCCAAAATTCCAGCTGTCAGTTTACTTAGTTTTGAGGCTTTGTTCTCGTGTTTTTACGTTCGTTTCCAGTTTTCCGGTTTGGCTTATGGACGAAATACGGACAATGACAACAATGATGTGCGGCTGGCGGCAATTTGCCAGCGATTTAAATTCGGAACGAAAAGGAGTTTGGCTTCCCGTCAGACCATTTGGAGAGAAAATGACACCAGAGATTTTGGCGATCGAACGTGAAGTCGATCAACTTAAAGCGGATGGAAATCTACCTGAAGCCATCGAGAAAATGAAAGAAGCTCTGGCCATCGATGACAGCTTCGCCCGGGGTCACCTGACACTTTCTGTGCTTTACGGAAAAGTCGACGAACATCTGAAGTCAGTCGAACATGCTGAACGTGTGATTCAGCTGGAGCCAAACGACAAGTTCAACTACGTCGCTTTGAGCGAAACTTATCGAAGAGCTTTCGAAGGAACTCGCGACGAAACGTTCATCCAAAAAGCGGAAGACGCGAAAGCTCGCGCTGCACAGGGTGGCTGAGGCGGCGGCTGCTAAAGCCTGAGTTCAGTTTGAACTCATTTGACCCTTGCTACTTACAACCTGCATGTCTACGTGACTTTCTCAAAAAAGCAAACGTTTCATGCAGGATTTTTCCTAATTTATCCGAATTCGGAACACATCAAGCCAATCCGTGTTTAATGATAGATGGGCGCTACGCTCTGATCACATCGATTTTCCAAGGAACAGAAATCAATGAATTTGCTGAAACGAATTTTCACAACGGCTGCAATCGCATGTGCTGCATGCCTGTTTATCAATAGCAGTGTCAATGCTCACGACTTTCTCAAGAATCCAGTCAAAGAGCGATACGGACTGAAATCGGCTTCATGCTACGTTTGCCATCCCGGCAGCAACAAAGCAATCAATAACGCGTTTGGCCTGAAGTTCAAAGAAGCCTTCAAAGGTAAGGACTACACCAAACAGGTCCACGACGCGAAAACTTTGAAGAAGAAAGATAAGGAAGCTGGCGAAAAAGCACTCGATGCGATCGAAGTCGCGATGGTCGCAGACTTCAACGCGGCGGTTGTTGAAATCGAGAAGACTAAAATGTCGTTTGCAGAGATGGCCAAAGCTGGAATGCTGATGGGCACCAAGCTCGAGAAAGCCACCATTGCCGAAATGGGCAAAGCCCAAGGCGTTGAAGACAAATAAAGTTCGAAAGAGCTTTTGATTCACTAAAGGCCCGCTCGCAATTTGTGAGCGGGCTTTTTCTATTGGCAACTTATTGGCGATGGCTCACGCAGTTCGGTACAATGACAGACCAATTGGTTTCAACATATCTTCGAATCGAATATGAATTCTGAATCAAGTGACGAACAACCAGAAACGCAGCCCGCCGAAGAGTACGTCGCGGAGCTTGTTGAGGACCCACGTTCTGCTGACGAGGGCGTTGATATTGGAGTCATTGGGTTTGCCACGCCTGGCGTTTCCTACGATCCCAGTATCCTTGTTCCGCCAAAACCCAAGAACGAAAAGCCAGCGCCAAAGCACATGGAACATTTGGCTTCCAAAGGCGGAGCCGTTGGAGCGATTGTGTTGGGCGTGCTCGCATTCTTTGGCTCGTTCATCACCTCGTATGCAATTCTGAACTCGTTCATGGGTTTGGCATTGGGACTGTGGGGTTTGAAGTCAAACTATCGCCGAACCGCCTTCATCGGCATGGCTCTGTGTTTGATCGCCGCCTTCTTTTGCGTTGTCGAGATTTCAGCGTGGCTGCAAACGATTTGGCCGACGGTAGAAGCGTTCTAAAGCGCATTGCAAGTTGTTCGTAGTTAATCCCTTTAAGGATGTTTGTCGCCGTCGGAGATCGGAGATCGGAGATCGGGACATGCAAAACCACCTAAAAGGCGGTCGCTACGAACAACACACTACTTGCTGTTCAGCTCGATAATCCCATTAAATCCCATCGGCGGTTTCGATTCCGCATGTCCGCGAATGTAGCCAAGCAAAAACTGGCTGCAAGGTTCTGGCTCCATCGCCTCGAGCCTCTCAACCGACTTCACCCAATCGCCAGACTCGAAACTTTCCAGAGCCGCCGCATACTGCTCCAACGTCGAAGAATTGCCTTCCATCAGATCATCCGAAATAACGCGATGCACCATTGATGGAACCCGCAGACCGAATGGCAAGAAATTGCCAAGCCGCTGTAACGTGAAATGATGTGGCTGGTCCAGAACCTGATTCACGGTTTCTTCGTCCAACAAGATTGAGCCGCCAAACCATTTCGTCATGCCCTCCAATCGCGATGCGAGATTGACGACCGGACCAAACGCAGTCACTTTCACTTGGTCGCTCGTGCCAATTTTACCGGCCACCGCAGAGCCCGTCGCAATTCCAATCCCCATCTGAAAATCTCGCAACGGATGATCCGGATCAGAATGAATCTCAGCGAACTCGCTTTTGATTTTCACTGAAGCATCAATCGCCCGAATGGCTCGATCACTCTGATTCAAAGGCCAGCCCCAAAATCCCATCGCGGCGTCACCATGAAAGTCTCCGATCACGCCGCCGAACTCAAGGATCGAAGCCGTCATGATCCCCAACGAATTACTCACGCGAGAAAGCAACTCCAACAAATCGCCTGCCATCCGTTCGGAAGCTTTTGAGAAACCTCGCAAATCACAAAACAGCACAGACACCTCACATTCTTTCGGCGTCAAAACATCTTCCGGATCTCGATCCGAGAATGCTTCCAATACTACCGGGGAAAAGAAAGAACGTAGGCTCGCCTGACGACGTTCCAGCTGCTGCGCCTCGACGAGGTTTTGCAACGTTGACGCAATCAACTCGCAGAACTTGATGTCGCCTTGCAGATCCAACTCTCCCGAACTGGAAGAAGGATCAGAACCGGACGCAACCGACACGCGATTCTTTCCCGTAACATAAATGCCCCAACCTTTGGTTACCGAACCCGTCAACGGACAAACGAAGGCCCAGTCATTATCCATGTCCATCGTGTACTCGGGACCACCGGCACGTGTCTGATTCCAAATGTGCTGCACGACTTGGCCTTCAGTGATCGCTTGGCGAATCAATCTTTCACTTGGAGAAAAATCGCCACTGGTTAACCGCCGCCTGTCCCAGTGAATGACTTCTGTTCCGTCTTGGCTATTTTTGTTTTCCGACTGCCGAAAAATCGCAACCGATGTCGCGGAAGCAATTCCTTCCATTAGAACGTTCACGAATCGAGTGTAGAGTTCACGTTCACTTCCGGAATTCGAAATCAGATCCGGCAATCGGTTCAACACTTTGATACGACGATCGGAGTCCACGTACTCAACGTTGCTGCGGAGGAATTCGGCGGTGTAGCTTCGCTGAGTCACCGGATTGGGAACGTCCAACGTCGGCAAGGCACGCTCGTTGGTCATCACGAACGTTGTACTCCCGATGACGAAGTGTTCGCCCGGCTTGAGACGCATCGAGTCGCGCTCGCTGCCACCAAAAAAGATCGGATTGCTCGCCGCGGCAAGTCGCTCGACCAGCAATTCATCTTCGATCAGTGTCACCATCGCGTGACGTCTGGAGATCTGTCCGTCCCAATCTGTCTTCAGAGGATGTGCTTCCCGACCGAGCTCCATCGGCAGATCAGGCTTCAGCTCAAAACGCCAGCGGTTGTCGACGTTGGGTCCTTGTGCGATCAGTTCAAACATCGATTTCGTCGAACCTTTGTATGATTTCCAGTGTCCAACTTCCAGTTTTGCGCCCGCGCAGAACTGGAACCAAATCCTACAGCTTCACGTGCTGTTGTCAGGAGCTGAGTTGTGATCTATTCTGACGGCTGATCGCAAATTCTGACACCACCGATCATGGCTCATGATCGACAATTCTGACACGACCGATCATGACTCAAATAGCACCAAAAATCACTTTCGCAGCACTGATGTTCGATTCCTAGCCGAATTGCGCCTGCGATTTCTTTATGCGATTTTTTAAGTGTGTCTTGTCAGCCGATTCTGCGCTGGCTCTCTTCAAAACAGGATTCTCCGATGCGTGAAATGTTGGATCAAAAGCTCGACCGTTATATTGAGCTCGAAAAACAAATGTCAGATCCCGAAGTTCAGGGTAACCCGGGAAAGATGGCCGCTGTCGCCCGTGAACACGGATCGCTCGCGAAGCTTGCCGGAAAGTATCGACGATTCAAGTCCGTCATTGGCGAGCTGGACGAACTGCGCGAGATGGCTCAGAGCGACGATTCCGACGAGCGCGAAATGGCGGAAATGGAAATCACAACGTTGACCGAAGAGCGTGAAGAGATCTGGTCAGGCTTGCTGGACATGACGATCGGTGGAGAGGATGCCAACCGGACCAAGTGCGTGATGGAAATTCGCGCCGGCACCGGCGGCGACGAAGCAGCTCTTTTCGCTGGCAACCTTTTGACGATGTATCAGAAGCATTGCGAATCGAAGAAGTGGAAACTTGAAACGATCGATTCAAGTCCCAACGAAATCGGCGGCTTCAAGGAAGTCACCATCGGCATCGAAGGGGAGGGCGTCTATCGGGAACTTCAATACGAAAGCGGTGGCCACCGAGTTCAACGAGTCCCCGAAACGGAAACCAAAGGACGGATTCACACTTCCGCGGCAACCGTTGCTGTTTTGCCCGAGCCCGAAGATGTGGAAGTCGATTTGAAACCGGATGACTATCGCCGCGACAACTATCGTGCCAGCGGTCCGGGTGGCCAGAAGGTCAACAAAACCGATTCCGCCGTTCGATTAACGCATCACGAAACCGGAATCGTGGTTGCGATTCAGGATGAAAAAAGCCAGCACAAGAATCTGGCGAAGGCAATCCGCATCTTGAAGTCAAGAATCTACGAACACTTGCAACGTGCCGAAAATGAAAAGCGAGCTGACGAACGAAAGTCACTTGTCGGATCCGGCGACCGCAGCCAGCGAATTCGAACCTACAACTTCCCTGACAACCGAGTCACCGACCACCGAATTGGTCTAACGATCTACAAGCTTGATCAGGTCATCGCTGGCAACGTCAGCTTACTAACCGACGCCCTGATCGATCACGACCGCCAAACGCTTCGTGATTCGATGGAACAGTAAAAGCACCAACGCCTGCCGCACTCAACAAACTGCAAATACGATGCCGGTGTGTCGGACCGGAGCGGCTTGCGTACTAAATTGCAGTCAATTTCAAAAGGAATTCAGTTGCTTCGGATCTCCTGACCGGCAAAGAAATTGCAACTTTGAGAATCTCGACTAAGGGGAGGCACGCAGCGGATCCTACGGTCGCATCTTGACGACCGTGTTGCCATTCA
>CAZORS010000016.1:0-41414 GCA_964582025.1 uncultured Pirellulaceae bacterium | reverse complement strand
TGTCTTCGGTTTGCAGTTCGGTTGGCAGCGGCGGAAGTTCACGGCCAAGATCGATAATGAAATCGTAACGCTCATCCCACTCTTCGAGGTCTTCAAAGGTTTCGAATAGTTCGGCTGTTGTGGGGGGAAAGTTAGACATTTGCAGAATTTGGCTGGTTCGTCATTTAAAATCATAACCCGAAGCGTGAGCGAGGAACATCAGCGCACCTCGCTTACGCTTCGGGTTATGAATCGTAAACATGAGCCTAACCCAATGTGGTCAGGCTTGCCAGAGCATGCGCGTTTCTAGTTGCGCTTCACCTTGGAGTAGGTCGAATCGAGAAAGCTTGTTCCCTTGGCTGAATCCAAGTCCAATGCAAAATTATCTCACGCAAAGGCGCAAAGCTCGCAAAGACGACATGCTGAACTTGGCGCCTCTGCGCCTTTGCGTGAGCTATTCCGTCCTGCGCAATTTGCAAACTGCGGCTGCGCAGGCTCTATGGTCAAAGGCTGTGGACAAGCGAACTAGCGACCTGAGGGACAATACCGTCCGCCACCGTTTCCACGCCCGTAGCCACCGTAAGGAACATACCCACCGTAAGGACGGTAACCGACTGGTGGTCGGCCGTAGCTTCCATAACTTGGTCGGTAGCCAGATTGATAACCGCCATACGATTGATATCTGATTCCGGGACTCACCGAAAAGAATTCAACTTGCACGGGCACTGCCTGAATTCGTGATCGCGAAGAGAATGTTCGATTGCCATAGTTCAACGCTTGAGGACTTTGCAATCGTGGCTGTGGACGAATCAAACGAGGCGCTGTTTGGAGCTCCGCTGTATCACCGTCGTCAAATGGCAGCAGTTCAATCGGTTCCGACGGCTGGATTGTCACTGGCGGCTTGAGCGATTGCTGATTGTCAAACGATTCTACAGTCGTGTTCTCTGGCGTGGGCATCGTCAAGTCTGGCAGCACCATCGCGCCGGGCACAGGTTCATTGACATCAACTCGGGGCGTTTCCATCACCGAAACTGGTGGCGGTGGCACAGGAACAAGTTCAGTTTTAGGACCCATGATCAATGGTGAATTCAACCCAGACGGTTGCTGATTTTCTTGTTGTTCAAGAGGCGCGAAATCGAGGCCCAACACGTCATCCAACGATCCCGGATCTGACTGAGCGAACATCGGCGAGCACAAAGCTGCGATTAGCGTTACTGGAAAAAGTAGGCGAATGAGTTTTGGCACTTTTGTTCCTTTAAACAGGTCTTAGCATTGAAACCGATTGGCTTCCGGTTTGCATACTGCAAACACCGCGCCAGAGAAAACATGCGGTTTTTATACTGAGCATTGGTGATTTCCTGACATCAAAGCGACGACAGCCGTCTCAGACTTTTCGCTGGTAGTAGTTTACCTGTTTGGGTGCCGCGAATCGATAGTCGGGTGCTCCCAGTCGCTCGAACAGTTCGCGGACCTCTTTCCTTCGTACGTCATCTTCTGTGTAGAGAGTGTTGAACGATTTGCTTGTGAACTGAGTCGCGAAGTCGTCAAAGGAT
Source organism: uncultured Pirellulaceae bacterium (assembly GCA_964582025.1). Lineage (GTDB taxonomy): Bacteria > Planctomycetota > Planctomycetia > Pirellulales > Pirellulaceae > Mariniblastus. The sequence goes on along the minus strand of CAZORS010000016.1, from coordinate 39,882 downwards.
TCAAATTGCCGCCAACTGTTGTACTTAACAACATCCGCTTTTTCGAACATCGGATTAGCTAGATCGCGCAACGCCCGCTGTGCTGCCTCTCTTTCAATTTCTTCGTCGTGAAACAGCGTCATGACTTGGTTGAGCGGACAATCGATAGGTTCAATGACGTACAAAAAACCATCGTCATTCAACACGCGGCGGATTTCGTGAAAGACTTCTTGATAGAGTTTACGCGGAACATGATGCAGGGAATAAGCGAAGAATATTCCATCGATAGATGAATCCTCGACCGGTAATTTTTCGGCGCCGCATTCGACAAAGTTAATCCCATCGATCAAGTCACCGTCTCGATTCTTTTTCGCCTGAACTGGATCTGGATCGATCGCGGTAACGTTTGCGCCGCCTTCTGACAACTGACGCGTAAACGTCATGGAGCCGCACCCGGCATCGATCACGTTGGCACCGTTCAGATCAATGAAGGTTTTGATCACTTCGATATTCGTGACGCATCCTAAATCTCTGACCGCCAAGTTGGCCTCCTCCTGATTCACTTACCGAGTGACATATTGTTTTAGCGTGTTGACCAAATCATCAATGCTCTCCTTCGCCGCCGTTCTTCCGATCTCCGCGAGTTCTTCGGCCTTAGTGAAATCTTCGAACGGATAAGCGGCACATTTCGGCACGATCACAAAGTCGCTCTGCGCGATGTGCGTTTTTGAATGACCACGTTGAATAATGTCCAACACTCGCAACAGCGTGCTCATGTAGCCGACTTTACGAGTCAGCAACCCGGTTCGATTTTTCTTCATCTTGCCAAATACCGGATCGAGTTCCGAACCGACGTCGATCGTCAGAATAAAGTCAGCTCCTTGGTTTCGCAAAACAGTTGCCGGAACATTGTTCAGAATTCCTCCGTCAACCAACGCCATTTCCCCTTTCATGATCGGCGAACCAAACAACGGGTGGTTGGCACTCGCGCAAATGGAGGAAACGGTATCGCCTGTTGTACTGACGACTTGATTTCCATGCACCAAATCCACAGCCACCGTGCAGGATGGAATAATCAACTGCGACAAATCGTAGTCGTGGAGATACCGACGAAGCTTCGGATCGATCTTGCCGCGACGAAAATCTGCGAACAGGTACCAGCGTTTACCGGATGGAATTTTTTGAATCCATTTCGGCGGAGTCATTTCCATGTTAATCAAGTTCAGGATGTCTGACGTCGTCATGGTTGCGGCGTATCCACACCCGACAATGCTGCCCGCCGAAGTTCCTGCAATGCGATCGAAATAAATGCCGTGTTCTTCAAGGATTTGAATGACGCCGATGTGAGCCAACCCACGCGCGCCGCCTCCACCGAGTACCAAACCAAGCGTGACTCCTTGGAGCAAATGTTGCAGACGGGCGATGTCTTGAGGGCGATATCCGAAAAAATCTCCTTTGCCATGCCGCTGAATTCGCATCGTCGGATGCGGGAGTTCCAGCTGATGCGAAAGCAACGGCGGAATTTTTTCCGCGCGATCGTGTACTTCTACAATTTGCAAACGCTTTGCTAGGGCGGGCACTTCATTGATCGACCGTTGAATTTTATCGAGCTCTGTCGGTTCGTTTTCGTCTCGATCAACGATCCACCAAATCCTCTCGCACTGTAGCAACTGTCGCGGCGTTGCTTTGGATGCGTCAAAGTCAATAATCGTATGCGAATGGTTTTCTACTTGTTCTGAAAGGCCGCGAATCGTATCCGTGGCATCAGAATCAATCGGATGAGTCGTTACGTTGACGGAATCCCAAAGTGCCGGATCCGAAGACCACGAAATGATCGACGGGTCGACTCCGGAAAGTGCTTTCGCAACGGCGGCTCCAAGTTGTCCGTCCCGTGCGCCGCGTCGAACGATACCGATAACGCGAATCGCCTTGGAAACTTTCTCGCCCGAGATTTGACCACGCAGCCAGACTCCCAATGTGCGGCTCAGGTTTGCCGTGAATCCTGGAATCGAGTCGACTAACTTTTGAAAGTTGTCATGGTCAAGTTTTGCAACGTCGGTTTCCATGATCGCCGTTGCAGTTGCCGTTCGTGGACTGCAGTTGAGCATCGACATTTCGCCAAAGTGCTGCCCTGGACCAAGTGTGTTTAAAACGACGGGTCTTGATTCACCCGATTTCTGAACGCTAATTTGAGCGCGTCCGCCGATGATGAAGTACATCGATTTGCCATCTTCGCCTTGGCGACACATCGTTTCGCCGCTGGCAAATGTTGTTCTGGTCGTCGCGTCAACGATTGCCCGAACTTCGGCTTCGTCGAGGCCATCGAATACATCAAAGCGAATCGTCTTCGCAGATTTGGTCGAAAAAGAATCAGTCGACATCAGGTCCCATCCCTATGCGTATTTCAATACATGCCCGAGTGGCTGTGTTTCATCACCCTCCCTCTGGGAGGGTCGTGACCGAGGAACGAGGGAGCGGGGAGGGTGCAGCTGAAAGCGTTCTCCACTGCCACGTTGCTACATCCGCGCCCTCTCCGTCGCTTAGGCTCCGACTCTCCCAAAGGGAGAGTGTTGATCCAAGATCGAGAATTCGCGAAACGATTTAGCCGGTCGACTTAAAGTACCCGAAATCTGCGTCCGATTCGAAGAAATCTGACGTCGTCAATGAATCTGAGTCAACTTCTGTCATCGATTCCGTCTGGGCGAGGACTTCTTCTGCGAGGCTGCGATAGTCCTGGGCTCCGTTTGAATCGCCAGAGTATTGGAAGATGGACTGGCCATAGCTGGGTGCCTCCGCCAAACGAATGTTGCGTCGAATTTTGGTGTCAAAGCTCTCGCTGTTGCTCCAAATCGAATTCTCCGTCTGACGCTGTTGCTCAAAGTACAGCTCGACATCGCTAACCACTTCGTTCGCCAATCGCGTGCCCGTATCGTACAAACAGTAGATGACGTTCGACAAACGTAGGTTTGAATTGAGTCGCCTAGCAACCAGTTCGATCGTCCGCAAAAGTTTGCTCAGTCCGTGCAACGCCAGGAAGTGCGGCTGGAGCGGTAGGAAAACTTCATCTGCGGTCGTCAGTGCGTTGAGCGTCAAAACTCCAAGCGACGGCGGACAATCAAAGATAATGTAGTCGAACTGTTCGCTGACTTCTTTCATGCGGTCGCGCAAAATGATTTCGCGTCCGACGGCTCCAGCAAGTTCCATCTCTGCGGCAGCGAGGTCAATGTGAGCCGGGCTGAGCCAAAGGTTGTCTTCGACTTGATGGCAGACTTCATCCAGCGGCACGTTGTCGGTGAGAACATCGTAGGTCGAGAGATATTCTTCTTGCATCCCGAAACCAAGATGCAGTGAAGCGTGTGCCTGAGGGTCAAGGTCGATCAACCAAACCCGTTTTCCAGCCTCGGCAAGAGCGGCACTGAGGTTGACTGCGGTGGTCGTTTTTCCGACGCCGCCTTTTTGATTGATGATTGCAATTGTGCGCATGTGGAACTCCTTTTCCATTTGATTGCGATCATTATATGACGCAGAGGCACATTCCACCTACACGAGTTGAACATGGTTTTTTGTGGGTGAATCTAGATCACCCTCCCCTTGGGAGGGTCGTGACTGAGGCACGAAGGAGCGGGGAGGGCGCAGCTGCTTGCACTCTCTTTTGCCAGTTTCAACATCCGCGCCCTCCCCGTCGCTTAGGCTCCGACCCTCCCGGAGGGAGGGTGATGTTTTGCGTCGACTACTCGTACAAATCTTCGTCGATGCCCAGCTCTTCCAACGGAGTCGACAACGCACTGGTATCTGCTGCCACTGCCCTTCCCTGTTCGTCGACTTCGCCGTCGTAAGGCTCGACATAGATTCGGTTGCCGCGGACGGCTGTTACCTTCACAACATCGTCCGGACTGATTGCAAAACCATCACTGACCGCATCGTGACGCGATCCATCAATCACAACCGTTCCGCTGGGAAGCATCTTCGTTTTGGCAACTCCCACCTGACCGATCATTTTGTCCAGATCGGACTCCGGAAGAACATTCTCATTCGTGTCGTTCATCAAAATCGCTTTGCCTAACGGAGTCAGCGGCCACACTTTCACTAACAGCCAAAACAACAACGGCATCGCCAGTGATGTGCCGCTCAAGACAGCAAGACCGAAGAACAGGCTATGCATGAACGCGACGACGATGCCGCTGATCAAAAATGTCGCCGCAACGATCCCCAATATGCCCGCTGAAGGAACGAACATCTCTACGACGATCACGAGGATGCCGGCCAAGAGGAGAAGTAGTGAAAGGGTTGCGTAATCCATTTAGGAATTAGTAATTGAGAATTTGGAATTAGGAATGCTAAGTGCACTTCCGTACGACAACACGGTTGGCAATGGCCTCGGTGACTTCGATCGAGTCGCCTTTTTCAATCACTTGGCCATCGCTAATTACATCGTACACTTTGCCATCGATTCTGGCTTTACCAGAAGGCATGATCGGCGTAACGGCTTCGCCTGTCTGTCCATTTAGGTGACTCCAGTCTGCCACCGCTTCTCTGTCCTTGCCGTCGATTACGACTTCTCGATCAGGCGGAGCGAGAGCCAATCTTTTGAACAGCGGTGAATTTGGAAACACCTTCTGTAGCAAAACGCCGCCGACAATCACGCCAAGTAATGCCCCAAGGATCGGCAACATTGAGTAGGCAAGTTTCTCAAATTGAGCATCGCTATCGGGCACGATGAAATCCTGACCGGCAAGCACCAAGGATAAAACCACCATTGCAATTCCGCCGAGACCGAAGAGCCCGAAGCCCGGGACCACGAACAGTTCGATTCCAATGAACACCAAACCCACAATGAACAACAGTATCTCAAACCATTCTGCGTTTCCTTCGAGGTAATGGCTCCAGAAGAAAGCCGTTAGTAGCAACACGCCCAAAAATCCAAACACTCCCAACCCGGGAGCCGAAAGTTCGTTCATGAAACAGATAAATGCACCGAACACCAACATCATCGAAACCGCTGGGCTCGTAAGGAACATCGCAAAATCTTCCAGCCAGCGTTCCGTTTGAGTGGGCTCAAGTGACTCGGGCTCTGATGCAAGCTGGTAACGCGACTTCACAACGTCCAGCGTAGGAGCAATCGCTTCGGTTCCGACGCCGATCTCTTTCGCCAGTTGAGCATCGATGCCTTGAGCGATATCAACCCTTTCGGCGGCGACCCATTTCGCGGCTTCCATCGGCGGCAATTCGCTGTGCTCGGCTTTGCCCATCAACCGCTGAGCACTCGAATTGATATTGCGATACTTTCTTAAGGCCATCTTTGGGTTTACGATTCCCATCAGCGATGACCAATCACGGTCTTTCTTTTTGGCGATCGAGCGAATTGTGATCTCGAAGCTTTCGAGCTCTTTCGGCGATGGAGGCTCGCGTTCGCCAGCACCAAGCTTTCCTTCTGGCCCGAAGACGATGTCGTCACAGGCCATCGCCGCAACGCCCGCGATTCCTTCGCAATTGCCGCTGACCCACGCGACTATTTTCGCATCTTCAGGTCGTATGCGCGCGAGATACTCGGCCAGTCGAAGCGAAGCACTATTGGTTCCGCGAACGTCCCCGAATTCGAGGATCACCATGTCCGTCGGACCAAGGATCTTGCGATCGATTGCACGCGACATCCACGAAACTTCACCACTGTCGATCGACGAAGGAACTTTGTACTGAACCGCATTCCATATTTTTCCGTTGTCGACAACCGCCAGTTGACTCACGGTGATGTTGAAGCGACGCGCCAAGTCCGCACGCGATGTCGTTCGATGGCGAATTAATCGAAAGTCTTCCATCTGTTGGCTTTGCAGTAACGTCATCTGACCTGCGGCGGAGACGGTGTCGAACCCAATAAAACCTCCATCACCTTGCATCTTTTCCCGCTGCGATTGCGATGCGAAAATGGTTTGCGAATCAGTTGTAACTCTCTCCAGCGCCTCTTCGGAACTGAGCATTCCCAAGACCAGTGGGACCGGAAGCGTCAATCGTTGTTCAGCGACCCCCTGATACATCCCTTTGACACTCTGTGGAACGGTTTCAAGGTCGATCCCGGCGTTGCCAATCGACGCTCGCTCGTCCATCGCGATTTCATTGCAACTGATCGCGACCAAAACGGCATGTCCTGCGAGAGATGTATCCGTATCGTTAGCTGGAATCCAAGCGACGGTGCGAACGCTTTTTAGTTCCGGGCCGCCAAGAAATTCAGCCAGCGAATAACAGGCGCCAAGATCGCTACCTTGGCCGGCGTTCATATCGGTCGCATTAAATTCAAGCACCAACACCGATCGGTCTTCGGCACGAACTGCAGCCGGCATCTTCGAAACCGCTTCACGGATCTGCTGTTTAGCCGCTGTGGCAACACTTCCCGTTAACGGAAGATCGATTCTCAGAAGCCGTCCCGTGCGATCAGGATTCGCATCGTCTTCCTGAGCCAATGATTGATTGGCAACCGTGACCAACATCAACATCACGACGAATGCTCGAATTAGGTTGCTATGACAGATTTTGTTTCCGATTGATTTGGCGAACATCGTTTTCTTTGTCATGATTGTATTGTTCGGACCGAACCCGACCACTTCATTGTACCGCGTTGCTCCAAGTTGGACATGCAGGCCGGTTGCCGTGATCCAAACCAGCCACCAAAAAGGAACCGAAGATGCAACAAGACAACAACAACCCGGGCATGGATCGCCGCGAAATGATGGCAGCATCGGTTGCCTCAGTTACTTTGGCGGCTGCTGGACCATCGCTGCTGGGTGTCGCCACAAAAACGACACTTCCTGTTGCGACCAAAATATCCCACGTATCCAACCCTGATTCGTTCTACCACGGTCATTCTTGGCAAACACTTAACCCCGGTTTCTGGAAAATCGAAAACGGTGCTCTTCGTCGGCGGATGAAAAATTATGGCGATCGAGCCCGCAAAACTGGATTCCCGTTTCACGCTGTGACACATGGATTCAAGTTCGAAACGAAGTACGATCCGTCGCTGCTTCCTTGCGTGATCTATTCGCGACAGTGGAAACTGAAAGATAAATTTTCGATTTCGGCAACGATGAAATATCAAGCTGATCGACCTGCGCCCGACGAAGGTGATAATCCGAAGTGGAAAATGTTCAACGATGGCTATGGCCAATTCGGTTTGGCGTTTGGAGCCAAAAGCATCTATGAAAGCTACACTCGGTTGATCAACGTGATTCGTTTCGTTTGGTCCGATGATCAAAAGCTACGTTTGATTTTCCCCGGTAAGAAAGGCGATCAACTTTCTAAAGAAATTGATGCGCCAAACTTAAAACCCGGCGATACCTGCGAATTCAAAATCGAAGTTCAGCCCGCAGGAGAAAACTCAAATATCGTCGGCACCATGTCGGTCGGCGGTGAGTCGTTCAAGATCGAGCAAACGGTTGCCTCAACGATGGCTTCTGGATACGTTGGCGTGACTTCTCAAGGCACGATCGATTTCGAAGTTTCTGAATTCAACGTTGACCCACAAGCAAACAAACCGCTCAATATCGGTGTCGCCGATTGTTTGAGCTGTTATCCGCTGGGTGATTCACTAACGCAAAACAAAGAAGGCAACTGGACCGTCAAGTTCGTTGGCATGTTTGCCTCCGACGGTTCGAAAGCCGAACTTCGCGTTTCCGATTCGGCGGAGCCAGACGGTGGCTGGGAATTCGTTCCCGTTGCGGGCACGGCACCGATCGTCAACAACGCGTGGCGCAGCAACACGTCGGTGATTTTGGCGACGCTTCCCACCAGCCCCGCCGAAAAGACGATGTACTACACCGTTTGGAAAGACGGCGTCAACGTAACGGCGGACTCTCGCGTTGGCACCGACGCCTGCGGACCGGGTTCGGGCTTCGTTGGCGACGTTCCCGGAGGAGGCAACTACGTCGGACGACTTCCGCAACTCAAGGCGCCTTACAAGATGTGCGGACTCAGCTGCCACGCGATCAACGAAGGACTTCAACAACGCGTCGATGGATCTTGGAAGATGGCGGGACGACGAGACGATTGGATTTTGCGGGACCAGCCAACGGTCGATGCTTACAAACATCTCGAAGACTACGATTTCCAAATCATGGTTTGGGAAGACGACGTTTGGTACATGGAGTTGGTCATGTACCCACCAAGCACACCCGACGCATACAACATCGTCGCGCATTCGATTTGCGGACCGACCAGTCGCTGGCAAATGATGCGGCACTGGAACGTGATCAACCCGGGCGATCACGACTACGGCATGGACGATGTGAAAGGCCCTGAACAGATCGCGATTCGCAACGTTGAAGGTCTCGGTCAAGATCGCGACTACATGCGGCGGAACTTTCAAATCGTGCATCATCTAACCACCGGCGCCGAAGAAGTCGATCCAACGATCAACCCGAAGAAATGGCGGGCTTGGAAGATGCCGCTGCGAGACTTCACGTTGATCGTTTGCGATTCGCGCCTGTGGCGAAGTAGTCAAGACGTCGACATGTGGGACGATGCCGGTTGGGGCGAGTTCAAAAGTCTTTACGGCCGCACCGATCCGACGCGCAGTTTGTTGGGCGAAGAACAATTCGCGTGGCTGCAAGAACAGTTGGCCACCGATTCATCGCCGCTGATTTGTCTGACTGGAATTTCCGGCATGCACACCATTTGGACCGGTGGCAAGAACGGCAAAACCGAAAGCAAGAATCATCCAATGAAGTTCAGCGAACGTGATCGCGTGGCAGCGGATTACGCCGGTTGGGTGAAAGCCGGTTCAGATCGCGTGTTGGAGTTGCTTGGTTCGCGGCAAGGATGCGCGACTGTTTACGGCGACGTTCACAATGGTTGCATCATAACGAATCAGGAACATCGCGTCGTTGAGTGCAGCTTCGGTCCGATCGGTCGATCAGGTGGTCGCGCCGTAATTCCCGGCTTCGGCCCTAAGATGAAAGACGTCGACGATCGCGAGCTGGAAATTCACGCGCTCTATCACGCCAAGTATTCGAATCACAAACTCGAACCGCCGGTCAAAGGCCAACCATATTACTGGAACTTTTTAGAAATGGAGTTCGATCCCGCCAAAGTCGAACCGACCATCGGCATGCGAATCCGCAACTTGATCGATCCGCCAAGCGAAACACCTCGCGGCGGTGGCGCGTTGGAAGTGACCTCTGCTCAGACCGGTCGAACAAACTTCAGCACGGTAGCAGCTTTCAAAACATTGCCCTTGGCCGACGTACGATTCTCGGATACTTCCGGCAAACCAATTCTGGCAACGCGATCTGCTGACGACGGCTCCGTCCGAGCTCAAGCGATGGTTGATATTGAGGCTGGCTCAACAGTGATCGCAACTGCTTTCGATGGCGCGAAGGTTGAATCGAAAACGTTCACTACCAGCTAAGGCATTGTGGCATCTCTGTTTTGGGATTCTTAACACAAAACTAACAGTTCTTAACAAAGCGGTTCGCGTCGCGTTTTAGCGGGCTCAACAGACACAACTGTGCATCCTTTAGAGCTCGGACAAATGTTCGAGCTTTCTTCTTTTTGCCTTCATGTTTTCTTAACACTGTTTCGGTAACAAACGTCCCTACCAAATACGGTAGAGAGCAAAAACCAAAAGTTGCAAAGGAAAAACATGAGTAACGGAATCAAACGTGACGGATTTACATTGGTTGAATTGTTGGTGGTCATCGCCATCATCGGCATCTTGATTGGAATGCTGTTGCCGGCCGTTCAGTCGGTTCGAGAAGCAGCCAGACGAGTCAACTGCCTTAACAATATGCGACAGCTTGGCCTCGCATTGCACAACTACGAAAGCGCTCACATGGCGTTCCCGCCAAGTCGCCTCGCACCCGACGATCAGCCAATTCCATCGAGCGGAACGAATCATCCTGGTGCCGAAACTGCCTTTCAAAGTTGGACGACTTTAATTCTGCCTTTCGTCGAACAAGGAAATCTTTCGAATCAATTCGATTTCGACTATCCATGGTTCGACAGTGAGAACTCAAACAATTCCACCGTGATTTCACAATCGCTACAACTCTTTAAGTGTCCTTCTTCGCCAACTGAATCGGCCGATCCTTATCACTGTGTCGGCGCTGCCGCTGGAGACTACGGATCGATCAACGAAGTTAAGAAGAAGGTCTACACCGACGTTTTAAATATCGATGATCCAGGCAAATACGCTCGTTCGGGTTTGCTTTCGAAGTTCGAAAAGAACCCAATCTCACGCGCGACTGACGGAACAAGTAACACGCTATACGTAGCCGAGTGTGCCGGCCAGCCGGACGTCTACATCGCTGGAGGTCGCATGACGATGGAAGATTTCGCAAACTACACCGATGACAAAGTAGTTAACTTCGATGGTCGGCTTTGTCCTACAGATGGTACTGGCTGGGCCGATCCCGACTGTGGATTCAGCATCAACGGTGCGACGGGTGATGGACTGAACAAGTACGGTCCAGTCATGATCAACGCGGTTAATGTTAGTGAAGCTTACAGTTTTCACCCAGGCGGTGCCTGCTTCGCAATGGCTGATGGATCAGCTCACTTCATCAGCGATTCGATCGACGCCCGAACATTCGTAAGCCTCTGCACTCGTGCTGGCGGCGAAGTTGTTGGGGAGTACTAAGCCATGAAACTAAACAGACTTCTTATCGTAACAATCTGCCTATCGTTGCAACTTACAGTGACACAGATTGACGTGAACGCGGAAGAGAATAATTCTCCGATTCGATTGCTAGGCGTTGGTGCCATTGCGGGCGATGCCCGTGATCTTTCTGGATTGAATCAAACACTGGTACCGCTTGAAGGAACCAGTTCTGACGAGATCCCTGAAGGCCGTACGTTTTCCAATGACTTGCTCGGTGGAATCTCCGCGATTGCGTGGACCGGCACCGAAGACATCTACTGGATGCTTCCAGATCGCGGACCACTTGATGGTGCCGTTGATTGGACGTGCCGTGTTCAAAAAGTACGCGTGATCGTCGATCTGGATGGTGACTCGCCGATCAAGACGGAACTTCTTGACACTGTTTTGCTTCGTGACCACAGAGGAATTCCGTTTACCGGGTTCGCGTCAGCGTACGAGCAAACTGATTTTCGTACTCGCCGCTTTGATCCCGAAGGAATTCGTGTCGGGAAAGAAGGAAACCTGTTCGTTTCCGACGAGTACGGCCCGCGTGTGATCGAATTCACATCCAGCGGTCAGTTCGTTCAGGAGCTTCAAGTTCCGAAACGGTTCCTCGTTTCAAATCCGGACGTTTCAAAAATCACAGAGAATCCAAAAAATGAGACCGGACGTGCGACGAACCGTGGCATGGAAGGATTGGCGATCTCTGGTGATGGTCAGCAACTATTCGGATTGATGCAGAGTCCGTTGCTGCAAGATTCTTTTCGCGAGTCGATGGACCAGAAACCAACCGGATTGAATTGTCGGCTCCCTTCGTTCGATGTTGAAAGCAAGTTCGGTAAAGAGTTCGTGTATCACCTTGATAGCGAGTCGAACAAGCTCAACGAACTTCTAAGCTGTGGCCGCCACCGATTCGTTGTCATCGAACGCGATGGCGAAGCTGGAGAAAACGCTGGATTCAAGAAGTTGATGCTGATTTCCAAAGAATTCGCTTCGGATGTATCTTCCGTGGCTCAGCTGCCGCGACAAGATCTGCCCGTTGAAATCAAGCCTGTTGCGAAAACGGTCCTCGTTGATCTGCTTGACGAGCGATGGGGTTTATCAGGTGAAAAGATGCCGGAGAAAATCGAAGGATTAGCTTTCGGGCCAGACATCGATGATCAGCACCGACTTCTCTTGGTTGCATCAGATAACGACTTCGTTCCCGAACAGGAAACTGTGATTTACGCATTTGCCATTCCGAATCGCGTTCTTGACCGTTAGAGGCATCAATCGTCCGTTATCTCCCCCGCACGTCGTTTACAGTTCCGGTTATGATGTGGGAAAATTCTCAGATCAACAGGCGAGTTAATGGCAAATGGAACGATAGGCGTCGGCGGAAAAACCATCGGGCAAGCTCTTGGTGAGCTGTCGGATATGACCAGTGGTGTGCCGTCAATTGCGACGGAAGAATTCGAGCAGCGGCTCGAAAGACTGCAGGCACTGATGCAAGAAAAAGGCGTCGGTGCGGTCTATCTGCATGCCGGGACAAACCTATATTACTTCACTGGGCTGAAATGGAATCCCAGTGAACGAATGGTCGCGGTAATCGTTCCGGCAGAAGGAGAGATCTGCTACATCGCGCCCAAGTTTGAGCTCGATACGCTTCGCGACTACTGGAAGATTCCAGCCGAGATTCAAGCTTGGGAAGAACACGAGAGCCCGTACGCTTTGCTCGGTCGCGTTCTGACTTCGATGGAAGCCTCGGCAAAAGAGTTCTTGATCGATGAAGTCACTCCGTACTTCATCGTCAACGGCATTCAATCGGCGAACCCCGACTTGAAACTTGGTCACGCTCAACCACTAACGCAACAATTGCGCAGCCGAAAATCAATGGCCGAAATCAACTTGATTCGCCGTGCTCATGAAATGACGCTAGCCGTGCATGCTGCCGCGGCTTCGATCCTTCGGCCCGGGATCACGACGCCGGAAGTAGTGGACTTTATCGACAAGGCACACCGCAAGGTTGGCGCGCCAAAAGGATCGTACTTCTGCATCGTGCTGTTTGATGTCGGAACATCGTTTCCACACGGAGTCAAAGACGCTCAAACGCTTCGCGAAAACGATTGGGTTTTGATCGACACGGGTTTCTTGCTCGACGGATACAATTCGGACATCACGCGGAGCTTCTGCTTCGGCGAACCAACCGAAGCACATCGCAAAGCGTGGGACGTCGAAAAAGCGGCTCAGATCGCTGCCTTCGATGCAGCCAAAATCGGTGAACCATGTGAAGTCTGTGACAACGCCGCGCGAGCATCACTCGAAAGCGCTGGTTACGGGCCCGACTACAAACTTCCTGGCTTGCCGCATCGTACAGGTCACGGCTGCGGGCTCGACATTCATGAGGGTCCGAATTTGGTACGCGGCGACAAAACACCGTTGGACGTCGGCATGGTTTTCAGTAGTGAACCGATGCTCGTGATTCCCGATCAATTTGGAATCCGGCTCGAGGACCATTTCTTCATGACAGAATCCGGACCGGAATGGTTTACTCAGCCATCTCATTCGATTGACGAACCATTTGGAATCGAAGCCTAAACCTATGGACGACGAAGCATCCTACATTTGTGATTCCTGCGGCGAAGAGATCGTGATTCCGATCGACCCAACACAGGGTGAAAACCAACAGTACTGGGAGGATTGTCCCGTCTGCTGCAATCCAAATTACATTTCGGTTGAAATCCGCGACGGAGAAGTCCGGGCTTGGTGTCAGCATCGCGACTGAGCAATACAAGCCCAAAACGCAAGAGCGCAAGCCAGTGGTCCTACGGTAACCATTTTACTGCTTCTGCCCAGCTTTCACTCGCTGACGAACCACTCGCTCGCGCTCGCGCGCTTCGGGCTTGTATTTGCCTTGGCAGATATTTGAATCGCTCAATGGCCGCGTCCTGTTGGCCTGCTAAGATGGATGTGCTTACTGACCATTCGTTGACCGAGGTGATTCGTGTTCTTGAAATCCGCACTTTCTGCAGCCCTTGCAGTAATCCTGTTCGCAAACTTCGCTTCCGCCCAAACGCATGACCCAATGAAGCCGCATCCTGCGGTTGCTCCGGCGGTTGAGAAAATTGATGCCGCGGTTGCAAAGGGCCCATTCGAAGCCAATTGGAAGTCGCTCGAAAATTACGAAATTCCGCAGTGGTACAAGGACGCCAAATTCGGCATCTTCATTCACTGGGGCGCCTACAGTGTGCCGGCGTTCGGCAGCGAGTGGTATCCGCGGCAGATGTACATCGATACAAAACGTCGCGGCGATAATTTCTTCGCACACCATGTCGAAAAGTACGGCCCGCAAAAGAAGTTTGGCTACAAGGACTTTATTCCGCAATTCAAAGCAGAAAAATTCGACGCCGCTCAGTGGGCGAAACTTTTCAAAGACACCGGCGCTCGCTACGTCATTCCCGTCGCAGAGCACCACGACGGCTTTCCGATGTACGCGTCGGACTACACCAGCTGGGATGCTTCGGAAAAAGGACCAAAGCGGGACATCATTGATGAACTTTCAAAAGCCGTTCGCGCCGAGGGCATGAAGTTCGGCGTCAGCAGCCATCGAGCATTCAACTGGATGTTCTACGTTCGTAGCGAAGACTTCGACAACTCCGATCCGCAGTACGCTGAACTTTACGGTCGTCCGATGCCGTTTCTGTTCGAAGAGGGAGCCTCTGAATATCAAAAGAAGTTTGTTCCTCAAGACGAACAGTTCAAAGACGACTGGTTGGCTCGATCTTGCGAATTGGTCGACAAGTACAAGCCAGATGTTTTCTGGTTCGACTTCGGCATCACACCTGGATTGCGAGAGCAAAAATATGACGAAAATCCATTCGCTCCGCATCTGCAAAAATTTGCAGCCTATTACTACAACCAGACTTCTGGCAACGAAGCGATGGGTATCATCAACTACAAGTGGGGCGCGTTCCCAGAGAAGGCCGCTGTACTGGACAAAGAGCGTTCGAAGATGGCTGAGATTCGCAAGCCGTTTTGGCAAACTGATACCGCCGTCAGTTCCAGTTCATGGGGTTACACGGAAAACCAAAAGTACAAAACAGCTGATCGTTTGGTGGATGACTTGATCGATATCGTCAGCAAAAACGGATGTCTGTTGCTCAACGTTGGTCCACGTGCCGACGGAACGATCCCCGAAGAGGACACGGCTATCCTCAAAGCGATCGGTTCGTGGCTGAAGATCAACGGCGAGTCCATCTACGACACGACTTACTGGAAAACGTTCGGCGAAGGGCCAACCGGCGTCTCCACCGGACACGTTTCGGAAAAGAAAGACAAACGCATCCTTCAGAATATGCTTATGTTTTAAAAGTTACGAAGTAGAACTCGGCTCGAAGTAGAACTTGGCTATCCAGTGCCCAAACTAACGCGCGTCCGCAATCCAAAGCTGCAACGATTCTTCGTTCATGGCTTGCGCGTCGCGCTTTTTGTTGCCGTGTTGTGGATGATTCGCGACGCTTCCAAGCAAACAACTGCAGACGACATTGACTTCACGGCGAATCCGGAAGTGGCTGAGTTCGTTGATCAA
The DNA here is from genome assembly GCA_964582025.1 of uncultured Pirellulaceae bacterium. Taxonomy (GTDB): domain Bacteria; phylum Planctomycetota; class Planctomycetia; order Pirellulales; family Pirellulaceae; genus Mariniblastus. The sequence goes on along the minus strand of CAZORS010000016.1, from coordinate 24,712 downwards.
TCCATTCCCGGTGCAATTTTTGGTTGCAAGCGATTGGGTGACAACCTGATTTACAATGCTTCCGATAACACGATCGGCAGTGTCATTCAAACCTCTCCCCAAAGTGATCACATCATTGGCTATTCCGGGCCGACCAATTGTTGGATCGTCCTTGATGAACAAAGCAAAATTGTCTCGATTGAGGTCGCAAATAGCGGCGATACAATCGACCACGTCGCGGCTGTGAAAAACGATCCAACGTTCGCCGAATCATTCCGTGGTATCGGGTTTGGCGAAACCGATCAATGGCAAGATATCGATGCCGTCTCTGGAGCCACGCTTACGAGCTATGCGATTGTTTCTTCAGTTGCCAATCGCATGGGAGCCAGTGCTCCGTCGCTTAAGTTCATGGCTCAACCTCATCCGCACAACGTTAGCGCATTATTTGATTCAGTCGCTCGAGTTTCACGAATTGAAGCAACCGATCGTCCGAACATTTGGAACGTATATTGTGATTCAGATTTGGCTGGTTTTGTGATGGCGACTACTCCATTCGCCGATCAAATTTCTGGTTACCAAGGCCCAACGATGACGTTGGCCGGTTTCGACGCCGAAGGAAAATGTGTTGGACTGATCGTTGATCAAACTTACGAGAACCAACCGTACGCCAACTACCTCGATGACGACCGGTATTTTCAAAAGCTCTACGTCGGCAAAACACTGCAAGAGATTGCACAGCTAACGCCAGAAGAAAACGGTATCGATGGTGTGTCGGGAGCAACCATGACCAGCATGAGCGTTGCGGAAAGTTTGCCTCTGGCTGCGAAAGGTGCTCTACAACCTATCGACAACGCGGCCAAGAATATCGCTCGCCGGCCGATTTCGTGGTGGGCCGACATTGTTACGGTTTTACTCACGATCGCGGGAGTCATGTTTTCATTTGGGCGATTCGGCAAATTCAAAAAGCTTCGATTCGCCTATCTGCTGGCTGTGATAGTGTTTCTCGGATTCATTAACGGCCACATGATTTCGCAAGCTTCGATTGTTGGATGGTCAACAAGCGCGATTCCCTGGAGCGTCGCGCCGGGGCTGGTTTTTCTTTCTCTGGCTGCCCTAGCGATTCCGATGTTCACCAAACATCAACCTTACTGCCATCACATCTGCCCCTTTGGCGCGATGCAGCAACTAACAAGGAAACGGATCGGCTGGAAAGTTTCAATTCCCAAAGCAATCGATCGCGCCTTGAAGTGGATTCCATTTGCGCTTTTGCTGTTGGTTGTTTTGGCAGCTCTTTCCAAGTCAAACTTCAACTTGGCCAGCATCGAACCCTTTGACGGATTTGCATTTCGTGTCGCGGGCTGGGCTACGATCGGTGTCTTTGCGATCGGATTGATCGCGTCGATATTTTCGCCCATGGCCTATTGCCGCTACGGCTGCCCTACGGGAGCACTGTTGGGGTTTTTAAAATTCCGTGCAGACAGCCATCGACTGGGACCACGCGATTGGGCCGCGATGTTGCTGGTGGCCGCGGCGTTTTTACTACAGGTGGCATAGGCTTCTAGCGCTTCTAGCCTGTGATCTGCATGTCCACAGGCTGGACTTATGCCACGGTTCCCTACACGAACGGTAGCGTTTCTCCGAAGTTCTGTCTGAACGAAAGCAAGTCAAACACGTTGATGTTCCCGTCGCCACCGTAGTCAAAACCAGCATTGAAGTTCGCGTCACCGGCCGAAGATGAAAATGCCTGACGGAAAGCTAACAGGTCAAACACATTCACCCTGCGATCGCCATTGTTGTCCCCATACAGCGAGTAAAACGGCTCGTCAACGCTGTCTCCATAAACATAATCCCCGCCAAGGGTCAGACCCGTACCGGTGCGTCGAATCTTCGAACCATCGACCGTCAGCTGATAGTTTCCGTCTTCAAGAAAGCCTGCCGCGTTGCGGATGGAACTACTGAACGTCAGTGTCACGATCGTGTCGCCATCCTTCGTGCAAGCGAAGCTTGAAGAAAGTAGTGTGCCCGTAGGGACTCCTTCACCATCACTACGCTGAACGATACCGAAAGCGTCCGGATCGATGTCCACCGAACCGCTGAACGTCAGAACGATGCGGTCAACTGAAGATCGCTGAGCCTGTCCGCCGTTGATCGTCAAGCTTTCAAGCGTCGGAGCGGTCTCGCTTCCAAAGTAATCGCCTGGCGTTGGTGCATTGCCGGTCCAGTTCGAAGCCAGCGTTCCTTCGGTACCAGAGGCAACTCGATTGAGCGATGGGCCTGTGCCATCGGCCGATGTGGGCCACTGAGAAAGATCATCGTAAACCAGTTCGTCAGCCAGTACCCAAGGAGTCACCGTGGGATCGCTTGCCGGTGGAGCATCGGCTTGTTGCAAGGCGACCCGACCGAAGTCGTTACTCAGGTTGTCACCCGTTTCTGCGCCAAAGATGCTTACCGAATTGTCGATGCCGTAGTGAGTTCGGAAAGCCGATAACAATGTCCCGTTCTCTGGGAGAGCCGGATCAAAAGTCACGACAACAATCGTCTCTCCCGGAACCATCGTGCCGGAACCAAAGTCGAAATCTACTTCGCCTCGAAGGCGCCAATCCGAAAGATCAATCGTCTGAGTCGTTGGGTTCTTGATTTCCACGAACTCAAGATCTTTCGCTGTTATCCCCGTGAAAATGGCGACCGCTGCGGCTGATGGATCTTCCGGATGATAGTTGACTTCGCTGATCACCAGTGGACCAACCCGAGGCGAAGCGTTTGCCGATCCAAGCGTCGGTTCGCTGCTTGGAAGCAATCGGCCAGTGCCGTCTGGTGTGCGACTGAGGGATTCACCATTGAAGGTTGATCCGAAATCAACCACGTCTTCGAATGCTGCATTGCCGCCGACGTTACGTGTCAGGTAAACCTGATCCCCAAGGGAACTCAAGGCGAAATCATTCGGACCCGGATTCGTCGGATTCGGATTGAAGTCACTTTCGTCGAAGACTCGATATTGTCCCGGCCCAAGAATCGTTGAGCCGGTTATTTGGTACTTGAAAGGGTTCGTGCCTGAATCACTCAGATACCAACCACCAATGTTGATCGCGCTGCTCGATGAGTTGAATAGTTCAATTGAATCCACGTTCGGTGAATCTGTGTGGGCTAACACTTCGTTGATCACCACGCCTGAGGCCGCGGAATCCGCTGTGCCGGGCGTGCCGCCGTATTCGGTGCTCGTACGCCAACTGTAGTACTTACCAAGACGTAATGAGTTCGTTGATACTGAGTCCAGCACCAATGAAGCGCCGTTGCCATCTGCGGCTACGGTCCACAATCCGCTGTCGGCCCACGATACTGACATCACTTCGCTGCCATCGCTTTCCAATAAATCCAACGTTTCGCCGCTGTTGCTTAGTCCACCAGTCCATTCACCTAATGGTGTCACTGATGTTCCATAACGCTCTGCGAAGGCACCAGCATCTTCTACGACGACAACCCGTTCGCCGGGACCAAGCAAAACATTGCCGAAGGTATACGTTACTCCGTCAGCTAACTGCATACCGCTTAAGTTCACCGAACCCGTTGGATGAGAGTTCACCAGTTCAAGAAATTCGAAATCATCTGCATCATCAAATCCGGCTGCGATTTCAGAGGATGATGGATCGTATGGGTTGTAGTTGATCTCGCTGATGCGAATGTTCGACTGAGTGGCCGACTCAAGGAAATAGGTCGCCCTGTGCAGAGCAGACCACGTTCCATCACTTGCCAGTGCACGTGAACTCACGGTCGTCAAATCGTTCAGCACGATCGGATCACCGGTGATCGCCGTTGAGAGGATCACTTCGGCATCGAAACTAATGTCGCTGCTGGTTCGACTGACTTGGTGGATTTCGACGGCCAATGTGTTGTCGCCTTCAACCAACAGGCTCGGGTCAAAGCTGAATTCATGCCAAGTTTCTCCGTCGTCGCTGGCAAACGTATTGGCAAATGTGGTGAAATTGATCGTGCCACCAGGGAGATTATCTCGCGCGATTTCAACTCCATTGAGATAGACAACCGCACCATCGTCGCGGCGCAACTGCAGTGTCGCACCCAAGTAGTCACCTGCGGCAACGTTGAACGTCTTTCGAAAATAAGTCGTCACGTGTTTGAAGTTGGAATCACTTCCGAAAGAAACAGTCGTGTTCTCACCACCATCGCCGTAGCCAAGCTCGGCATTGCCGCTACTCCAAGAATTGTCATTGAATGACGTTCCACGCCAGGCAGTTCCTTGATTGGAACCGTTATCTAAGTACTTCCAAACAGATTCGCTCTCCAGCACAGTCTCTTCGACGGATGAGCCATCATAGATCAAAGCATCTGAACTAACGCCACCACCCAACAACCGCGGATCACTTCCGTCGAGCGTGTAATAGATGATTCCGTCGTTGGCCGCGATTTGTAGCTCATCGCCAATATCAAACAATCCGCCACTTTGTTCAGCACCGTCGACGAAAAATTCTGGTGCATCAAGCCACGGAAACAGAGGAGCATCTTGATCAATTGTGTAGTTCCCAAATGCGTCTCGATTTTCGATAATCGCGTCACGGAACTGTTGCAGAACAACCGCTTCGCGTTGATGAAAATAGTTGTTCTCTAGGTCAGCCAAACGAGCCAACCAAGTCGCACGCAATCTCGGATTGGTGACCTTGGCATCACCCCAACGCGCTGATTCAGCGTAGATGGCGGTGTCAATTTCAGCCGCCAGTTCGTACATTTTGTCTATCTGGGCCTGAGCCGAAAGTGTACCACCGTTAAAGAAGTGTTCTTGCACGTTGTCCGCAAACGCGGTGCGATACTCTTGATTCGCCATCAATTTCTGATGCAGCGTCTGCGGATTGAAGTAATCGGCTTGATCAAAATTCGAATGGTTGAACGGCCCAATTCGATCTTCGTTCACGTCGCGCAACATGTGTTCCGAATCATGTGCGAAGAACTGGAACCCTTGATCACCGGTCCGATCGCGCATCGTGAAAAAGTTGTTCAATCCCGTGTTTGCCGGATTGGAGTACATTCCAATTGGTCCGTCACGATTCCCTCCCAGTAGCTGCACCGTCATGTAGTCGATCAAATTGTCGACATCCAGCAACACTTCGAAATCTGTATTGCGTGTTCCATCCGGATTGAGCCCTTGGGCTCTCATATAAGCATCGTGGTTCACGAAGTTCGGCGTCGAACCATCGGCATCGAGTGCAATGGCTTGTTCGAACAGTCGCTCATAGGCGTCAAAATTTCCATCAACCACTTCATTTGTCCCGGGCCGCGCCTTGATGACGTCATAGTCCTCCGGGTCGCCACCAAAATAACTGGCTGCAAAATTATCGTCGTGACGTTCTTGAGTTTGGAAGATGCCCCAGTACTGGCCGTTGAGGTAAAGGTGAAACCAAACGCTGCGGGTGTAGGGCTGACCAAGGTCCTTCATGTTTTCGCGAGCAAGTTCATCTTCAACGAATTGAGCGGAAGTGGTGCCGTTGAAAGCCCATGACCAATTTTGCGCCGTGCGGAGGTCGAGCTTTTGAAACGTGTCGACTCCTTCGTCACCATGAACTGGATAGTTCAACTCCGAATCGCCATACTCGTTACGCATGTAAATTTTGAACGAGTGCTTTGGATTCTCTGGGCGTCGACTGTAGGCCCCTTTGATTCGCAGGCCAGCATTGACTTGGAATCCTTCCGAGCCATCGGGATTGATTAGTTCGACCGAAGCGGCTCTTTCCCATTCGATTCCACGTTCCTGAGCGTTGGCATAGATTCCGCTGGTTGCGTCAAAGAGATTGTCCAGATCCGTCGTTACCGACCAAGTCGGAATCGAAACCAGCGCGTCCTTGATCGTTTGCAATCCCTCGGTCGCAATCACATCGGGATCAATTCCGTAGTCAACGTCGTTAGCGCCCCATGTCGTTGGCCAACCCGCGGGTGCGGATCCATCGAGCGACTGATTCACCACGTCATCAATGAAGATGTACGAAGTCGTTCGATCGGGAACACTAAGATAATTTGCTTTGGTTGCGATGGTTCGTAAAGTCGACGTACTGGAAATCGTGATCGGCGACGTGTAGATGACTCCGTTGGTTGCCGAAGGCGTACTACCGTCAAGCGTGTATCGAATTGTCGCGCTTGGAGTCGTCGACGACAAAGTCACATCGAATGCCGCTTCATGAAATCCGGCGGGCTGGCTCACGATGACACGATCGACCAATCCATCAACGGGATTGGCATTCGCGCCGAGGTGAGTTGGCGTTGCGAAGTAGCTGACTTGATCGAAGTTGCCGGTATCGAAACGTACTCCGTAAGAGACATCAGTAAATTGCGCTGGGTAGTCACCTCCGCCAACGGAGTACTCCGATACGACGGTACCTGCAGTGTTATAGAGCCCAACATACTCACCGGAGGCACTCAGTTTGAATCCGGTGTAAAGATTGACTCCTGTCGTCGGAGCATCATCGTCGTCTGCAATCACAACAAGAAAATCGCCTGCATTGAGCGTCACTGATGGAAACGTCCATTTGTCCGTTTCGTCGACGTCATCAGTCAATGTGTAACCAGCAAGGTTTATTGACGCGTCGCCAGCGTTGTAAATCTCGATCCAATCACTTTGGTTTCCATTGTCGTTTGTGAAACCACTACTATTGGACGCAAGGAACTCGGAGATAATCGGTGCCGCAGCCAGCAGCTGACGGGGCTCGAGTGCTTGGTAGGAAGCTTGTTTGGTTCGCTTCGATCGACGTCTGGCTGAAAAGTCGCTCATGGATGAATCGCCATATAAGGAAGAATGGTGGGGATTCCATTATAGCCATGCGTTAGCGGTTCGTCCCCATCAATTGCAGCGGTTTTGCGGCAGCAGTTTACTACAGATGGCATAGGCTTCTAGCGCTTCTAGCCTGTGATCTGCATGTCCACAGGCTAGAAGCTTAGGCCACGGTTCCCTACACGAACGGTAGCGTTTCTCCGAAGTTCTGTCTGAACGAAAGCAAGTCAAACACGTTGATGTTCCCGTCGCCACCGTAGTCAAAACCAGCATTGAAGTTCGCGTCACCGGCCGAAGATGAAAATGCCTGACGGAAAGGGGGAATCGATATTATAGCTGTGTAAGAGCCTTTCGTCCCACTCATTTATCGCGTCAGGTTTTCGAAACCGCCTCTAAACGCTGGACAAAGTCGTCGACAATGATGGCCGTCGCTCCCCAAACCTGCTGTTCCATGATCGAAAACCAAGGGACTTCACGAGTTTTCGTATCGCTGGTGACGGAGGAATTTCGCCGATTCGAACGGTCGCGAAAATGAGATACCGGAACGCGAATTATTTCAGCGACTTCATCAGCTTGCAGAATGAATGTTGGCTCTTTTGATAGCCATCCCACAAACGGAGTCACGGTGAAGTCTGATGGTGGGACGTAGACAGTATTAAGTGATCCCAGTATCTCCATCGAATTTCGATCCACACCAATCTCTTCTTCGACTTCGCGAAGCGATGTTTGTTCGATCGTTTCGCCTTCTTCATGACGACCACCAGGAAGCGAAATCTGTCCGGGGTGATGCTGCAGGTCATCTTTGCGGCGCGTCAAAACTGTGTGCAGCGAATCACTTACACGACATGGAAAGATCAACAGCATCACTGCGGCTTGGCGCCCCTCGCCGGGGAGCCCTTTCGGACGGCTCTCCGGGCGCGGGATCTTTGATGAACTCATTTCAGAAACCCAGCCATCTGGATGAGGGCTCGCAAGAGCGTTCTCGATCAAGCTTCGATTCATCGTCGACGCTGCCAATCGGTTGGATCGACACGATAGTACTTTTTAAGTAACGAAAACAGTTCCGCATGTTCCCGTGAAAGTTCACTCGGCTGTTCGAAAAACGTTTCTGTCGCGACGGCAAAGAACTCGGCTCGATTTGTGGCACCGTAGTGATCGAGCAAAGTCCTGCGGCCCATTTCTTTCGCTTCGCAAAGTTCAGCATAACCCTCTTCGACGACTCGTCCCCATGCCTGAGTAGATGCCGCGTCGTCAAACATGACACTGCCTCCCATTTCGCCATCAAGCCCATCAAGTGCATGCGCGAATTCGTGAATCACTACGTTCTGGCCGTCGTCTTCATTGCGACCTCCTTCGAGCGAATCCTTCCACGACAGAATGATTGGCCCGCCTTGCCACGCTTCGCCGGCGCGATGTTGGGATTGTCCTTCGTTGACGCCATCACCTACTTCGCGTCGGAAGGCTCGGGGATAAACAAGGATCGTTTTCACGTTGTCGAAGTAGTAGTCATTCACGCCCAGCAACATCAGACAGGCTTGAGCCCCGACGGTGACTTTCATTTCTTCGGTTAGCTTTAGCCCCTCGCAGCCTTCCCAATGCTTTTCAACAACGAAAACTTTGACGCGACTCTTTAACGATTGCATTTGCGTTTCGCTCATCTGCCAAGTCAACCGAACGTTGCGTTGCAGATGAAGGTCCCACGGTTCTGGCCAAGCTTGGGCGAGAATCTTCTTGCGACGACGTTTGCGAAACCAACCGAACATGACTTCCAGTACGATAGGGGATAAGTATTGGATACGATTCGCAAGAAGTTACCATCAATTCGGGTTCGACAGGAGTACAACTATGATTTCGCGAAGACACTTCATCGGCACTGGCGCTGCGGCCGCCGCTGGATCGATCGCCACATCGACATCTTCCTCAATCGTCAACGCGAACCATGCCGAACCCGTTCGGCCCGTGGTCATTTCCACGTGGAGACACGGTTTGGCCGCCAACGATGCTGCCTGGAAAGTTCTGTCCAACGGTGGTCGTGCGCTGGACGCTGTGGAAACCGGTGTTCGCGTAACGGAATCGGATCCTGCCGTTTCCAGCGTCGGCATCGGAGGTTGGCCGGATGCTTCTGGAGTTGTGACGCTCGACGCTTGCATCATGGACGAGAAAGGTGACTGCGGTTCGGTCGCGGCGATTGAAGAGATCGAAAATCCGATCTCTGTTGCACGCATGGTGATGGAGAAGACTCCGCATGTGATGCTGGTCGGAAAAGGGGCTCAGCTGTTTGCGGTTGAAAACGGTGTCCCAAAGAAAACCTTGCTGACTGAAAATGCCAAAGCCGAATACGAAAAATGGAAGTCCGCTCATCCCGACGCAATCAAATCGCGCACGATCAACATCGAGAACCACGACACGATCGGCTTGCTGGCAATTGACTCAAAAGGAAACCTCTCGGGCGCTTGCACCACCAGCGGCATGGCGTGGAAGCTTCCTGGTCGCGTCGGCGATTCTCCGATCATTGGTGCCGGTCTCTATGTTGACAACGAAGTCGGTGCCGCGACCGCGACCGGTGTTGGAGAAGCAGTCATTCGCGCCGTTGGAAGTTTTCTGGTCGTTGAATTGATGCGACAGGGAAACTCACCCGAGGACGCTTGCCGTTTGGCAACGCAGCGCGTAATTGAAAAGACGCCAGATTGGAAAGAGATTCAAGTTGGCTTCATCGCGATCGACAAACAGGGTCGAACTGGCGGCTTCTGCATCCAGCCCGGATTCGACTACGCGGTTTACGATGAAGCGGGCGGGAACCGAATGTTCGATGGTAAAAGCCACGTTACGAAATGATGGTGAGATGAAAGAACATTAGTGACTCTAGATGAAACCTTCGCTCGAAAGTTGATGCTTCACCCCCGCTCGCTTTCGGTTCGGAGAACCGAGCGACATTGTCGCCCAGCTTTCCAAGCTGGTAGCGGGCCGACGCGAAAATTATCCACTAAAGAAACCGGTGTACTTCGTTCTTCGCAACACACACTTAAAAGGCGTTAACGACAAACATCATGCAATGCCTTCCTGCAATCCTTCGAACGGTATCAAAGTCCATGGGCGGTTGTCGCGCACAAAAAACTATCCCACAAACTGCGCTGTGGGATAGTTTCGAACACGAAAAGTTTCTCTTGCTTTCGACCGACTATCTCGCGTCGAGGACTGAAACAACTTCTCCGCCGTCTTTGCTCATCAATGCTGCAAACACTACGGAATTGACATCGGCACTAATGAAGTGAACACTTCCGTCAGCCAAAGCCGCGTTGGCACCACCGGGGTGGAAACTGAATGTCTCTTCGTTGGGGCCGCAGTTAACGATATCCCAAGTACATCCCGGAGGTCCTCCGCGAGGAGATTGATTGTTGTTAACCAATTTATCGACGTTGAACGCGTTGTCAGGATCCGCCCAAGCCCACGATCGACGATCAGCCGAAGTTCCGTCATCCATGGTCTCGGTCTTGATGATCATGAAACCACCAGTATCAACGTCAGCACGACCCGCGTCTTCAGCCATTGCGATGGTGTTACTCGTACCGTCGGAGATCGAACCAATGCGCCTTTTTGAATCGCCGTTGAGTACGCATTTGAATCTTGGCTGATCTGGATCGCCACTCAAACCAGGTCTGACCGTTACTGGTGCCGAGTAGTCAGTGAATCCATATCCTTCAGCGTCAACTAGGCTGTCTCGCCCTGTTGAAGGACAGATGTAGACACCAATCGCAGTTTTTGCTGCCTCTTGGTTTGTTGGTGCTTCTGGAAGACTTGGGTCGATGTCATATCGATATCGCAAGTCAAAAAGTGTGGCAACATTGTTCTGCTCGATGAACGGCAGAATATAAGCCTGAACAGCTGGAGCTGCGTTGTCAAAACTTTCCAATACGCCGCGATCTGAAAAGAAAACGTTTTGACCGGAATTGGTTCCGGAGCCGCCGCGCTTCGCTTGTCCTGCTGATGGAAACTGCATGTGTGCAGATTCATAGTTGAACAGTGACAATCCGATTTGCCGCATGTTGTTTGCACATTGCGTACGACGAGCTGCTTCACGAACTGCCTGAACAGCTGGAAGCAACATGCCAATGAGAATTCCAATGATCGCGATAACGACAAGGAGCTCTACAAGAGTAAATCCGCGTGAATTTGAATAATGAGTTTTCATATTTCTTCTAAGTAAAAATCAAAAAGCTTGGGAGAGAAAACGAAGAGATGGCCTGCTGTCGTCCAGAGGTCCTGCTTTTGAAAAGCTCGCAGGAGTGTCGCTTCAACCAAGTAAACACACAAGGGAAGCAACAACGGGCACGCCGCCTGATGCTAAACGGCTCAGGTGAAGCCAGAGAAAAGGTATCGAGAAAATGTGACTTGTATGTGACAGTCCATCCGTCAGTTATGTACTGTCGCATGGGTCACTGCAAGCCCAAGAAAACGCCGATTTCGGGTAATGTTGGAATTTGCACGGTGACTGCACAAAAGTCGATAGCGTCGAATGTCAAGGAAGTAACCGCTGTTCGGGCCTGACACTCGTCATCCCGCCGCTATCACGAGCTCATGGCATTCTGCCAACGTTGGAGGATCTAGTTTGCCGATCAATCGATCGATCACCGATTCGGGAACGGCAGCGACTCCGCTTCGGCTTTTGTTTTGATCGTAAATCTTTTGCAGCTCTGGTTCGACGTAAGCGATTTCGATACGTGCACCGTAGTCAGCTCCAACATCGATCCAAAGTTGTCGAATTTGCCGAGTCACATTCGTTGCACTGACTGCAAAGTCGATTCGTTCTCGCAAATACTCGCGACACTGTTCTTTGGCTTGTTGGATCACGACGCCCTGGTTCGCGGTCGGTTCAATTTTCAGCGTGCGGCGTATTTCATCCAGCGATACGACGGGCAATTCACTTCGATTGTTCTCCAGCCACGTATCTTTTCCGGCTCCCGGCAGACCACAAACCAATGTCATGCGGCAGCGATAGTCTTCGTAGGGCTTATAGTGAAGATTATCCAACTGCCGGCGATAGTACAGAAACCTCGCATGGTCGTTTGCAAAATCGAACGGGCCTTCGAAACAGTTCGCCTCTTTTGATTCCAGCTTCCACAGCTCCAAAATTTCATCCGGATCGGTTCTGTCATCGCTGGTGCAAATGCGACCGCGCGTATCGGCCAGTGCGAAAAGGTAGAGCAATCGATTGCGAAGAAACGTCGAAACTCGTATCACATCATCTTGCGCAGATCGGTTGCTACCAAGGTAAGGTGGACGACCGTGAAACAGAACCAAATGGCAAATGTGTTCCCGGACGTCAATTGGGCATCCAAGTTTCATCAAGCTCTTTCTGGCAATTCGTGCGCCGGTGGCTGCATGCTTTGGAGAGCGAATTCTTCCTGTCGATTCCTCGTGAATTGTTGTCGCCGGTTTTCCTGCGTCATGAAAGATAGCGGTAAGCAGCAGGATCGTCTGCTCCGCGCGTGAAGCGTCTGCAAAACCTTGTAGCTGGATCAACTCATCGAGCACCATTTGAGTGTGCGTCCAAACGTCACCTTCAGCATGCCACTCTGGATCCTGCAAACAGACTCGCATCGGTGCGCACCACGATTGCGACTCAGACCAAGCAATCACGTCCGAATTGGATGCCGTTGAAATTTCCTCCCACGTTTTCATTTCCAAATATCCGCATCATCAAGTAGCTCGTTGGGAATCATCTGCTCGTACTGCCAGTGTTGGCTCTGTTTGATCTTTTCGATGAACTCTGGCCTGACATACTTTGCTCGTGAAGTCACCTTTTCATCGTCTTCGGTACGAAGATACAAGCCTTCCACCAAGTCGTCGACTTCACCCGTTTCCGGATGCTCAAATGATGCACCAAGACTCGATGGAGCAATCAACTCCATGAACTCCTTCATCGAAATTTCGCCTTGATGCACAACCGGCACCGTTTCGATGCCAGTGTCTTCGAGCATTTCCATTCGGCGATCGAGTGTCAAAAACTCACTCGTTGACTTATCGAGGATATCGAACTCAAAGAAATAATGTGGCAGTTGCTGATAGTGGATGCAGTGCTTTGCGTACATCCATTCACCGTAAATGATGAACTGTTCACCGAGCATCTCTTCAAATACATTTTGCTTGACGGTTGCCCACTGTTTGAACAGATCGTATTGCGGATGCATTCCAGCAGTGATTTCATGCCCACGGCATTGCAATATCAGATTGCCGCCTGAGAAGTGCAAACCCACATTGGTTCCGTCGATTTTCTCTTCCACGACCAGCGAAGGGTCGTCGAGTATTTTCTGTGTGTCTTCAGCTCCCAACCTTTTGTCATCGGAAGTTCCCGTCGAACCAGCCAAATGTGGTGTTCGGGGATATTTGAAGAAGTCACCGTGACTGGTTCCCATCGGTTTTCTCGAATATGACGGAATCGCGGCGAGCTTGAAGAGTCAAACATGCTCTGTGCAGAATCGTCCGGATTCATTTTGAAATATCATAGGCGGTCGGACAAAAAAACCGTGGAGTAGGTTCGCATCAATCTTTTGAACTTTTTGGTTTATCAAACCGGTTCACCTAACTGACGATCGATCTCTTCCGCGCGATATCCGAATCCATGACCATCAATCGTCGACAAATCGAGGACTCCATTGCAACGCTTAAAAAGTCCGGGATGAATGGTTTCTTCGGGCTGCGATGCGTCCGGATAAAACTGCATCGCGTTTGATTCCACTCCCATGATCGTTCCCGCGTGTGCAGCAAGGCGAACGTGTGGGATCTGAGCTAACATTGGATTCGTCAAATCCTGAACCATCAACGGCATTGAGTGAGCTTTCGCCCAACACAAACTTAGCAGCGCACCGGTTTGCGTTTTGCAAGTTTTTAAGGCGACGCCTGACCAGCCAAGCTGGCGTCCAAGCCGCACGAATTTCCAATCGTGAGCGCTCTCATCGAGGAACAACGGCTTGCGCTGCGAGACGGAATGGACGTCGATGCGTTTCGCTTCCAAGTCGTACGGAAACGGCTGCTCAACATACAAAATCATGTCGTGGATTTGCTTGTGGTCCGATTCAAAGCGGTCGAGGATCTCGTTCACGTATTGAGGATCTTCGACGGTGCAGTTGAAGTCGGCAGTCAACCATTTCACACCCGTTTGAATTGAAAGTTGACCGATCGCCAAAAGTCGGTCGAAATCCCAAGCCGAATCGTTGCCACGTAGTTTAATCTTCAAACATTCCAGACCGTCACGCTCGATCCAGTCTTTGAGCAGCACCGGATAACTGTCGTCTGGTTCATCGCCTTTAAGTTCATCCGGCGTGATCGGATCGAGTCCACCAACCAGATGCCAAACCGGAAGTTTCGTCGGCGGATTGGCCACTAGGAAGTCGGAGGGAAACTTTCCATCAAAAGCTACTTCGTCATCCGATTCTGGAGGTAGAAAGTGAGCGAGATCCTGCGACATGAACTCCGAGTTGTAAGTCCTGTAAATATCGACGTTGTGCAGGACGCCATACGCATCGTGAATCGCTTGATCGAAAACACTCGCCGCAACTAGGCCGGCAAGGTACGGCATCGGTTCGCCGCCACGGTCCGCGTTGAAGGTGTCTTGGCACGCGTGGAGGACTTCTTGCTGAAACAAATGCGATAGTTCAATCGGATGACCCCATTCATTAAACTTCAACCACTCGTCTCGTAGGACTTTGCAGAACTCAACCAGCGCTGTGTGACGATCGGTATACGGCACCGTGCTGGGCCAAACCCATTGAACCGACAATGGTGCTTCGCCCCATCCGCAGGCGACGCTTCCGTTTCGATCTTCGAGCGTAACTTTGGCGCGAGCGCAAGTGACGGTCAGTAGCGTTTCGGATCCGAATTTCAGTGGCACCCGTGTTTCGACAGGAATCATGAAAAGTGAAACGTCTTTGACTCGAGCGTCTGTTGTAAGTGTTGGTTGAGACATCAAATCGAGTTCAGGGTGAAGTTTGATTGAAATTCTGCTTGATCTTCCCAACTTTTTCCGCGCAGGTGATGCGGCGATTTTCCCCGAACGATACTTCGCCATGCGTCTGCGTTTCGGATGTTGGGACGCTGGCGCTGGCGTGCACTTCTTTGACGCCTGTACGTCGGATCAATTCTGATACGTTCGAATCGTTGACTCCTGAACCCGCAAGAATCTTTATGGTCGAAGACTGCTGGACCATTTGCCCAATCATGCCTGCTCCTTCGATAGCCGTCGGTAATTGGCCGGAAGTCAAAACACGATCGAATCCAAGTTGCTCGATCGTTGCCAATGCGTTGAGTGGTTCGACTGCGACATCGATCGCACGATGGAAAGTCGTTTCAAGTCCTTCGGTGTGATCCAAAAGCCGTTTACAAGCTTCGATGTCAATTCTTTGATCCGCCGTCAAAGCGCCGAACACGATGCCTTGAACTCCAATCGATTTGGCGACACTAATACTGCCGATCATCACACGAAGGTCGTCATCGGCGTACTCAAAGCCTCCGTCATGCGGACGAATCATCATCATCGACGGCATCTCGAGTTCATTGACACATTGTTCTAGCAGAGAAGTACTTGGCGTTGTGCCGCCGATCGCCAATGCGCCGCAAACTTCGAGTCGGTCAGCGCCGCCAGCTTTTGCGGCTTGGGCCGATGCGTAAGAGTCGATGCAAATTTCGAGAAGCATGAAGTAGTTCGTTCGTTATAGGAACAATGGCTGGAAGCGATCGTTACGATGTAATTGATTGCGGCTGGAAGCCACAACCACGTCCAAACACGTTTACCAACTTCCGCTGGCTCCGCCGCCTGAAGAACTGCCGCCGCCGAATCCGCTTCCTCCGCCACCGCCTCTGCTGCCACCGCCGAAACCGGAAGAGCTGCTTTTTGTTTTGACGATGCGCGGTGTGTAGTATGTGTGGCGATCGTAATAGTCGCAGTTGCAACAGCTTTCCTCTACGAGGACTTTGCCGCCGTGTGCTGTCGTGGCGTGAATCAAGGTCCGCGTAATCTTCGATCGTGTCGCGTACTCGCACTTTGGACAAAACGAATATCGAGTCCAAAACTTTCCATAGCGATTCTTGATGACTTCCTCGCAAGTCAAACAGGCCCACACGTCGTAGTCCACGCTACCAATACGCTCCTCGAGTCGCTCTGGCGGATCAAGAAACTCATCGTCTTTGACTTCGTCTAAAAGTACTCGTCCGTCATGACATACTTCGCACTCTCGAGGTCGATAGCGGATCCAGTAGCGACCCCCAACCACAAGCCCCAAGCCGCCAAGCCCCAGCGAGCCAAGAAACCAAGGAACGAGGCTGCGTCGACGTTGATAAGTTCGATGGGCTGCCCGTTTTGCGGCTACACCCGGCAATTCCGGAGGTGCTTTCAAGTCAGAAACCAACAGTATTCTGGCGGCACACGCCCGAATACCTTCGTAAAGTGCGCTTCCGGGATCTTTCTGCTGGAAATTCGGCACGATCACATTGTCCATGATCTGTTGAGCAATTCGCTCCTGCTCGTCGGAGTCAATTCCCTTGCCCAAGAGAATCTCAGCTTGGCGATCTTTGATGACGGCCAACAGCAAAATTCCATTATTACGAAACGCACCGCCAACTCCCCAGTGATTAAACAGGTTCATCCCAAAGGTTCGATGGTGGGCTCCGTTGGTCGAATCGATCACGACGACAGTCATCTCGCGGCCAACCGTTTGAAAAACTTCTTCGCAGACTTCGTTGATGTGGTCGGCTTCTTCCTTGTTGAGTGTGTTGGTCAAGTCGACTACCCAGCCCTCAGGCCGCGGCGAAGGAATATTCCGCGGCGTGGCGGCGCCCGGCGGACGATCACGAATTGTTTTTAGTGGTTTGGATTTCGTTCCGTCAGCGCGAAATTCGACACCGTTGTTGCTTGGCTGACTTTGAGCAAACGCGTCGGCATAGAGAATCGTTGCGCACACGAACAACAACATCGAACAAAAAATATTTCGCAGTACGAAACTGGCTACTGGAATTGGAAACACGTTTTCCACTTTTCGTAATTTTTGTTGCTGGGACAAAAAATTAATTTACTCGATCGATCCGCAAACTACAGTCGACTGTCGGCAGCTCATTGTAGCAATTTTTGGTTTCAATATTGATGGATTGGTAAAGAACAATGCGACACTCGACTCGAAACTCGACCCTGCTTTTGCTAACCGTTGCATTAATCTCCTCGATGTCCTGTTCGACACTTGAGGCTCAGTATTATGAAGGGCAGATTTACGCTGGGGTCGCAGCTTCACCTGCGATTGGTTTTCAGTCTTCGCTCCCTGCACCGATTACTTCTGGAGTCAATTCTAGATTTGTCAGTCCACAAAACGGTTGGTATCCCTACGTGATCGCGAGGCCGGGTGACCGACAATGGATTCGTCAAACGCCCATTGAGCTGCGGCCCAACCGTCCGATGCATTTTCTGGGAAACAGCCGCAGACGAACGTGGCGATAGTAGAACTTCCCTCCTCCGATACACGCCCAAAACTACGAACTTCATGCAGGTGTTTGTAGTGACCGCCTTTTAGGTGTCAGAAGCTGCATCAATGCAAAACATCCCTAAAGGGATAACTACGAACAACATGCGGCTAGTTCTCCAGTTGGTACGCCGCCATTTCCCGATCGTTGCGAATTAGCAGAATACCATCGGCGATTGCCGGGTGAGTCCACGTTCGGTGATCGAGTCCTTTGACTCGAGCAGTCTCCTCGAAGTGACTGGGCGACACCAGCACCTGAGCCAAATAGCCTCTCTCTGACTGAACGATGAAGAAGTCTCCCGCCTTAATGAATTGACCGTGTGCATAGCGTCCGTCTTTCCATTTGCGGTCTCCTGTTTTCGCGTCAAGGCAAACCATGATTCCTAAGTCGAGGCCGTAGATGTGATCGCGATGCAAAACCGCTGAAGAGAATTTTGACTTTAGGTTTTGATTTTCCCAGACTGTTTTGACGGTCCATTCGCTGTCGCGGTGTTCGATATTGAATCGAGCTGATCCCATTCCGTATCCGGAAGATATAAAGACGTCGGAATCGCCAATTTGAATCGGCTGGCAGACGTTATTTTTTTCTTCTTCGTTGCTAATCCAATCGATGTGCCACAACACAGTGCCAGTGGCCATGTCGTGTGCAAAAAGTCCATCGCCATTGAAGATCAGTATTTGATCAACGCCGGAGATCGTCATCGCCACGGGCGAACTGTAGGACGCATCGCCATCGCCATCTTTCCAGATCAGTTCTCCATTGGTTTTGTCGTAGGCCACTAATGAACTTCCTTTGCCGCCCGGGCTAACGATGACTTTGTTGTCCACAACAAGCGGTGAGGCACACATGCCGAAATAGCAATTTTCGGCGGCGTGATCGATCAAGATGTCAGTTTCCCACTTTGTCGTTCCGTCTTTGGCGTCGACGCATTTGAGCACTCCCGTTGCGCCGAGTGCGTACAAGTATCCACTATCGTACGTCGGGGTAGCTCGCGGTCCTTCACCGCCGGTGATTTCGCTGAACCGTTCCTGTCCGGTGTTGCACCAAATTTGCTTGCCTGTTTCTTTTTCGTAGCAAACGAGACATTCTTCGGAGGCTCGTTGTTCTTGCGTGAAACACCATGGTCCAACGATCGCGAACGAGGACCAACCGGATCCAATCGGCTGCTTCCACAATCGTTTCGGAGGTGAGTCTTTCCAATTGAGTATGTTCTTCTCTGAAATTCCGTTTCGTTTAGGCCCGCGAAACTGGGGCCACCTAGAAGTCGTTTCTGCATCAATGTCAGCCGTCCTGGCGTTGGTTGTCAACGGAGCATTAAAATCGTCTGCCGGAAGTGGAGCCCACCGCCACGCAAAAACGGGCCGTCCATTGCCGCGAATGCCTTCCATTTGAACGGTCGCAAAGAGAACAACTTGAAGGATCACCAGTACCACTACGACCTTTGTGTGAGTTCGCGAATTCCAACCTGATGCAATGCGAATCCAAAGGTAGACAGCCAGATTGGTAACTGCCAACAGATACAGCATGTCGACCGATGGACGACCCGAAAACGAAAGCTCCGCAGAGACGAAAGAGAAAACGAGAATTGCTACGAGCAAGATGATCGCCAAGTAGCCGAAGCGAGAAAGGGTAGGTTTCACTTGCTCGCGCTTCGGGCTTGTATTGCCACCTAACATTCAATCACGTTCACGGCCAAGCCACCGCGAGCGGTTTCTTTGTACTTGCTCTGCATGTCTTTGCCGGTTTCTCGCATCGTTTTGATGACTTTGTCGAGAGACACAAAGTGTTTCCCATCACCACGCATTGCCAGCCGAGCTGCGTTGATGGCTTTGACGGCTCCCATCGCGTTGCGTTCGATGCAAGGGACTTGAACCAGTCCGCCAATCGGATCGCAAGTCAAACCAAGGTTGTGCTCCATGCCGATCTCCGCAGCATTTTCGACTTGAGCGGGAGTTCCACCAAAGACTTCGGCCAGCGCGCCTGCTGCCATTGAACAGGCTGATCCGACTTCGCCTTGGCATCCTACTTCGGCACCTGAAATGGAGGCGTTGATCTTGAAAAGTGTTCCAATCGCTGCTGCTGCCAGTAGAAATCGAACGACACCGTCTTCGTTTGCTCCCGGACAGTACCGCGTGTAATAATGCAACACAGCGGGAATGATTCCAGCGGCTCCGTTGGTTGGCGCCGTTACGACGCGGCCACCTGCAGCGTTCTCTTCGTTGACGGCCAGCGCCCAGAGATTCACCCAATCCATGCGGCTTGTCGGTGCTGCCATGTCGTCACCTTCGGCCTGAAGTTTACGAAACATGTGAGCGGCTCTGCGTTTTACTTTTAGGCCGCCCGGCAAAATGCCTTCGTTGCGACAGCCGTTTTCAACGCAGTCTTCCATCACGGACCAAATCTTCAGTAGATCCGAACGCACTTCCGAATCACTGCGCCATGACTTTTCATTCTCCAGCATGACGGTGCTGATCGAGAGCCCTTCGGTGTCGCAAATCGAAAGTAATTCTGCCCCGGTAGTGAACGGATACTTGACCTCGGTCGTGTCTGGTACGACTCGATCGGCGCCCGAAGCACCTTCGTCAACCACGAAGCCACCGCCAACGGAATAATAGGTCCGTTCGAGCAGCATCTCTCCGTCGCTATCGCTGGCGGTGATACGCAAACCGTTGGAGTGAAAATCCAGCACGATACCCGAGAACTGTAAATGCTCTTTGAGTTCAAATTGAATCTCATGAGTGCCCTGAAGCTTGATCGTTTTCGAAGCAGCTACGGTTTGGGTGATGGAATTCAGTTCTGCAGGATCAACATTTTCCGGCGCGTGTCCCGCCAGTCCTCCAAGAACTGCTTTGTCGCTGCCGTGGCCTTTTCCGGTGGCACCGAGCGATCCATAAAGGCGGACGGTGACGTTTTTCGTGTCAGCCAACAGCGTATCGGCCTCAAGCTGTTGCACGAATCGCAAAGCGGCTCTCATGGGGCCGACGGTGTGAGAACTGGATGGGCCAATGCCGATCGAAAATAACTCGAAGGTGCTGATCGCCATGCTATTCCCTGAAGTTGTCTTTCTTGGAAAGTTTCGCTCGACGAGAATGATAATCATCGATGAACTTGGCGTTTGGATCGAACACGCGAACGTCCAGACCCGCATCATCGGGGTGCGGCGATTCAGGATGCTTGGCCACTATAAAATTCTTCGCATTGGATTCGGAAAGAGCACCACGTGAGCGACTTTGTATGAACGCTAACCACATTCGGTCTGGCCCAAAACCCATCGTCGAAGATTCGACTTCTTTTTGGAAAGCGTCAGGATGAAACGGAGCCATGTGAAATGAAAACAGGGTGAACGCGATGAACACACAGGCAATCCATACGGAAAATACGCTTCGTCCAATCATCTCCGTCACGATATCGAACTTCATCTGTCGCGGCGAAAGCATATCCGTAACAGCTCGGCAGAACATGAAAGTGCCTAGAAATAGAATCCACAACGAGAGGAAATCCGCCAACGCTGAATAGTCACTAATCTGGGACGCAAGGTACTGTGCCAACGGCTCGTAGAAGCTCGATGCGATCAATGCCGCCAAAAAGAAATTGATCAGCGTAATAAAGTTACTCCACATGCCGAACCACCACGTCGAAGCGACGACTAGTAGAAACAGCACGATGACGAATGCAATGATCATGTTTGGTCCTTGTGCCTACGCCTGTAACATTCGTTGCAGTTCTTCGACGGAAGTGATGCCCTGTGCGATCACGACCGCAGCTTCTTGTTGCAATGTGATGTGCCCATGTTTTCGGGCAATCGCCATCAACGATTTGAACTGAGGGCTGCGGGTTGCGGATTCGCGAATCTCCGCATTAATTGTCAACAACTCAAAAATACCGGTGCGGCCTTTGTAGCCGATGCCATTGCAGTTCGTGCAGGGCTGAATTTCGTTTTGCTCTTCGTCGACCATTCCCGGCTGGAAGACAAATGGGCGATAGAGTTTCTCGATGCGGCCAGCTGGTAGTCCCAGTTTCTGCAACAGTTTCGGATGAGGTTGGTACCCGATGCGACAGTCTTCACAAAGTTTTCGGACCAGACGCATGCAAAGTACACCGCTAAGCAGTTCCATAAACTCTTTACGCTTCGGATTCAATGCGAGCACTCTTAGCAGAGCATCGATTGCGTTCTTCCCCGGATTTCGCATGTAGACCGGAATGTCATGTTTGCTCGAAATCTCTACGAACTGATCGACCAAGGTACCGTTGATCAAACTAGGCAGTGCCAAAACATGTGGCTCCCGAAGCAACAACTGTGGCATCGGAGTCATTGCGGTTTCGCCTTTGCGGCTGTCGAACGTTTCTGGAGTGATGTTGATCACTTCGGGTTCCTGCGCGGTGACATCTTCGATCACGAAAAAGTCTTTGATCAGCCGATCACAAGAATCGAGTGCTGCTCTCCAGGACGAAGTGTATCCTTCACCCGGAACGGCCGACACGAGAAACGTGCCTTTGTGGTCCATTTTCATCAGGGCGACGATCTGCGGAATCATGCTCTTACGTATGCCGAGATCATCGAGGCTGTCCAGTGGAGGACGTTTGTACGACAAGTAGAGACCGACTCGTTCGCCGGCTGGATTTCCTTGGGAGACGATTTTGAACTTTTGTTTTTGGCGAAGATACTCCGTCGCAAAGTTCCCTGTTTGCTTATTGCGACGATCGCGATAGTCCGTTCCAGCGAGCTGTTTCAAAACGGCCAACATGTAGTCGCCGGTCTGGCGATCCATTGGCGGTCCGGGATGCCAAAGTCCATCGATGCGAAAACGCAAGTTCACTTGCTGCGCGGTGTAGTCCAGCACCGTCAGGTCGGCATCTTTGTGGATTGCTTCGGCAACGATATTGGCCGCCGGGTTAAAGCCTGGTGAATTCTGCACCATCTCAACGATGTTGTCGCGCTCCTCTGGCGTGTCACCTGCGGCGGTGAAAATGACGGGAGCTGCATTTTGATGGTCTGGATCCATGCTAGTTTGTCGTTACCGATTTCGTTCGCTTCTATTTTTTTAACGAAGCTTGAGCTTCTTGGAGTGATATCACGCCCAGCAACACCAGTCTCCAAGCCGATGCGGCCATTGGAAATTTTGCGTTGCTACGTTTTGCGATTGCCTCAACGGCGCTGGCTTTCGGCGTCTCCATCAAGACCTGTCGAACTTCATCATTGATGGTCAAAAGCTCAAAAATTCCTATTCGTCCGATGTGCCCCAGCCCACCGCAAGTCTGACAGGTTGGAAATTCGATCGGTTTTCCGTTTTGGTCGACTCGTTGTTCTGGTGGTGGAAGTCGAAACGCCTGAAAGATCGTGGTTTGCTTTCGCGGGTCGCCGCCAAGTTGTTGAATCAGTTCTGGCTTAACTCGGATTTCTTGTTTGCAATGATCGCAAAGTCGCCGCGCGAGTCGCTGGTTGGTGACAAATCGAACCGACTCTGCGAATTGGTTCGGGTTCTTTGAGTTTCGTAAATGGACGAAAAGTGCTTCGACGGATGACTTTGCCGATGCCTGCAGCCAGACAGCCACATCTTGGTCGCCCACAGCATGGCTCAAGACATCCGTCACTTCGGGGCTTTCGATTTTCGGCACCGCGATCGAGTCGGGTCGAGTCAGTAGCGCCGCGACGACTGCTTCTTTCTGATTCGGTTTGCCCTGCCCTGGTGCTTCGTAGTATTTCAGCACAATATTTTCGATGGCCGTTTCTTCTTCGTTGGCCTTGGTGACCATTCCGATACAGTCTCGAGTAAGTCGGTCAGAAGAAAGTAGCATGCCTTGCCAAGCGGTCGTCAGACCTTCCTTGGGTGGCGCTGAAACGATATAGATGCCAGGCTTGTTGAGAGCTGGCTCGAATTGCTTTGCCATCGACGGAAGCATGCCCAGTTTTTTCAATGGCAACTTAGCTGACGCGTCGCCAATGATCTTTAGCTGAACACGTTCGCCGTTGGGAATGCCCTGAGTGATGATGTCGATTTTTCTTTTGCCGAAATCCGGTGACTTGATTGCAAAGCGACCGGCCTGCTTGCTGCGGCGATCGGCTGGATCAAGTCCACCAAGGTATTTCATGCTGTACAGAACGGTGTCGCCAGTCTGTCGATCCATCGGTGGGATCGGATGCCAAGTTCCATCGACGAAAATTCGTGGCGTGGCTTGCGTTTGCGAATAGTCGATCAGAACCGTGTCGGCTCGCTTGAGCAAAATTTCTGTAATCAGATCCTTGAGGACCACGAAACCCGGTGACTGTCTAGCGCGAATCAGATTCGATTGACGGTCCGCATCGGTGTCGCCAGCGGGAGTGAAATCAATGTCGACTCCTTGGTCCTGCTGTAGTTCTTCCAGCTGCAAACCTTGTTCGGGATTGAGCCGCTGTTGGATTGAGGAATCTTTCTTCATCCCCAATCGACGAAGGAATCGATAGATGATGTACGGCACGAATGCACACAACACGTAGACGGGATAGCCTGCCCAAAAGATCGGTATCGAAATCGCCGCAAAGAATCCCAGCAAGTGAACTGCTAGGTTGATCGGATTCCAGACTTCTGGTCGTTGTCCGGAAAGGTCGCCGATTTGAACCGCGTCGCGATTCATCCAGTCGCTCAATCGAACCCAGATAAAAAATACGATCGCGATCAAGCCGATTTTCAGCAGTGACAGATAGCCGCCTGGACCACGTTTAACCGCAAGCAATTCGACCGCCGCATCGACGTCGCTGGCCGAAATGAGCACAGCACTGATACTGAGGACGAATGCAAACAGCATCTGCATTGCGGGTGACGGTCGAGCCATTCGTGGTTCAGTTTCCTGCTGAGTTGGTGAATTACGATGATTCACCATTCTAAATTGAGTTGACGAAAATTGCTTGTGAAAAAGGAAAGCTGTCCAGCTTCGGTGTAACGACGGCTTCCAGCCGTTGGGGCTGGTCGGTTCAACGGCTGGTAGCCGTCGTTACGTTCGTTCTCTACAGGATACCCGGAGCCGAAACGTCGATTCCTTTGAGCTTCATTTTCAAGACTTCCTTGTTTGGAGCGACCTGGAATGCCGTTGGGCGGTCAATCAGTTCGTCTCGGACAAGCTGTTCAAGGCTCATCGTGAAATCCTGCATGCCTTCTTCACCAAACATCGGAATCGCGTCCGCGAGTTTGTGATCTTGTTCCTCGAGGATCAACTTTCGAATCGTCGGGTTAAAGGTCATCATCTCACAGGTTGGCACTCGGCCAACGCCTGGTTTGATCGATTTGAGCAATTTCTGACCGATGATCGCTTTCATATTCATCGCCATCGCGGCGCGAATCGCACCGTGCATCTCTTCCGGGAACAGGTCGAGAATACGACCAACGGTTGAAGGAGCGGTCGAAGCGTGAATCGTTCCGAATACTAGGTGACCCGTTTCCGCAGCGTGGATCGCCGTCATGAAGGTCTCTTCGTCACGAAGCTCAC
>CAZORS010000015.1:16050-41937 GCA_964582025.1 uncultured Pirellulaceae bacterium | reverse complement strand
AGTTCGCGCTCGCTTCGATGGACGTGTCGAATTGGATGCCGGCGTTTTTGTTGAAAGTAAGGAGGTCTGTGCCGCCGGGTGGAGGCGTGATGTTTGGTTCCTGGGCGGAAGTGATGCCCGGCAGAAGGATGAATACGCACAGAAGGAATAAAAGCCCGAAGCGTTGCGAATCGAAGAGTCGCCTGCGAGTGGTTCCAACCAGTATGTCAAACCACTCGCTCGCGCTTCGGGCTTGTATTGTCGACTGAAAGGCAGCAAGCATATAAGTGGTCTCACGATTGAATTGGTGGTTCTTAGTTTGAGCTTGAAACTGCTTTGACTCGTCCGGCAGCATCGAGCTGTTTTGAAAGCTCCGCAACAAGTTCCGCGTGCTTTGAATCGTCTGCGAGATTTCGATTCGCGATCTGTGATGACTCATGATCGAACAACTCACGAGCAACGACTTCTCCTGACTTGGTGCTGATCCACTCGGTGTAGCGATAGCGATCGTTTCGCAGGCTGTAACCCATCGTGCTGCCGCGGGGATATTGGCTGAGTGCGAATTTCCGTAAGTCGGTTTCAGGATCGGCAAGAATTGGACTGAGGCTCTTGCCATCGCAGGATTTTGGAATGTCTCCACCGGTGCATTCGGCGAGCGTCGGGAAAACATCGACCATCTCGACGAGTGATTTACAGCGTTGCCCTTTCACTTGTCCCGGCACCGAAACGATCAGCGGCACATGAGCGTCGATCTCGAGGTTGGTATGCTTACACCACGCACCGTAATCGCCGAGCTTGTACCCATGGTCGCCCCAGAGGACGACGATCGTATTCTCTCGTAGACCTAGCCGTTCCAATTCAGCCATCACTTTCCCGACTTGCGCGTCGGCAAAGCTAACGCTGGCAGCGTAGCCGTGTCTAAGTTGTTTGGTCAGATCGTCGTCAAGGAATCCTTCGTCGGGCATTCCGTGGTACGAACGCAGCTCGTTCCATTTTGTGAATGCCAGCTTTGGCGAGCCTTGCGGAAGCTCTCGTGGTGGAACTTTGAAATCATCGCGGTTGTATTGATCCCAGTATTTGCGTGGAGCTGCAAAGGGAAGATGGGGTTTTGCAAACCCAACGCACATGAAGAAAGGTTTGTCCTTCAAATGCTGCAAAGCTTCCACAGCACTGTTGGCGACTTTGCCATCCGGGTAAGCATCGTCCGACACGTCGACGTTTTCGAATGCAGGACCTTTCCCGAGTGCTCGAAGCGTACCAACGTCGACGCCTTTGGCTTTTCCTTCAGCTGTTCGTTGCTCGATTGCGTCAAGCGTTGCTTGATCGGCGTATTTGATGGTGTGCTTTGGTCCGAGAACCGACCAGCTTTTTTTGTCGTCGCGATTGTGGTGGTAGACTTTTCCGAACGACAACGTTTCGTAGCCGCGCTCTTTGAAATATCGCGGCATCGTCATCGCGTTAGGTTTGACTTTGGTCAGCGGCGTGAACAGGTCGTAGATGCCGGTCGAATCGGGATACATGCCGGACATCATGCTGATGCGTGACGGGGCACAGATGGCTTGTTGGCAGTAGGCTCGATCGAAAACCATTCCGCTGGTAGCCAAGGCGTCGATGTTGGGGCTTTTGATGTGCGTTTTGCCGTAGCAGTTGAGTTCCGGGCGGAGGTCGTCGATGTGGAAGATGAGAACGTTTTTTGGCTTGTTTTCATCAGCCGCGACGTTCGGGAGATACGTGATAAACGTCGTGGCAAACGTAAGCAAGAAGAGCAACTGGCGAGTCATTGAACGGGGTTTTCTCATTTATCTGGTATGACCTGATTTGATGACGGGTGCCATGCTCACGCGCAGCTTGAGCATGCTTACGCGTTGCGTAAACATGGCACCC
This sequence comes from uncultured Pirellulaceae bacterium, assembly GCA_964582025.1. GTDB lineage: Bacteria > Planctomycetota > Planctomycetia > Pirellulales > Pirellulaceae > Mariniblastus. The sequence continues at coordinate 40,074 of CAZORS010000015.1, read as the reverse complement.
AGCACACAGCGAGAGCTCAACCTTAATGATCCAACTCACAAAGGTCTACAACCTTGCACACCCATGACGCAAACGGACAATTGATTTCAGAGGGTCGCACGACTTTGCCGCAATATCATCTTATGCTAGGACGAATTTGGAAAAGTGGAAACGAGAACTCTATGCGTGCTGCTAACGCCATCGCGGTAACCCTGGGCCTGTTTGCGGCAGCCGTTTTGGCGCCCTGCGAAGTCACCGCACAGATTCCAGTGCATTCGTTGACCGTGAGCGAGAACTTTTCGAATCCACTCGGCTTTTACGACACGACGCCGACTTTCTCGTGGAAGCTTCCTGTTGCCGATGACATTAAATCGCAGTCGGCCTATCGTGTTGTCGTGACCAACGATCCGGCTGCTGAAGGCGTTGATGCTGAACCACTTTGGGATTCGGAAAAAGTTGACTCGGACCAATCGGTTTGGGTTGAATATCAAGGTCCGCAGCTGAAGTCTCGGCAGCGTGTTTTCTGGCGAGTCAAATTTTGGGATCAGGATGGGCGCGAAGCACCATGGAGCGAAGAAGCTTCAATCGAAATGGGGCTGCTTGGAAATTCGGACTGGAAGGCGAGCTGGATTCAAGTGGATCGGCCACCGGCAAAGCCCGCCGAGATTAAGGTCACGAAGGCTGAGTATGGCAGTCGCGACGCCGACGCACCGCCGCTGGTCAATGTAACCGATCGGTTGAATCGGGCGATCAAGAACAGTGGCCGACCGGTACGCGTTGTGCCACGAAGGCTCGGCGGAGACCCCGCGCCGGGCATGGCGAAATTTCTGTGGGTTCAATACGAGGTCGACGGAAAGAAAGCGGAAGCGAAGATAAAAGAAGGCGGCTCGTTTGATCCGTTTCCGCCAATCGTGCCCCACCCAGAATACCTCTTTCGGCACGAATTCGCCGTGCAACAGAAGGTCGTCAAAGCAAGGCTGTATGCTTCGGCGCTGGGCATCTACAAGTTTCAAATCAACGGGAAACGAGTGGGCGACGATGTGCTTTCGCCCGGTTACACAACCTATTCCAAACGAGTCGAATCGCTGACATACGATGTCACATCGTTACTTGGCGAAGGCGAAAATGTGATCGGTGCTTCGCTGGGTGAAGGCTGGTACGCAGGGAATTTGCTGCTGCGGAAACGCGAGGAATTGCGTGGACTGGTGCCGAAGTTGATTGGGCAGCTGGAACTTACGTTTGCGGATGGGACGGTCAAAACCATCGCAACGGATGATTCGTGGAAAGGCACGGATGCCGGTCCACTTTTCGCAGGTGGCTTCTATCACGGAGAAGACTACGACGCGAGGAAAGAGCTTGGCGATTGGGGTGAAGTGGGCTTTGACGATTCGAACTGGAAAACTGTGAAGAAGTCGGCAGTTAAGGCGAGCAGTTTGCTTGTGCCGAAACGATTGCCTCCCGTTAAAGTTATGAAAACCGTCGAGGCGGTGAAGCTTGGTGAGCTCGAATCCGGAAAGTACGTTTTTGATTTCGGCCAGAACCTTGTTGGCGTCCCTGAAGTTCGCTTGCCGGTTAAATCTGGAGAAAAAGTTCGATTCCGTTTTGCAGAAATGCTCAAGCCAGACGGCACCCTGTACACCGCGAACTATCGATCAGCCCGTTCTCAGGCGACTTACGTTGCAGCAAAAGACGGTGAGGTCAAGTGGAGCCCAAGACTTTCGTTCTACGGATTTCGATATCTTGAGATCAGCGGGCTTTCGCAAGCTGACCAGCTAACGACTGCATCGGCAACGGCGAAGGTTTACCACACAGATTTTCAATCTGCCGGAACGTTTGAGTCATCGCACCAAAAGCTGAATCAGCTGCAAAGCAACATTCGCTGGGGACAGATCAGCAACTTTATTGACGTGCCAACCGACTGCCCACAACGCGATGAGCGACTCGGTTGGACAGGCGATGCTCAGGTATTTTGTCCGACGTCATTTTTCAATTACGACGTTTATTCGTTTTGGGCCCGGTGGTTGCAAAGTGTGCGCGACGACCAAACGGAAGACGGCAAGATCCCGCATACCGTGCCGGCAACGAACTTTGGGTATGCCAGTCCCGGTTGGGCGGACGTGATCGTGACGGCACCGTGGGATATCTACGTACGGACTGGAGACCGCTGTATCCTCGAAGACAATTACGAGGCCATGAAGAAGTGGGTTTCGGTCTACAAAAACGATGCTGAAAGACTGATCCCCAACGCCAAGGGATTTGGGGACTGGCTTCAACCGTATACCAAATCGGATAACAAGGGTGATACCGCGCAGGATTTGATCGCCACGGCATATTTCGGTCGCGACACGAGGATCTTGGCTTGGACGGCGGAAGTGTTGGGCAAGACAGAAGACGCGGAGCGCTACCAACAGCTGCACGCTGACATTCGCAGCGCATTTACGAAGAAATACTTTGCCGAATCAAAAGCACCACAAGGCGCCGATACGCAGACCGCTTGCCTGATGGGGTTGTCTTACGATTTGATTGAGCCAGATCACAGACAAATTGCCATCGATCGACTGATGAAGAAATTCGCTGAAGCAGATCGACATTTGAGAACTGGCTTTCTGGGAACACCTTTAATAGCGCCGATGTTTGACAAGCTTGGAAATCCCAATATCTGTTTCGAACTGCTTTTCAAAGAATCCTATCCCTCGTGGTTTTTCTCGATCAATCAGGGAGCCACAACGATGTGGGAACGATGGAATAGCTACAGTCACGCCGACGGTTTTGGCAACGTGAACATGAACTCGTTTAATCACTACGCATACGGTGCGATCGGGCAGTTCATGTATGAGCGTGTTGCTGGACTCGAACCCGATCCGCAGCATCCGGGCTACAAGCACTTTTTTGTTCGACCCATGATTGGTGGACCGCTTGAGTACGCTTCGGCGGAGCTTGAGACGCCGTACGGGAAAGCCAAAAGTGGCTGGAAAAAGGACGGCGATACAGTTTTAATCGATGCTCTGGTACCGCCAAACACGACTGCGACGTGTGAGTTGCCAACCGAACGAACTGAAGATGTGATGGTTAATGGCAAGACACTGAATGAGAGCAGGCTAAAAGTAGATATTAAAGGCGACGGGACACTGAATCTAAGAGTCGGCCCGGGCAAATACAAATTTCGAATCAACAACAAATAGATGTGTGAATAGAGACTGACAATCGAACGCATGGGTGCCATGCTCACGCGCAGCATGAGCATGCTTACGCCTCGCGTAAACATGGCACCCGACCCAACGATGAAATGCGACACCCCAAACAGAACAACTGAAAACAAGCACAGAGAGTATTGACCTCTGCGAGCGAACCTCTTGCCTTTGTTTCCCTCGCCCGCACTCCGTGCTTGATTTAGAATCAAACGCGAGCTTCCACCACCACACATTGGAGACCAACATGGCGATTAAACGAAGAGACTTCATCAAAACGACCGCGGCCGCTGCGACGGCACTCACAACGCCTTACATTTTCACCAGTTCCGCCTCTGCAAGCGAGCTTCGTGATGACGACCTGACTGTTGCAGCGATCGGTGTCGGTGGAAGTCGAGGCCGCTACAACCGCGGCGGGAAGATTGCCAGGCAAGCGGCCAAATTCGGAAAGATGATTGCGGTCTGTGACGTTGACGAGTTGCACAACGCAGAATTCAATGCGGACAAGCTTTTTGAAGGAAAACTGAAAGAGTATGTCGATTACCGCAAGATGATCGATACGGAAAAGCCAGACATTGTTGTCATCGGAACCAACGATCACTGGCACGTCCCGATTGCGACTTACGCGTTGCGGGCTGGCTGTGATGTCTACTGCGAAAAACCGCTGACGCTGACGATTGATGAAGGGAAACAAATTTGCTCGGTCGTGGAAGAGACCGGCAAGGTCTTTCAAGTCGGAACGCAACAGCGATCCGAGATGGATCAAAAGTTCCTCAAAGCCATCGCCATGGTGCAAGGCGGATACATCGGCGACAACGTCAAGGCAAACATTGCGATTGGTGCCGCGCCCGGCGAGGGGCCTTTTGCGAACACGCCAACCCCTGAAAAACTCAACTGGGACTTTTGGCTTGGACCAGCACAATCGGCTGATTATTCACTGGAGCGACGCAAATTCTTCCGCTGGTACATGGAGTATTCCGGAGGCAAGATGACTGACTGGGGAGCTCATCATATCGACATCGCTCAATGGGCGATCGGCATGGACCACACCGGCCCGATCAACATCAAAGGCACGGGAAAGTTTGGAAACGTCGTGCCGGCAGGCTTTGACTGGGTCGCCTTTTTCGAGGGGAAGGCCAAACTTGAAAACGGATACAACGCAGCGACAAAGTTCAGTATCGACCTCACCTTCGACAACGGTTCGGTGCTCAACGTGAACCACGAGTATGTCTCAGGGGATGGCAAAACAAAGTTCCCCAATGGAATTCTGTTTGAAGGCAGTCGCGGACGGATTTTTGTCAATCGCGGCAAGCTCACGGGCAAACCTGTCGAAGCTCTCACTGAAGCCGACAATCAACGATTGAACGATGCGATTGCGATTCTGTATCGAAACAAGCCAATCACCAGCCACATGCAAAACTTCTTTGAGTGCGTTAAGGATCGAAGCCAGCCGGTTTCTGATGTGTACACGCACCATCGGACGATGAGCAGTTGTCACATGTGCAACATCGCGTTGATGGTGGGTGAAGAACTTGAGTGGGATCCGAACAAAGAAGTCTTTGTCGGGAACGAAACCGCGAACAAGCTGATGAGCCGGCCAAGTCGCAGTAAGTTTCTGGCTGCGATGGGTTAGCGGTATTTCAAGTTAGAAAAAATGTTCTCTTGGGGTGCCATGCTCACGCGCAGCTTGAGCATGCTTACGCGTTGCGTAGACATGGCACCCGCTAGATTAGCCAACTGAACCAAATCAATTCAACTCTCTGAATCAACATGATCCATAAATCAACCCACTGCGTCCTGCTGATTGCTCTTAGTCTCGTCACATTCGGTTTGCCGACGAAAGCAGTGGCTTCAGATGGTGACTCATCGGATGCTCCGATGAACATCCTCCTGCTTTACGCAGACGATTGGCGACATGACACTCTTGGAGTTGCGGGCAATCCAGTTGTGAAAACACCTGTGCTTGATGACTTGGCAAAGCAGGGCGTTCGATTTACGCACAACTGCGTGACGACATCGATTTGTGGAATCAGTCGCGCGTCACTGTTCACTGGCCAGTGGATGTCACGTCATGGCAATCGCTCATTCAAACCGTGGAAAACGCCATGGGAGCAGACGTTCCCTGGACTGCTTCGTGACAACGGCTATCACCTTGGGCATGTCGGCAAATGGCACAACGGAAAAATCCCAGAGGACCGTTTTGACTTTTGTCGTTCGTATTATGGAACGCACTGGATTGAGGAAAAAGATGGCTCGAAGATTCATGTCACACAAAAGAACGAGAATGATGCACTTGAGTTTTTGAAGACTCGTCCGACTGACAAGCCGTTTTGCTTAACCGTTTCGTTCTTCGCAACCCATGCCGAAGACAAAAATCCGCTTCAGTTCCTGCCGCAACCGACGAGCATGGAACTGTACAAGGACATTGCGATTCCCGTGCCGGTAAACGCAACACAGGAATCGTTTGAGCGGCTGCCCGCGTTTGTTGGCAATGAAAAGAACGAAGGACGCAATCGATGGCACTGGCGATTTGATACGCCAGAGAAGTTTCAGTCGATGATGAAAAATTACTACCGCTTGGCCACCGAAGTCGATTCAACCTGCGGAAAGATCCTTGCCAAACTGAAAGAGCAAGGAGCACTCGACAACACACTGGTGATCTTTACGACCGACAACGGCTACTACCACGCTGAACATGGTCTTGGCGATAAATGGTATCCGCATCAGGAAAGCATTCGCGTGCCGTTGATTGTTCGCGATCCTCGCATGCAGGAAAGTGCGTTAGGAAAGACTGACGATGCGTTTACTTTGAACGTTGATTTGGCTCCGACGATACTTGCCGCAGCGGGAATCGAAGCTCCTTCATCGATGCAGGGTAAAGACATGAGTCCGCTTTACCTTTCAGGCGAGAAGCAGGACTGGCGGACTGAGTTCTTTTACGAACATCCGATGCTCAAGAGCACCGATTTCATCCCCGCTTCGGAAGCGCTCGTGCGTAAGAAATGGAAATACTTTTATTGGCCTGAGTTCGATCGAGAACAGCTTTTTGATCTCGAGAATGACCCTATCGAAGAAAACGATCTTGCCGCTGATCCCGCTTTCAAACAGCAATTAACCGAGATGCGCAAACGGTTTGCTGAGCTCAAAGCGGCTTCTGACTGATGGTAGGAAAGATCTACGCTAACACGCGATAATCGCGAAATCTTCAACAATAGCTGGCTCGTTGGTGTCGCAATATGACAATGGAAACCCCCGCGAATTAGGCGTCTTCACCTGTATCATTGGTGTACGGGCTTTGATTTTAGCCCCACCATGCCCTTATACGATTTCAGGAGAGAAAAAATGAGCGAGGTAACCAAGAAGGAGGGACGAGGCGGATTCACGTTGGTGGAGCTGCTAGTCGTCATTGCCATTATTGGCATTTTGATAGGCATGCTGCTTCCAGCTGTGCAGCAAGTTCGTGAAGCAGCTCGTCGGACCCAGTGTCTGAACAACCTTCGACAGACTGGATTGGCAGCGATCAACTTTGAGTCGGCGCACATGCACTTTCCGACTATGGGAGCTATCAACGGCTCGTTCTTCCGCGGCGGTTTGGATCGGCCTAATCGAGGTGTCGAGAACTTCAGCTGGATCTATTCAGTTTTGCCGTTTATGGAGCAAAACAATCTGCACAGTCTCCGAGCGTCAACAGGTGGACTGGGGGTTGATGCCAATGGTAATTCCATGGTTGACAAGCCCGTGCCCAACCTGAGCTGCCCGTCTCGCGGTGCTCGATTTTTTATTACGATTGCTCTGGAGCCGGGACGCCACTTTATTTCTGACTATGGCGGCTACTGGACCACCAACAATGACACGCAAATCTTGACGGGCGGTAATGTGCAATCGCCAACGACCTCGGATCTCAGCCGGGAGCGAGACAACGATTGGCAATCAACACGTTGGCGCGGCATCATCGTTCCCAGTGGTGAATTCTACGCAGACTCAGATGGTATCGGAGGATTTTCACTAAGAAAGCTATCAAAGGTTGGCTACGGTAACTTGGCCGACGGATCGTCAAACACACTTTTGTTTGGGGAGAAAGGCGCTTGGTCTTCGCACTACAATCCGGTTCAGAACAGTCGATACCCGTTTGACAACAACTTCTTCGGAAACATGGAAAACAGAGGGATCCTCGGGCCATTTCATTCTAACAACCGCGGTAATTTTGCGGGGGCTGGTAGCACGGCTTCTGCCTATGCGGATACCGAAAGGACCCTTTCGCAACTGGGTGGTTTTGGTTCGGCTCATCCTGGCACCTTCAATGTTGTTTTGGGTGATGGATCAACGCATTCGGTTTCAATGGATGTTCAGCGGCTCGCCTTCATTCAGCTTGGAGTGAGGAATGATGGTGCCATCACCAACGTTAATGATCTGTAGTTCGGGATAGTTTGCAGGCTCTTGAAAAGTCTTCGCTCCCGATGGTTCCAGATATCATCGGGGGCTCTCCCGTTGCGAGTTCAGTTTTCGGGCTACGGCCTGTCAGGTCGCATTCTCAAAGCGACGCTTAACAAGACAAACTTAGAGGTTTTTGAGATGAAATTTTGGATTCGTCATTGTAGCTTCATTCTCCTGTTTTCTGTTGGATTGGTTGTTGGTTGCGGCGGTGATCAAGTCTCGGAATCGTTCCGTGAAATGAACAAACTGAACATGCAAAAGCTCGTGAACTCTTATGTAATGTTCGCAAGCGTAAACGATAACACGGGACCACAGAGTGCTGAGGAATTGAAAAATTTTATTGCGACTGATGAACGAGTGCCGCCGCGACTTGGAATGTCCAGTAGCGATTTGAATGATCTGGATTCGATCTTTATCAGCGACGCCGATGGCGAACCCTTTAAGATTCGGTTTGGCCTGAAGATACGTCCAGACGAGGATCGTTCTCCACTAATTTTCGACGCAGTAGGTGTTGATGGAATGCGGCGTGTCGGATTAGCTGACAACGAAATTGTCGAAGTTAGCGATTCGAAAAAATACGACCGAATGTGGGCTGGCAATCTGTCAGCTAAGGAAGCTGGGGCAGACGAATCGGAGATCGCTGCGGGTGAAGATGAAGATGTGGAGCTCGAGTAATCTGACGATTTTAGTCGAACAGAGGGACCGAGTTTGCCAAAAAATTGCCAATGCTTCACGACGAGTTTAGAACGGAAAACAAATGAACATTTCGCGAGTCGATGCATCTATCGAGAACGCCTTTCAAATCGCCATTGATCGCTATGCGGCGATTGGCGTCGATGTAAGGAAAACACTTGAGGTACTCAAGTCAATTCCTGTCTCAATTCACTGTTGGCAAGGCGACGATGTTCAGGGTTTTGAACACGACAGTGAAGAACTCGGTGGGGGAATCGCGGTCACTGGAAATCATCCTGGAAAGGCTCGTACTGCCGACGAACTGAGAGCCGATATCGAAAGAGCGTTCTCACTGATCCCCGGTAGCCACCGGCTCAACCTTCACGCGATCTATGGCGAATTCTACGCTCCGAAAGACCGAAACGAGATTGGGCCCGAGCATTTTCAGGGCTGGATCGATTGGGCGCGTCAACACAAGGTCGGTCTGGACTTCAATCCGTCGTTTTTCTCACACGAGAAAGCAAACGATGGCTTTACGCTTTCTCATTCAGACGCTGGAATTCGCCAGTTTTGGATAGAGCATGGAATCGCATGCCGCGAGATCGGGGCACATTTTGGGAAGGAACTTGGAAGCCCTTGCGTCAACAATTTCTGGGTTCCAGATGGGTACAAAGATACGCCTGCAGATCGACTGGCACCACGCCAGAGACTGATGGCATCGCTTGATGAAATCTTTAGCAAAGAAATCAACTCCGAGCACAACCTGGACGCTGTTGAGTGCAAACTGTTCGGGATCGGATCTGAAAGTTACGTCGTCGGATCGCATGAATTCTATCTCGGATACGCGATGTCACGGAACAAGCTTTTGTGCCTTGATGCAGGACACTTTCATCCTACCGAAGTAGTTTCTGACAAGATTTCGAGTGTACTGACTTATCTGCCTGAGATCCTCTTGCATGTAAGTCGTGGCGTTCGCTGGGATAGTGATCACGTTGTGACTTACACCGATGAGCTGCAGGCAATTGCTCACGAGATCGTTAGGGGCGGCTACCTTGACCGCGTTCACATCGGATTGGACTTTTTCGATGCCAGTATCAATCGCGTTGCGGCTTGGGTGATCGGCACAAGAAACATGATCAGAGCATTGCTTGTCGCATTGCTTGAACCAACTGAAATGTTGAAGCAGCTTGAACTTGAAGGCGACTTCACCAGCCGATTGGCCTTAATGGAAGAGTTGAAGTTCATGCCTTTTGGAGCTGTTTGGGATTATTACTGCCTAAGTAACAATGTCCCTGTCGCGTCGAATTGGCTTGAGGATGTCAAACAATACGAAAGCGACGTTCAGCTTCATCGTAGTGATCTAAGAGAACAAGTTTAACAGGAATTGCACAACCGCATGATGCGGCTTAGCTGATAATGACAGAAGAAAAGCCTGACGTATCTCCGTGGAAAAGTCCTCCTGCAAATTCGGAGGCGGCCAGCGAGAGCCAACAAGAATCGGCTGGCGGCGAGTTCGAGCGTGAACCGGTGCCAGAGAATGCCCTGCTTGGTCAAAGCAAGTTCTGGGGCATGTATGCAGGTGAGCACGCGGCGGGCACCGAATTCATGATCGGGCCATTGTTTCTCGCGGCGGGTGCGAGCCTTCAGGATCTGCTACTTGGCTTACTGCTAGGTAACATCCTTGCAGTTTTGACATGGCGCTTTCTAGTCGCGCCGATCGCGATCATCAAACGAATGACACTCTACTACCAGCTGGAACGGATCGCCGGCGGCACATTGGTAAAACTGTATAACTTCGTCAACGGAGTTCTGTTCTGTTTCCTCGCGGGAGCCATGATCACGGTGTCAGCCAGTGCCGTGGGTATTCCGTTTGGCATTAACTATGCCGTGCCAGAGGCGATGTTTGGCTTGGGGGCTCCATCATTTACCGGTCTGGTTGTGCTTGTCGGAATCGTGATCGCGGTTGTGGCCGCCGCCGGCTATTCCACGGTTGCCCGGTTCGCAAACATTGCCGCTCCATGGATGATCGGGATCTTTGCGGCTTGCGGAATCGTTTCGATGGCTCAGATGGGCGCCACGGACTGGTCCACAATCTCGGAAGGCAAATGGTGGTCGGATGCGATTGCATTCGTGCAGTCCAAAGATGGTCAGCAGAGTTTTCCGTTTTGGCAAATCGTTGTCTTTGCTTGGCTGTGTAATGGAGCCATGCACTTTGGGATGGCGGACCTCTCCATCTTCCGGTTTGCAAAGAGTGCCAATGCAGGCTGGGCTCCTTCGATTGGAATGTTCTTAGGACACTACATGGCGTGGATCGCGGCTGCGTTGTTGCTAGCGGCTCAAATCAAACTCTCTCAGGATCATTCCGCCAATCCAGGCGCCCTTGCTTGGGGAGCACTCGGTTGGACTGGCATCCTGTGCGTTGTCATCGCCGGCTGGACGACAGCAAATCCAACGATCTATCGCGCCGGTCTCGCCTTTCAGGCAATGATTCCCAAGAGCTCACGAACTGCGATGACACTTGTTGCTGGAGCGGTTGCAACAATCGCAGGAGCCTTCCCCAACCTTTCCGCTCAATTGCTCGGGTTCGTCGGCACCTATGGCACTGTCCTAGGGCCCATGGGCGCCGTGATCTTTGTTGACTTTTGGTTGATGAAGAAATTTGGCCTCGAAGATGAGTACTCAAACAAAACAAATCAATCGATCAGTATTCCAGTGCTTGTCGCTTGGTTGCTGCCCGTGACGGTCGGGCTTTATTTGATCTTTTGGCAAGGAATCTTTGCAGCGTATGCCGTCGTTCCGTGCTGGGTCGCTTGCGGAGTGATCTACCTGGTACTTAGCAAGGCCACGCAAAACAAGCTTACAAAAGCGGAGGCGGTAGCATGAGTTCACTCCCCAAAATCATATCGCTGATCGCATTGGCGGTCACGATCGTGCCGAGTGCACTTTACTTCTTTGGGACGATTGGAATTGAGCCCATGAAATGGACGGCGTTGGTTGGAACAATCGCCTGGTTTATTTCGACGCCGATGTGGATGGGGCGAGAACACGATTCATAAAGTCAGTTGGGTTTGGATCTAAACTCGAATAGGTGCCATGCTCACGCGCGGCATGAGCATGCTCACGCTCCCCGTAAACATGCAACCTCCCGAATCGCACGCCAACAGTCGCTTCAAATTTGAATTTACAATTAAACACTACGTTGAGAATTAAGATGTCAACTACAACGTCACTTACACACGTCGATCGACACTGGGATAATTCAGTCGCCACTGGAATGACTCCAGCAGAGAGGCTTGCCTACCGCTCCAACTGCCTCGGTGCTGACCAGCGAATCACAAACACCGGCGGCGGAAATACGTCATCCAAGGTTCACGAAATTGATCCACTCACCGGCGAAGAAGTCGATGTCCTGTGGGTCAAAGGTTCTGGCGGTGACCTGCGAACTGCGAAGCTTGAAAATTTCGCGTCACTCTACATGAGCAAATTGCTGGGCCTGATTCCAGCTTACGAAAACGCACCGAACAACGGCCCGAAGACACCAGCCGAAGACAGCATGGTGGGGCAGTTTCCGCACTGCACTTTCAACCTGAATCCGCGAGCAAGTTCTATCGATACGCCGCTGCATGGATTCTTGCCGGCGCGACACGTCGACCACATGCACCCCAACAGCGTGATTGCGATCGCGGCGTGTGATCGAAGCAAAGAACTCACTGCGGAGATTTTCGGCGACGAGATTGGTTGGGTTCCATGGTTGCGTCCCGGATTCGAACTTGGCTTGATGATGAAGCGCGAAGTCGACGCCGATCCATCATTGAAGGGGCTTGTGATGGGGCAACATGGGCTTATCAACTGGGCCGATGATGACAAAGAATGTTACGACCTCACGCTTGAACTGATTGATAAAGCCGCAACTTACATCGAATCGAAAGACAAGGGTGACCAGACTTTCGGCGGAGCCAAATATCAGTCGCTAGGCGAGGATGACAGAAACGCGTTGTTGGTCGAGCTGTTGCCTTGGCTCCGCGGACAAGTCTGCCAACAAAACAAGTTCGTCGGCACAGTAGAAACTCGTGACGAGATCATGCGTTTCGTCAATTCTAACGATGCTCAACGACTTGCTGAACTTGGCACCAGCTGCCCAGATCACTTTCTTCGTACCAAGATCAAACCACTCTACGTCGACTGGGACCCGACTCAGTCAACCGAGGAAGATCCCAGCGGCCTAAACGCATTGAAGGGGTTACTTGAATCTGGTTTGGCTCAGTACCGCAAAGACTACGAGGCTTACTACGAAGCGTGCAAACATGACAACTCGCCAGCGATGCGTGATCCGAATCCGACTGTGATCCTCATCCCCGGAGTTGGCATGATTGCTTGGGGAAAAGACAAAAGCGAATCACGAGTCACCGCCGAGTTCTACAACTGTGCAGTCGAAGTGATGCGTGGAGCTGAAGCGATCGGTAACTATATCGCGTTACCAAAACAGGAAGCGTTCGATATTGAGTACTGGTTGCTCGAAGAAGCCAAACTGAAACGCAAGCCACCAGAGAAGGAGATGTCACGCGATATCGTCCTCGTTGTCGGCGCTGGCAACGGAATTGGCAAAGAAGTTGCTCATCGTCTTGCAAGAGAAGGTGCCCATATCGTTTGTGCTGACCTTTCCGCCGACGCCGCCAAAACCACTGCAGAAGAACTGACCGCGATTTATGGCCAAGGCATTGGCGTCGCCGGTACTGGAATCTCTGGGTGTGGCCCAGCCATCGGCCTCAATGTGGACATCACGAACCGTGATTCAATTCGCGAGATGATTCAGCAAACTTTACTGGCTTACGGTGGCGTGGATCGAGTCATCGTCACCGCTGGCGTGTTCGTTGCCCCCGATCGAGATGGCTCGTTGAGCGACGACAAGTGGAAATTCACTTTTGACGTCAATGTTCGTGGCAGCTACAACGTTGTCGATGAATTCCGTAGCCTTCTGAAAGAACAGGGCCTCAACGCCTCAGTTGTCCTGACAACCAGCGTAAATGGCGTCGTCGGCAAGAAAGGCTCCGTCGCCTACGACACTTCCAAGGCGGCCGCCAACCACCTCGTTCGCGAATTGGCCATCGAGATGGCCCCACTGGTCAGAGTCAATGCAGTCGCACCTGCCACTGTCGTGGCGGGCAGCACGATGTTTCCACGTGATCGCGTGATTGCTTCATTAACCAAGTACGAAATCGAGTTTGCCGAGTCTGAATCGGACGAAGAATTGCGAAACAAGCTGGCGGAGTTTTACGCTCAGCGAACCTTAACCCGACAGCCAATCACTCCTGCTGATCAAGCAGAGGCGATCTACTTCCTCGCGTCCAACAAGTCCAGCAAAACCACGGGGCAAATCATCAACGTCGATGGCGGTTTGCACGAAGCTTTTCTGAGATAATGCATGTTGAGCCTTGAGGTGCGGCCACCATCAACTGCTCAGCGACCTTCGAAATTGAACAGGGAGCCGAACTAAATCCAAGAGAAAAGCGTGGCATATGTAGTGAGGAACGTTTAGCTATCCATCCGTTTCCCAGCCACGATCCATTTAGTTTTTCGACGGAAGCCGCTTTAAGAATTGAATTGGTCAAGAATCACTTTGGTTGTTGATCATCACAATTGCAGCAGTCTCGTTTTTTCTGAGCGCAACCAGATCAGGAATGAAACCAACGACCTGTAGAGCACGGGGATCAGCGCAATCCTCTTGCAGAAATTGGCTTCGTCGAATCCACAGTAGAAAGCGGCACTAAACATGCCACCCGTTGAGCATGGGCACGATTTGAAACTGCAACTTAAACCTAGAAGAAACAAACTTCGGTCGCGATGGGAAGCGACGAGGCGACATCCGTCCTATTTTGCATACTGGAAAAAACGAGATACGAGGGCTGTCTACGCAAGTGAAGAGCATCCATCCGTCACGCAGGAAGTCATTGACGCAACGAGGAATGTTCTCTTGAATGCCATCGGCGTTGTTCCATGATGGAAAGCTTGTTCGAAAAGCGCTGAGCACCAATTTCCAGGTTGCCAAAACAATGCTGGCGGATCTTCGCATGAAGGTCTACCGGGAAAGCAACGGCGATGTCGACAACAATCGTGCCATCCATGAACTTGCGAAAGAGTGGCTTCGGTCCATGTCTCAGCAACTAAAGCCGGGAACCGTAACGCGCTATCGACAGCACATGGAACAAATCAGCCACCCGCGAGCGGTTCAGGCACTGATGGGTCACAAGTCGCTTGAGATGACAATGAAGATCTACGCAAAAGTAAACGACGATCAACAGCGAGCGGCCATTGGGAAGCTCTCCTATAGCATCAGGGATGCTATCGCAGAAAAATCTAAGACAAAATAAAAAATAAACCGTGCGCAACCTGTGCGCAAGTTTTTCGAATGAGTCATTTCACTCGATAAAAACGGGGCGAAAACCACCAGATACCCGGAATCATAATCCGCGTGTCGGGGGTTCGAATCCCTCTTCCGCTACTTCGTTGAAAGCCCTTTGACACCGATGCTTGCCGTGTCAAAGGGCTTTTTCTACTCACGGAGAAAAGTTTTCCCCGCCAGCCTTTGATGCTCGATTCTACGCGATGTCAAATTTCTCCAGCAGCCGATAGAGCGAACGACGATTGATGCCGAGTGCTTTGGCCGTCTTAGTTTTGTTCTTTTCGAAACGCTCGTAAGTTTGCAAGACGTGCAGTTTGTTGAGCGTTTCAAGATCACTGCCGTTTGATGCTTCAACAGTTGAGACGGATACGGATTGAGACTCGAGGATCGCTGATGGAAGGTTCTTCAGTTCGATCTGATCTTCTTCAGCGAGCACTTTGGCACGCTCAATGGCGTTTTGAAGCTGCCGAACGTTTCCGGGCCAACTGTAGTTCGTGATCTTGTCCATCACCTTTTCGTCAATCGAAAAGTCATCCGCGAACTTCTTCGCCAACAACTCAATATCTCCGTTGCGATTGCGAAGAGGAGGAAGGTCGATGCCCAGCACGTTGATACGATAGTAAAGATCCTCGCGAAAGTTCTTAGCTTTCACTTCGGATTCCAGATCTCGATTCGTTGCCGCGATCACGCGGACTTTGACTTTGCGCTCGGTCACCGAACCAACTCTTCGCATCGAACCGTCTTCGAGGACACGCAGAAGTTTGACCTGAAGGGCGCCGCTCATTTCTCCAAATTCGTCAATGAAAAGCGTGCCACCGTCGGCGATCTCGAATAACCCTTGCTTGGTCGCAACCGCGCCGGTGAATGCTCCTTTTACGTGACCGAACAATTCGCTTTCCAAAAGCTGGTCGGGCAATGCCGCGCAATTTACGACAACCAACGGTTTGTCGGCCAGCGGACTGGCTTTGTGGATGGCGCGGGAAACGAGTTCTTTGCCGGTTCCACTTTCGCCCTGGATTAAGACTGGTTTGTCGGACGCGGCAGTTCGCTGGATCAGTCGAAAGACTTCCTGCATTGCTGAAGAATCGCCAATCATGTTGGAAGATGGAGTTTGACGCTTAATGATCTCCTTCAGTTGTTTGTTCTCTTTCTCCAACTCGTGGGCGTGGCAGGCGCGTTTCACCAGCCGTGCGAGGTCTTCCATCTTTGCGGGCTTGGTGAGAAAGTCGTAGGCTCCAAGCTTGATGGACTCAACCGCGTTCTCGATCGTGCCGCCGCCGGTGAGCATGATGACTTTGGGCGGTGACTCTCGCTGCATCAGCTGCTTGAGTGCCTCGATACCGGAAATGCCGGGCATGTGAATGTCCATGATCACGACGTCAAACTTTTTGTTGACCGTGATGTTGACCGCTTCTTCGCCGTCTTCGGCTTCTTCAACGCGGAAGCCCAGCCGTTTCAAATAGCGGCACGCCGACTCTCGAAAATCGGCCTCGTCGTCGACAAGCAACAAGTCGATGTCGATTTCGTCGGTGGCTTGTTCCTGTGCGGACTTTTGTTTTGTCATATCGCGTGTGTGGGTGAATGCATTCATGGCTTCTGGACTCTGTATATTCTAACGACCGGCGAGTTGTTTCCGACAGGTTTGCACACAACACCGCAATCGCTGTGCCAAGGACGAATCTTGCTCATACCGGTGGCGGCGATGGGGATATGGGTAGAGATTCGCATCCCAAGTTTGAAACAACCGTGCGGAAGCGCGCCCAATCGCACACCTAAAACACAATCAATTGTTGAAGTGCATGTGCTCGTATCGTTGCAGCAGATCGTCAAATTCCTCAATCAATTCAACCAAGTGTTCGTGATCAAGCTTCTGAAGAGTCAACATTCGCTGGATCCGTCGATGAGTCGAAACGACGTGTCGATCAGGCCGGTGCGGCGGTTCCACGACGACGACGTCTCCCGGCGAAGAACCTTCATAGCAAGTGACGCTCGGGGATGCGAACAGGCATGACGCCATTCGCCGAAAGCGACTCTCTGTTGAAAACAAAGACATGGCGTCCCGCAAGCAACGAACAATGTGCGACGGACTGGAAACGAGGATGACTTTTTCAATTCCTCGTTCCAGAAAAATCTCAGCCGCGGTCAAGATCTCTTCGGTTGTGTTTTGCGATGTGACGTCTAACACAATACGAGAAAGTACAGCCTCGCGCCATTTCTCAACATCCAACACTTGTTCTCGAAAGGTGTCGAATTTCAACAAGTTATCAAAGTGTTGCCTCAGATATTCCAACGAATATTCAGCTTCCAGAAGCTGCTTGCCCGGTTGAGGGTTTCTGCCTAGTTGAAACTCTTTGGATGATGCCCCCGTCCCCAACACAATCACTTCTGCTTGTGTTTGGTCTGCCAACATGATGCCGTGCGGAATGCGACCGATTTGGTTCGGCGGATCGCCCCATGCAACATGACGCCAGTTTTCGACGTTGAGATTGCAGCCATGAATCAAGATTCCAGTTTTCATATTCGCTTGACGTTGGGATCGCTACTGACTTCGCGGGATGTTGTACGGCAATCTATTCGCTATCACTGCCGCGAAGAACTAGCACTGGGCAAGGCGAAAGCCTGACAACACGTTCTGCAACGGAGCCAAGTAGAATTCGGGATAGTCCCGTGTGCCCATGTGATGAGATGACTACCAAGCCAGCATTTTTCGACTTCGCGAACTCAGCGACAACGGCTCCGGGATCACCAAATTGGACAGTGAATTTGAGATTAGGAAAGCCATCCTTTTCCATTTCTTGTTCGAACACACTCTTCAGTTGATCTTGAATATCTGTTTGAGGGATCGCTCCCCAAATCATCGAGTATTCCGATACGACCGGGTAAGGCGTAACGTGGATGACTTCAATTTTGTCAGGCGATTCGACGATTTCTAAAGCGTCGCTGAGCGCCGATTTGGACATGGGCGAAAAATCCCAAGGGACGACAACCGTTTTAAGCGCGAATTTATTCATCTCACTTCTCCAAAGATATTGAGTGTTTCAGCTTCGACCGTCCAGTTTTTTAGCTCTCTACATTTTCTAACTCGCTAATTTCGGCAGCATTGATCGCATCAACTACTCCGACCGGATGATCGTCTGCGTCCAACACGACGAGGTGATGTATCGTTGGGTTGGCGTCGAATAGTTCGATTGCCTTACGCACTGAGTCGGTGACCTGCAGACTGATGACTTCTTTGGTCATATGCCGCTGGACTTGATCAAAGTTGTAGTCCGTGACCTTGCGTTGGCCGTACTGATCAACTTCAAACACTTCCTCAAGCACCGATTCGTCTTTCTCCTCAAACCGTTTTTGAATTGCATGGAAGTCTTCAATGTCCGTTGTGGTCAATATTCCGATGCAAGTTCCTGAACCATCGACCACCGGGGCGGCAGTTTCCCTTGCCTTCTTCAATCCATTCAAAACTGAGTCCATCGTTTCAAATGAGCGAACAGCAGGAACTTGGTGCATGATCTCAGTAACGTATTTTTGACTATCCTTTTCGGCCTGATTCGGAGCATTTTCATCCGATCGAATCAAAGCGTCGTCCAAAACCCCCGTCCCCTTCACCAGCACGACCGAGCACTTGGCATTTCGTAAGACGTAGTTTGCGACGCTTCCCATGATCAATCGGAAAATTCCGCTTCGGCCGTGCGTGCTCATGACGATCATGTCTGCGTTTTTGGTTTCGTTGACCAACTCAGGGCCAGCATTGCCATAAATGAGCTGATGCTCAAATCCAACCGAAGGATCGGTCGGTCGGATCTTATAAAGCTTAATTTGGGATTCTTCGACGATTTGTTTTGCGTACTCTTGCAGTTGGCTTGAACCGCTGGGCTCCCACAAGGGCGTCACATAACAAAACATGATTTTGGAATCGTGTGCCTTGGCAAGCGTTGTCGCCATCTCAATGGCTTCCAAACTGTTGTCTGACAAGTCGACTGGGCACAGAATTCGCTTGTATTTAGGCATTGTGTTCTCCGGTAAAATTGACTCGTTCGGAAATCGTCTCGGGGGTGAATGCGTTGCAATCTTCGTGCCAGTCGGCGACGTGCAATTTCGCGTCGACTTTTCCTTCGAAATTCCAAATAGCTTGCCGCAAATTGAACTGACGCTCGCATTCAAGTCGCGCGCTGAGCGTGTTCGCACAGTGGTCGAGAGAGTCAATAGAAACGTTTTGACTAGATCTTTCGCGAAGATCTTTTCTGGTAAGGCGGAATAGAAATCGTGAACTTGGCTCCGCCTTGAACGCTGTCGCCGACCGTAAGAAACCCACCGTGCGCTTGGGCGATGCGTCGTGAAATCGCCAACCCAAGACCGGTGCCTTTGGTTTTGGTGGTGAAAAAAGGAGTAAAAATCTCCTGTCGATTTTCCTCGGCTACGCCCGCACCATTGTCGGAAACGGATAGCCACAGCATCGACTCCGTTTCATCATGCCCCAACTCGACAATTACAGGCCCGTTCTCCACGCAAGCGAAAATCGCATTTTCTATTAGGTTTCGCACGATCTGCCGAACTCTGTTTCCGTCGACGAACCAAACCGGTGGCACATCGGGTGGATTGATCAGCACCAATTCGGGTGGATTCTCAATCCGTTTCGCGTCTAGGATTTCCTGCCACGTTTCTTCCACCAGTAAATGCATTTCACATTCACGTCGCTCAAGCATAATCGGTGCCGCGTAGTTGCGGACTTCTTCGAGTAGAAGGTTTAAGTCGTCGAGGGCCTTTTGGATTTTCTGCACAAGCTTCAGGCTGTCGGGCATCTGTTGCACGTCCAACGAAAGTTCCGCCAGACAGGCATGGCTTCGTTGGAATGCGTTGCGACTTTCGTGAGCCAATCCCGCCACCATTTGCCCGATCGCAGCTAAACGTTCGCTGGCGACCAACTGCGCTTGTGCGGATTCAATCTTCGCAAGGTGGTTTTTGCGTTCTACCATCCGATGAATCAATCCGCGAAGTGCGTCCGGATTGATGGGCTTGGATAGAAAATCATAGGCTCCGTTTCGCAGTGCCGTCACCGCAGTGTCGAACTCACGCATTCCAGTAATGACCACAACGGGCGAATTCGGAAGCTCTCGTTTGATGACTGGGATCAGTTCACTTCCATCGCCATCGGGCAATTTCCAGTCAACGATGACCGCATCGAATTGACGATCTTCGATCGCTCGTACCGCGGGCAAACAATGCGACACCGCAGCAGTCTCGTAGCCATCAAGCGACAGGATATCTTCCATGTTGCTGCGAGCATCGTCGTCGTCTTCAACGATCAAGATGGAGAACGAACTGGACAAACGAATCCTGCGTTATCGGTTGAAAATCTGGAAGAGCCTAATTGATCGCTTCGGCAATCGTGCTGAGCAATTGGCTGATATCTACCGGTTTGCGAAGGACTTGCCATGTACCCGCATCGATAGCTCTTTGGACGCCATCGTCACCAGCGTAAGCCGTCACCATGATCGCTCGAAGCTTCGGATTGTACTCCAAAATCTTTTCATAGAGTTCAACGCCATCGATACCCGGCATCTTAAAATCTAGCAAGCACAAATCGTATCGACATTCGGTTTGATTCGGGCAAAATTGCTCGACCTTACCGATTGCATCTTCACCGCAAACTGCGGTGTCGGTTTCATAGCCAAGGTCGGTCAGAATGTCGGACAAGTTCGCAAGGATATCCTTGTCGTCGTCCACAATCAGAATGCGATAGATCTTATCGCTCATGTTGCTCTTTCATTCTGTGAAAATAATCGCGAATCCTAGATGCAAGGTCTGGAGAAGCGTTCCGAAATTGGAAACCTGATTTTGATACGATAGAGCAATCTTATCAACTCCACAGCGCTACGTTGCAGAAGCGTGTCGCTTTCGTGATTCCTGCGTAGAACGTCTCTCCCTTCGGTTCGCGACGGCTGATTGTGATGCCGAACCCAATTGTTTTTTGGCTTGGAACGCATCCCAAGCTGGCAAGATGAATGTGTAGATGCTGCAAACGAAAGCTGCGAGGCCACAAGCGAATAGGATAGGTGTCATTTTTATTTCCAAGTTGGAACCGTAGAATTGTATTAACATCTCGGTAAGCAAACTCGATGCCAATCGAAAAGTGGCGGGAAAGTCGACGATTTCCAAGCCTATCCGGGCGGTTTCGCACGAAACACTGTGCGGTGCACGGTCTGAAAACTTGGCCACAGCAGAGAAAACCAATGGCATATAGTCGAGACTACTAATTCCTTTTGTGGATTTGAATGAAAGATTCCAACCAACCCGAAATTCAAACCGCGGTCCTTGCGGCCATTTTGAACAATGCGGTCGATGCGATCATCAATATCACGCCGCGAGGGATCATTGATTCTGTGAATCCGGCTGCCGTGCAGATGTTTGGTTTTTCTTCCGAGGAAATGATCGGCAACAATATCAAGATGTTGATGCCAAATCCCTATCGGGAAGAGCATGATGGGTACCTCGAAAAATACCACGCTGGCGGACCTCGAAAAATCATCGGCATTGGCCGTGAAGTTGTCGGGCAACGGAAAGACGGGTCGACCTTCCCTATGCATTTGGCGGTTAGCGAAATCAAAATCGACGACACGCATCTATACACGGGTATCGTCCGTGACATCTCCGACTTGAAACGTGCGGAGCATGAACTTGCTACTGCGAATGAGCAATTGGAAGATCGCGTCAAGCAACGAACCGCGGAGTTGCATGAGACTCAGGCAGATCTTGTTCGAGCGGAAAAGTTCGCCACGCTGGGGAAGGTTTCAGGTGGAATCGCACATGAGATTCGCAATCCGCTCAACGCCGTCAAAACATCGGCCTATTACCTGCTAAACGCAAAGGGGCCTTCGGATGAAAAGATCCGTGAACACCTTGAGCGAATCGATCGACAAGTCAGCATGATCGACAATGTGGTGACAGCCCTTTCTGATGTCGCAAAGCTTCCTGACGCGAATTTGAAGGGCACTCAGCTGGAAGGCGTTTTGCGTGCGGCGGTGAGTTCGGTCGGGCTGCCGTCGCGTATCGCTGTTAACTTTGATTTCCCAGACGAATTGCCAGAAGTGCTGGTAGACGAGAATCAGATCGTGATCGCGTTCAAGAATCTCATTCGCAATGCCCGTGATGCAATGGCTGATGAAGGCACGCTGTCAATCGAAGCCACTTTAACCGAAGACTCCGTTTCGTATCATTTTCGCGATACCGGAACCGGCATCTCGGCTGAGAATTTGGAAAAGATCCTTGAACCACTTTTCACCACCAAAGCCCGCGGCATGGGGCTCGGGCTGTCGATCTCACGAGCCATTGTTGAAAAGAATAAGGGGCAATTATCGGTTGAAAGCGAACTAGGAGAAGGAAGTTGTTTTACGATTTCGCTAGGTCGGTAAATTTTGGTTGATTTGGATTTCATTGGTCTTTGCCGATACGCTAGTTCAGTATTAGGTCAGAGGGTTTTCCTAGCTCCGCATGAGAATCGAAGATTTCGTTGGGTTGGGTTCGAGCACTACCCCAATTCTGAGAGAAAACGATCCGCTCGCGATCAACCGCCCTTCGCCTCCAACGCACACCTAATAAGCACACCGCTGCTGCGGAAGCGCGCCAATCCGCACACCGGCACAGTCGAATCCGATGCGCGATCTGCGGATCTGATCCTTCTTCTGCAATCTTTCGCGTGACGCTGCGACTAAAAATACGATTGGCACACGCTTTGCAAAAGAGTATTCTTCGAACACCAGCTTGCACGGCCGCACAGTTGGTCAAAATCTAACTCAACGCAAACTTGCAAAAAATGACTGACTCCACGCCCCGTGAATCCTCAGCAAACACTACAGCCGAACCGACTCAACTAGGCCTACAGCTTGATTCTTTTTCCTACGACGATGCCATCGTTCGCATGTTCTCCGTGGCAACGTTGGCGTGGGGGTTGGTCGCGACGCTCGCGGGATTGATCGTGGCCTTGCTGTTGGTGATGCCCGAACTGACATTCTCGAAATTCATTTCGTTCGGACGACTGCGACCTGTTCATACCAACGCTGCCATCTTTGCGTTTGGTGGAAACGCGATTTTCGCCGCCGTTTACTACTCGACGCAACGACTTTGCAAAGCTCGCATGTGGAGCGACAAGCTTAGCAAGCTTCACTTCTGGGGCTGGCAGCTGATCATTGTTGCGGCCGCCATTACTTTGCCGCTTGGTATCACACAAAGTAAAGAATACGCCGAACTTGA
This sequence comes from uncultured Pirellulaceae bacterium, assembly GCA_964582025.1. Taxonomy (GTDB): domain Bacteria; phylum Planctomycetota; class Planctomycetia; order Pirellulales; family Pirellulaceae; genus Mariniblastus. The sequence goes on along the minus strand of CAZORS010000015.1, from coordinate 17,154 downwards.
ATGGCCGATCGACATTGCGATCGCACTTGTTTGGGTCGGTTTCTTTGGAGTCAACTTTTTCATGACGTTGATGCGGCGACGCGAAAGGCACATGTACGTCGCGCTTTGGTTTTACATTGCCACGATTGTGACTGTTGCGATTCTGCACGTTTTTAACAACCTCGTTGTTCCCACTGGGTTGTTCAAAAGCGTTCCCATCTATGCCGGCGTGCAAGACGCGATGATGCAGTGGTGGTACGGGCACAACGCAGTGGCGTTCTTTTTGACAACGCCGTTCCTTGGGCTGATGTATTACTTTTTGCCCAAAGCTGCCGAGCGTCCGGTGTTCTCATATAAGCTGAGCATCATTCACTTTTGGTCGCTGGTTTTTATCTACATATGGGCTGGCCCTCACCACCTGCACTACACTTCAATCGCAGCGTGGGCTTCATCGTTGGGGATGATCTTTTCCCTGATGCTGTGGATGCCAAGCTGGGGCGGCATGATCAACGGACTGTTGACGCTGCGTGGTGCGTGGCACAAAGTCGCATCAGATCCGGTACTGAAATTTTTCGTAGTTGGTATCACGTTTTACGGCATGGCAACTTTCGAAGGCCCGTTGCTTTCAATCAAAACCGTCAACGCACTTTCGCATTACACCGACTGGACAATCGCTCACGTTCACGCCGGAGCACTTGGTTGGAACGGATTCATGACGTTCGGCATGCTTTACTGGATGCTGCCAAGAATCTTCCAGACAAAACTTTGGAGTACCAAGCTCGCAACGTGGCACTTTTGGGTCGGCACATTGGGCATCTTGCTCTACATCGTACCGATCTACGTTGCCGGTTTGACTCAAGGCCTGATGTGGCGTGCGTTCACACCCGAAGGCAACCTTGCTTATCCCGATTTCGTTGAAACAGTCAATGCAGTCATCCCAATGTGGTGGACACGCGTTGGCGGTGGATTGCTGTATGTCGCTGGCATCGTAATGATGGCGGTCAACTACTACATGACTTGGCGTTCACGACCAGACGAGTACGAAGTTCCCGTCATCCAAGCGGCTCCACTTTCGAAAGAATACAACGACGATCCAGCGGTTCCTGAATCACGAATTAAAGGCGG
>CAZORS010000015.1:0-15950 GCA_964582025.1 uncultured Pirellulaceae bacterium | reverse complement strand
TTTCGAAAGAATACAACGACGATCCAGCGGTTCCTGAATCACGAATTAAAGGCGGCGTCTTGGGCATCGCTCACAAGCTCGATATCTTTGAACAAGCTCAATGGCATCGTGTTTGGGAAAGGTTGCCTGTTCGGTTTACAATCTGGACGACGATCGCGGTGGTTGTCGCGTCCGCATGTGAGCTGGTTCCGACTTTCCTGATTCGCTCCAACGTCCCGACCATTGCGTCAGTGAAACCTTATACGCCGTTGGAGCTTGCGGGACGAGACATCTACGTTGCAGAAGGCTGTTACAACTGCCACTCGCAGCAAATTCGACCACTGTTCGCAGAGACCGAGCGTTACGGCCAGTACTCAAAAGCGGGTGAATTCATTTATGACCGTCCGTTTCAGTGGGGTTCACGCCGTATCGGGCCAGATCTGGCTCGCGAAGGTGGTAAGCAATCTCACTTATGGCACTTCGAACATTTCCGTAATCCATCGGCAATGGTCGAAGGCAGCGTGATGCCAGGCTATCCGCACTTGATGGCAACGAAGCTGAAGTTCCGTTCGATTCAAGGTCGGGTAAACGCGGCTCACATGTTGGGTGCTCCGTACGTTCGCGAGCTTGAGGAAGCCAACGAAATGGCGAAGGAACAGGCTCGTCAGATTGCTTGGGAACTTGTCCAACAAGGCGGCCCTTCTTCGATTGAGTCGGGCGGCGAAGACGTTGGGATCGACGAGACTCAATTGATCGCTCTGATCGCTTACCTTCAGCGACTCGGCACTGATTTGAACGCGGCAGAAGAAACCGAAAGCGATGCACCTCCGCTGACCGCCGAACAAGAACAGGCGATTGGCAAATACAAAGAGATGCTGGATTACGAATCCGTTATGGCAGCCGATGTCAACGCGGGTCAGAAACTCTACATGGATACTTGCGGCAAATGCCATCAGCTGTTCGATCAAGGCGCGAATGTTGGCCCTGATCTGACGGCAACCCAGCGTTGGAACACGGAATATTTGTTGGAAAACATTATGGCTCCAAGCCGTGAAATCCTTGAGGCTTATAAAACCGAAGTCGTCGCGACAGACGACGGCCTTGTGGTGACCGGCGTGATCGCTGAAGAGGACGAAGAACTTCTTGTCTTGTTGACTGCGGAGCAAGAGCGAGTTGAAATTCCGAAAGAGGACATCGAACAACGAAAGACTTCGAAACTTTCGATCATGCCCGAAGGTCAGCTCGACCCGCTCACCCCTGAACAAGTTCGAAATCTGTTCAAGTATCTTCAGCTACCAAAGCCGTTAGACGGCGCCAACGCGACTGCAGAATTGGAAACGCAAAATGATTAAGAAACTAACAAGCTTTTTAGACTATGGCGTGTTTGCAGAAATCGCGCTCGCCATCTTCGCCTGCGTCTTTATCGCGATCGTTATTCGAACGCTGATGATGCGAAGTGAAACTACGACTCGACAAGCCAACATCGTGCTGGGCGATGCAGAGGAGACGATTATATGAGCACTCAAACAACTGAATCTGCTGGCGCGACTTTCGATGGTGACGTCGATGAAACATTGCTGACCGGTCATGCCTATGACGGGATCGTCGAGTATGACAATCCGCTTCCGGGTTGGTGGAAGTTCCTATTTTGGTTCTTCATCTTGATCGCTCCGCTTTACTATTTCTATTTCCATAACGGAATGGAAGGTCGCTCGATCCATGACCAGTACAACAGCCATATGGCAAGCGTTTTTGAGATTCGATTTGCAGAGATTGGCGAACTTACGGCTGATCGGGAAACGATTCTCGAATACCTGAACGACAAACCAGAATGGTTAGCCGTCGGCAAAGTCACCTACCAAGCGAACTGCGTCAGTTGTCATGGAGCCGACGGTGGCGGTCTGGTTGGGCCGAACTTGACCGATGACTACTGGAAGCACGTACGTTCCGTCGAAGGCATCGCAAAGGTGCTTGAAAATGGAGCCGGCAATGGAGCGATGCCGGCATGGAAAACGCGATTCAGTCATCCCAACCAAATCGTGTTGACGGCCGCCTACGTTGCGTCGCTGCGGAAAAATCCCGTCGCTGGAAAAGGTCCTGAAGGAACGGAAATTCCCGATTGGAATGAATAAGCAAGAACCAAAAATGAATGCGTTGAGAACTTTGCCGAAGGGCGAATCGCAAAAACCCGCTCCCGGTTGCGGCGGTTGCTTGCTCGCGCCGGAAGATCAAGTGCTCAGCACATTGGAAGCGGATGGTTCTCGACGCTGGCTAAAGCCAAAACTTAACACTGGAAAACTCTGGACGAGGCGACGCTTGGTTGCGTATGTCTTGATGCTATTTTTCACAGTCGTTCCGTTCATCAAAGTTGGTGGAAAACCATTTGTCTTGCTGGACATCGTCTCTCGTCGTTTCACGATCTTTGGATTCACATTCCTGCCGACCGACACGGTCTTGCTGGCGATTTTCCTAATCGGAGTCTTGCTGAGCATCGTTCTATTCACTGCCTTGTTCGGACGAGTCTGGTGCGGGTGGGCTTGTCCACAAACCGTCTACATGGAGTTTCTCATCCGGCCTGTCGAGCGATTGTTTGATGGAACTACTGGTCGTGGCGGGCACAAGAAAGACATTCCTGCGTGGCGTACCGTTGGAAAATACATCGCGTTTTTTGTCTTGTGTGCCTATCTGGCCAATACATTTTTGGCTTACTTCATTGGAGTTGATCGACTCAGTGAATGGGTGACGCGATCTCCACTGGAACATCCAATACCATTTGCTGTGATGGCGTTTGCGACGTTCGCGATGATGGTTGACTTCTGCTATTTCCGCGAGCAAACCTGTATCCTGGCCTGTCCTTACGGTCGACTGCAATCAGTACTGCTTGATCAAAATTCGCTGATCGTGGCTTACGATCAACGACGGGGGGAAAATCGCGGCAAGCTCCGTAAAGCAACCGCAAACACCGATTCGCTGCCTGTCACCGGCGACTGCATTGACTGTCGCAAGTGCGTCACGACGTGCCCGACGGGAATCGACATTCGCGACGGTTTGCAAATGGAGTGCATTAACTGCACGCAATGTATTGACGCATGCAATTCGGTGATGGAAAAGATTGGACGAGCACCTGATCTGATTCGTTACAGTTCGCAAGCAAGAGACGAAGGAAAGACGGGCAGTTTGCTGCGTGCTCGAACGCTCATTTATCCGATCTTGATCGCCGGAATCGCAGCCGCGTTTCTTTCAGTCTTCCTTTCGACAAAGTCATTCGAAGCGATTGTCGTTCGTGAAGTTGGCAACCCGCACACGATCACAGACACGGGACTTGTGCGAAACAACATGAAGCTCAAGCTAACCAACCGAACGGATGATGAAATGTCGTTTGCGATCAATCTTGAGTCACCAAAATCCGCAACGGTTGAGCTTAGAGAAACCAACTTCATCGTCCCGCCCCGCCAAAACAAAACGTTTCACATCAGCCTTGTCGCACCGAAAAATTGTTTCCAAGTCGGCAGAGCTGATTCGCGAATCAACGTCACCAACAACGAACAAATCACCCGAAAGCTCGACGTGACTTTGATCGGGCCGTATGACTAATCCGTTTAACGATTAGCCGGCAGGCGTCTGTGTTTGTCACCATGCAATCCCAACCCACACGGTCGCCTGCCGGCTTGTCGTTAAACGACATACGATGAACCAAGGTTCAATTTAAACAACATCAACGAACAACCATGAAAACACTCTCCCCCGAACTCCAACGACGCGAACGAACCGCGATCTTTATGTGGACATCGTTGATACTGATGTTCTTCTTACTCCAAGCGATTCTCTGGACGGTCGCGATTTCCATCACATCACGTGACGCCTCCCACGCCGTCGTCGCGGGCTACGACGAACAAGCCCTTCATTGGGACGAGGTCAAGAATCTTCGTCAGGAAAGTGTCGCACTCGGGTGGGACGCCGAATTACTTGTCGACGCCACAGGTGACATTCGAGGCAACCGAGTCGTTACGCTTTGCCTCAAAGACAAAAACAATACGCCACTTGAACACTTAAAAATTGAAATCAACGCCTACCATCGAGGCCGCGCTGCTGAAAAACAGAATCTGACACTTAAACCCGTCGGTCCCGGAATTTACTCAACCACGGTCCTCGTTCGCAACAGCGGCCAATGGCAATTCACCGGAACTGCCAAATCCAATGACCAACAATTTCTGATCGAACAACAAATCGCACTCGACTCCAACAGGAACCTGTAACGTGTTCGTTTTGCTGGGAACTGTATTCATCGCGAGCCTCCTAGGCAGCCTACACTGCGTCGGCATGTGCGGTCCCTTCGCGCTGATCGCTGGAGCCAGTCCCGAGCGGCGCAAAGCCGCCATCGGTCCGACATTCGCTTACAGCGGCGGCCGTTTGGTAACGTATTCAATCGTCGGATTAGTCTTCGGTGCACTTGGCTTAGCGCTCAATCGCGGAACTTCCTTCGCAAGCTGGCAGCAAACAGCAACTTATGTCGCCGGCGGACTGATGATCGTCGTCGGGTTCATTGCGTTGATCCGGCACTTTGGCGTTCGCATCAAATTACCGAAAGTCTTCTCCCCGGTCCAAAAAATCCTACAAGCCGGCTTCGCAAAAGCCCAATCACTTCCTCCACTTAAGCGAGCTTTCACGATCGGAGCACTGACAAGCCTAATGCCTTGCGGCTGGCTCTACACATTCGCGATCACCGCTGCGGGAACCGGAAGTCCATTTTGGGGTGTCGTTGTCATGGCTGTTTTCTGGGCGGGCACGGTTCCGATCATGTCGGCATTGATGTTGGGCGTTGACAAAATTGGAACATCGATTCAAAAACGACTCCCTGTTTTGATGGCTGGTCTGGTCATCATGTTAGGAATGTTCACGTTGGCTTATCGCGCACCGGTGACCATCGGAGCGGAACCACATGTTGTTTCGGGAACGGAGAACTTGACGCAACAATTGATAGCCGTTGACCAAGAAACATTGCCGTGTTGCCAAAGCCACACCGAGACCGATGAATGATTGTGAAATCATCGACGCGATCCACGCAGGATTCTGCGGTGAAGCATGATTGCACGCACTGCAGTTTGCCGGTGCCCACTGGACTAGTTGTTCCCGATCGCGTCGAACAGTTCTGCTGCGGCGGATGCGAAGGCGCGTACGACTTGATTCACTCGAGTGGACTAGGGTCCTTCTATCGAATGCTTGATGGCGAGTCAGCGAGCCAGTTAAAACTTGACGTCGACGCGAAGCAAGGATTTGCCGAGTTTGACGAACCAATATTCCACGACAAATACGCCAAAGCGATCAATGATTCCGAATCATCCGTTGAACTCGCGGTTGAAGGCATTCACTGTGCAGCCTGCATTTGGTTGATTGAGAAACTACCATCCATTCGAAGCGGCGTTACGTCAGCAACCGCCAACTGGGCGAAGCGAACGGTACGGGTTCGTTGGCGAACGGCGGAAGTTTCACTTTCAAAAATCGCAAAAACACTCAGCGACTTGGGCTATCCGCCAAGCCCAATTTTACCCAATCAAGCTCGCGATTTGTGGAAGCTTGAAAACCGACGTCACCTAACACTCATCGGCGTTGCCGCAGCTTGCGCGGGCAACAACATGATCATTTCGGCTGCGCTGTACTTCGGCATGTTTTCGCACATGACGATTGGTATGGCTGGCCTTCTAAGAGCTTCCAGCTGTATCGTCGGCGTGCTGGCGTTGCTTTGGCCGGGACGAGTGTTCTTGAAGAGTGCGTTCAATGCGATCAAAACGCGAACACCTCACATGGATCTTCCGATCGCCCTCGGGTTGAGCGTCGGAACCATCGCGGGATCGGTAAACGTTGTGCGCGGCGTAGGCGAGATCTATTTTGATACTCTGTCGGTGCTAATTTTTCTGCTGTTGATTGGGCGTTGGGTCCAATTTCGTCAACAAGCCAAAGCTGCCAGCGCGGTCGACTTGCTATATCGTTTGACTCCGCAAAAGACGCTCAAGTTGATTGATGGAGAAGCACACGAAACACTTGTCGATCTAATCCAAATTGACGATCTCGTGCAGATCCGACCCGGCGACTTATTCCCGGTCGATGGCGAGATCGTCGAAGGAACAACGACAGCCGATGAATCCATTCTGACCGGTGAATCACAAGTGATCACAAAAATAGTTGGTGACTCCGTCGCGGCGGGAACAATGAACGCATCGTCAATCGTCGTCGTTCGCACAACCGGCATCGGTCAGCAAACTCGTATCAGCAAGATCGTCGAGTTGGTCGAACAGGCTTCAACGGACAAGCCAGAAATTGTGCAGTGGGCGAACAAGATCGGCGGCTACTTTGTGGCAGTGGTAATTCTGTTAGCGTTGGCGACTTTAACGTTTTGGATGACCGTCGACGTCGAAGTCGCAATTGACCGCTGCATCGCCTTGCTAATCGTCGCTTGCCCCTGTGCACTCGCCTTGGCGACTCCACTGGCGATCGCCGCCGCCATAGGCCGCGCCGCTAGTGAACGGATCATGATCAAGAGCGGTGATGTACTTCAGTCATTACAGCAACCAGGAATGATCTGGCTTGATAAAACCGGTACGCTAACGGAAGGCCAATTGAAAGTCGAACGTTGGTACGGCGACACAAGTCGAGTGGACATCGTCGCGACGCTTCAAAGAACTTCTTCGCATCCTGTCGCCAAAGCGATCGTTCAGTATCGCGAATCATGCTGGACTCAAACCGAATTTTTGAAATCGGTGCCATTGAACACTGATGGACAGTGTGCGTTAGAGGCTCGCAGTCTTGTGATTGACTCAAAGAGTATCCCGGGCAAAGGTGTGCGAGGATCGGTTGGATTTCACAAATTGTTGATTGGAAACAAGCAATTGATCCTCGAAAGCGGAATCACAATTGCCCGACGTTTTGAATGCATCGAGCAGCGAATTATTGACGCCGGTTTATCTCCTTGTTGGATCGCGACTGACAATTCGATCACCGCAATCGTAGCGATGGGAGATTCCCTGCGAAGCGATGCTCAAGAATCGGTTCAACATCTACAGCAGTCAGGTTGGCGAGTCGGAATTCTCTCCGGCGATCATCAGCAAATTGTTGATCGCGTTGCAAAGCGGCTGGGCATCCCGCCCAAGCAAGCGATCGGCGGCGTCGCCCCAGAACAGAAACTGGCGGCCGTGAACGCCTCCTCGCAACAGGGCACCGTCGTCATGGTTGGCGATGGAGTCAACGACAGCGCGGCTTTGGCGGCGGCAACAGTCGGCATCGCCGTCAAAAGTGGAGCCGAAGCCAGTTTGGCTGCCGCTCCGGTTTACCTTGCAAATACTGGACTCACCCCAATCATTGACTTGCTTGCACTCTGCAAGAAGACCTCCTCGACGATGCGAATCAATTTGGGAGTATCGCTAACGTACAACGTGGTCTTTGCTGGTTTGGCTTTTGCTGGATTCATTGATCCGTTTGTCGCTGCGATTCTGATGCCCATCAGTTCGCTAACCGTCGTCGCGCTATCGGTCAGGTCAGGAAAAGGAAATCGCTCGACGATTCGGCCTGCAACTGACACAATTTCGGAGGCTCGCTCATGAGCGTTTTGTATATCGCAATTCCAGTCGCGTTGGTCGTCGCCTTAATTGCTGTGATTGCCTTCGTTGCTCAAGTTCGCAATGGCCAATACGACGATTTAGAAACGCCTGCACACCGAATGTTGTTTGATGACGTGGAGAAGAGCAACCAAGACGAACAAAATAGTGGACGCTAAAAATCCAGAGTCCCTTTGAACAGCCCATTCCAGTAGCCGTATTCTCTCATTGGATTGAACACGGCTTTGGCGTTCACAACCTTGGTTGGAGTAATGCTTAAATCTTCAGTCGCGACCTCAAGGGCTTTAATTTTCTTGGCCTTGCAGGCAGCACAGCATTTGGATTTCCCGCAGGATTTCGACGGCCTTGCCTTGCGTTGTGACACGTGTACAAGAAGGTTCTGCTCTGGCGGTGAAATGACTGTAGACATAACCGAAAGACTCCTGAACGAGTTTTACATGCAAGCGGTCGAACCCTGCGACCGCGTTCTCGATAGAGTGCAATGGCAATCCACATGCCAACCAGTCCTTGCAAGAAAAACCCCGCAAAAGCAATGTTCAGATTCGTGCACTGTGCGAAACCGACCGTGCGAAATCGAGCGATTTGAGCTCACTACTGCCTAATCCCAACGTTCAATCTTTTGAATTGCGGCAGATGTAATGCTTCGGATGCGTTTTGATGTCGCCCAATCCTGTGGCATCGAGTTTGCTTAAACATCGAAAATGAAAGCAACACAACGATTCCAACTCGAAGCGCGCGATGACGGAGTCAACTTGCACTTAAACGGCGATGAACTACGCGACTTATTGAATCATGACACATCGGTTAAGATGATTTGCGAAGCCGTCGTCGCCTAAGCCAATCGTGCTGGAGGTCGCGACAACATTACGACGGTCGTCGCGAAATGCTTGAAACCATGCGGTAGTTGAATTGTACTTTCAGAGGTTTCGCATCGTCCAACTCGACGAAAGGAAGCTTTATGCCCAAGCAATTAAGTGAACTGTCCAACCTATTGGACACCGGCGACGTTGCTCTGCGTCTTAAGAAAAGTAAATCCTTCCTGTCCAACGAAACGGAATCGCTTGATCTTGGCGGAAAGAGCCCCATTTCGATTTGGCTGCTCCGTTTGCTGACGGGAATTGGCGGTTTGACTTTGATTGGCGTGCTGGGGATGGCTTTCTATATCTGGATGTGGGACTCATCTCCTCTGACTTCAACCATCGATGCTCAAATCACTGGAATCGAGAAAAAGAGCCGAGGTGGAGACGTTAGCTTCGAATACAAAGTCGACGAACAGATTCACAAGTCGCAACAGTATGCGAACTCGACCAAACGTAAATGGAAAGAAGACAACGCGACGGCCGAGGTCATTTATTTGAATTTCCTGCCCTCATCGGCCAAACTAAAATCGACCGTCGAACGAATGGATTGGATGATCCTTATTGCAGGGCCGATCATGCCGCTTGGTTTTTTGATTGGTGGATACTTGGGACTGCGGGCAGTGCAACGGATGTCTCGAATCGAGGACAACGCGACGCACGTGTTGAACGGAACGGTTTCCAAACGCATTCCCAGCAAGGGATTTTTCATTGTGCAGTATCAGACAACTTCCCAAGAGAGCGGCGATGATCTATTCGGTGGCGTTCAAATTGGTAAACTGGAACCGATACTCAGTGGCATGCAAGTCGGTGCTCGCGTAGCTGTCGTTTACGCGAACGATCAAGAGCACACGCTGCTGTAACGTTTGTTGCAGCTTTGGCATTCTGACACGAAACTGAAACATAATGTCAAAACGAAAACATCGATTCCGACGGAAAACCCGACCTGGTGCGCCTCCGGGAACGGTCGTGTCGCAAGAGTACCACGGTCACGATACTTCGATCCATGTGATTGGATATTCGTCATCGACCGTCAAAGAACTCGATTGCGACAACTTCGCCGAGTGTCTTAAACTGGTCGACGATTTCGATGTGGTGTGGGTAAATGTGACTGGACTGGGCAAAGTCGAATTACTCCAAGAGTTTGCCCAGCAGTTTAAGATTCACCAGCTGACTCTCGAAGATGTCGTCAACGTTCATCAACGAGCCAAGTCTGAAGTGTTCGAAGGCTATCATTACCTCGTGACGCGAATGGTTTCGAACCCGAGTGACTTCGCGTCGGAGCAGTTGAGCATTTTTCAGACGCGAAAGTTTGTTTTCACCTTTCAAGAGAAAGTTGGCGACTGCCTTGAACCATTGAGAGTCCGAATCCGCGAGGGGAAAGGTGTCGTTCGTTCCAAGGGCAGCGACTATCTGGTGTACGCACTCTTGGATTCCGTGTTTGATCACTACTTTCCTGTGGTTGATTGGTTTGGAGAAAGACTCGACGAGCAAGACGAAGCGCTGATGAAGGGCGAGCAATTTTCGCTTCAAGATATCCATCGCATTCGTAGCCATTTGCTGGAACTGCGACGTTGGCTCAGACCGAATCGCGAGTTGCTGAATCAACTGATTCGCGACGAGTCCACGCACATTTCAGCGGACACGAAAGTGTTCCTTCGCGACTGCTACGATCATGTGATTCAGCTTCAAGAATCCATCGAGTCGTATCGCGAGGTTTGTTCAGACTTACGTGACTATCATTTGTCAGCTGTCGGGAATCGCACCAACGAAGTCATGAAGACACTTACAATTGTTTCCACGATCTTCATCCCACTCAGTTTCTTGGCTGGGCTGTACGGGATGAATTTCGAATCAATGCCGGAGCTCAAGTGGAAATACGGCTACTTCGCATTGCTGGGCGTGATGGCCAGCATCGCGATTGGGTTCGTGGTTTGGTTTCGAAGAAAAGGATGGCTTTAACGAGCAACGGTGGCATAGTCTTCCAGCCCGTGAACTTGCGGCAGATCCGCAAATCACGCGCCGTCCAGTTCCTAACCCTGTGACTTCAGCACGATCATGCTCAGTGGCGGAAGCTCGATTGAGACACTTTGTTGCAAGCCATGTTGGGGTTTTGATTCGACTGCAACGAGTCCTCCATTGCCGATATTGCTGCCGCCGTACAGGCTGGCATCACTATTGATTAGCTCGACATAGTCATTAGTGCCGTGAACTCCGATGCGATAATCGGGGCGCGGGACGGGAGTAAAGTTCAAAATGGTAATTGTGTGGTTGGAGCGATCTTTGGCAAAACGGGTAAACGCAAAGACGCTGTTGGCGGAATCATCGCATTGAATCCACTGGAATCCTTCCGGCGAACAGTCAAGTTCGTGCAACGATGGTTCGTCGCGGTAGACTCGGTTGAGATCACCGACGAACCGGCGCAGACCATCATGAAGCTCGATTCCTTTAAGAGCCCAATCTAATTCGCCCTCAAAGTTCCACTCTTCCCATTGGCCAAACTCGCCGCCCATAAACAACAGCGGCTTTCCCGGAGTCGTGTATTGATAGCCGTACAGCATTCGCAAGTTAGCAAATTTCTGCCAATCGTCACCCGGCATCTGCGAGATCAACGAGCGTTTGCCGTGAACGACTTCGTCATGCGAAAGCGGCAACGCAAACTTTTCGCTAAACGCGTAGACCATGCGAAACGAAAGCTGGCCTTGATGATACGAGCGATGGATCGGCTCGTTTCGCATGTAGTGAAGCGTGTCGTTCATCCAACCCATATCCCACTTCAGATTGAAACCCAACCCACCGTTGTAAACGGGCTCGGTCACCTTGGGCCACGAAGTTGACTCTTCGGCGATCGTCAATACGCCGGGAAACTCGCCGTGGACGGTTGTATTGAGATCTTTGAGGAACTGAACGGCTTCCAAATTTTCACGACCTCCGAACTCGTTGGGAATCCACTCGCCATGATTACGGGAATAGTCCCGGTACAGCATCGAAGCCACCGCATCGACTCGAATTCCGTCAACGTGATATTTCTCAAACCAAAACCGAGCACTATTGATCAGGAAATCTTTCACCTCGTGGCGGCCGTAGTTGAAGATGTTGGATTTCCAGTCGGGATGAAACCCTTCTCTCGGGTCAGAGTGTTCATAGCAGCAAGTCCCATCGAACTTATCCAGCCCGTGATCGTCGGCGGGAAAGTGAGCGGGCACCCAGTCGATCAGCACTCCGATGCCGCAGTTGTGCAGATGGTCAACGAAATGCATAAAGTCATGCGGTTCACCAAAACGGCTCGACGGTGCATAGTAACCGGTTGTTTGATATCCCCATGAACCATCGAAAGGAAACTCGCACGTCGGCATCAGTTGTACGTGCGTATAGCCCATTTCTTGAATGTAATCGGCCAGTTGCACCGCGATTTCGCCATAGCCAAGGTACTTCTCGCCAGCAGCCTGACGCTCGGGAGATGGTCGACGCCATGATGCTAAATGAACTTCGTAAATTGAAATCGGTTTGCCGAGCCAATCCGTCTTGCTCCGTCGCTCAAACCAATCGTTGTCTTGCCACGAATAGTTGTCGAGGTCGTAAACGATCGACGCCGTCTTGGGCGGTCGCTCCGCGTAAAACGCAAACGGATCGGCTTTCTCGATCAGTCTTCCATCAGAAGTCTTGATTCCAAACTTGTAAGCATCTCCGTGTCGCATGCCGGCCACGAATCCACGCCAGATGCCTTGGTCACTTGGTAACAACGAGGCACTGCCATGTGTCCAACCGTTGTGATCACACAGCAATGAAACTTCCGCCGCATTGGGAGCCCAAACTTCGAAACGAGCGCCGTCAACGCCGCTTAGTTGATCCAGATGTGCGCCAAGATTGTTGTACATATTGTTACTTAGTTGTTTAACGGGTTTACGTCATTCGGTTCGAGACAACGACCATGACTCGGAGTTGTTTTGCGAGGTCGGCAGTGGCAAAATCCCCGGCGACTCGCCAATGCCAATTCCCTTCGGCTTGGCCCGGCACATTCATTCGAGCGTCGTTGCCAAGGCCCAACACGTCTTGCAGCGGGACAATCGCAACATTGGCTGCCGATTGGTACAGCAGTTCGATCAGCTGAAGATGCATCGGCTCGTCATTGCCTGCTTCGAGGAATTCTTTCAAGACATCATGCTGATCACCTAGTGATTCACGCCGCAATTCAAACCAGCTCATCAACGTGTCGTTGTCATGCGTTCCGGTGTATGCAACGCAGTGTGGCTGAAACGTTGTATGTCGGTGAAAGTCATCGTTAGGATCAGAGTATCCAAACTGCATGACTCGCATGGTCGGGAATTCTAACCGATCGCGGAGTTCATGAACCGTCTGGTCAATATCGCCGAGGTCTTCTGCCCAAATCGGCAACTGACCGAGTTCCTGTTGAGCCGCGCGGAACGGTTTCTCGCCGGGACCGGATTCCCAAGTTCCCTTGGCAGCCGTTTCCGCATCTGCTGGAATCTTCCAGTAGCGATCGAAGCCACGAAAATGATCGACACGCAGCAAGTCGAACTGATCCAACGCCCGGCGAAACCGACGGCACCACCATTTAAACCCGTCGGCTTCCATCGCCTGCCAGTCGTAAAGTGGATTGCCCCAGAGCTGCCCTGTTTCACTGAAGTAATCAGGCGGCACACCGGCGACAGCAGTTGAGTTCCCATTTTCATCCAGTAGGAACTGCGACTGGTTGGCCCACACGTCGGCACTTTCATGAGCAACAAAAATCGGCATGTCGCCACAGATTGAAACACCTTTTTGATTGGCATAGTTTTTCAGTTGACTCCATTGGGCTTCAAACAAAAACTGTTTGAACTTCGAGAACTCAATCTCTTTCGAAAGCTCGCTGTTTGAATCGGACAACGCCGCCGATTCAATCGCGGCAGTTGGATCATGATATTCGCTTGGCCAGTTGGTCCAATCGTCAACGCCCGTCAGCACTCGCAGCGCTTCGAAGAGTGCGAAGTCATCGAGCCACCAGCCTTGTGCGCGACAAAATTGATTGTACGAATCGTTGTGCTTGAGTTTGTCCGCGGACTCGGCGAAGGCGGCTTTGAGCAAATCGTTTTTGAAATGTGCGGCGGCTTCAAAGTCGACTTTGCCTAGCGAAGATTCCAGATTTGGGTGTTGCTTCAGAAGTTCTTCAAACGTCTGAGCCTGAATCCAACCTTGGTCCAACAGCTTATCGGCACTGAGCAACAACTTGTTTCCAGCAAACGCGGAGTAGCTGCTGTACGGCGAATTACCCTCGGTCGTTGGGCACAGGGGAAGGATTTGCCAAACGCTCTGACCAGCATCGCAGAGAAAGTCAACAAACTCATAGGCCGCAGCCCCCAAATCACCGATGCCGAAACGACTAGGGAGACTGGTGATGTGGAGTAAGATTCCGGCGGAACGAATGTCTGTCATCTTTTGATACGACGAAATGGTTTACGTAAATTGCCTGCGGGCATATGTCTTGTTTCTTCAATCGTTTAACGGCAAATCCCGTTCAATAAACGTAGCGGAACTCGTCAAGAGTTCCGAAATCGCGGGGAAAAGTCGGAAGTCGTGGCGGCTTCCGCTGCCAAAATCGGCTTCATTGAACGGCATGATCCTTTAACGACAAACCGGAAGGCGACCACGTTTTTGCCTGCCAAACGCTGACGCCTGCCGGCTAATCGTTAAACGAAATTGCGTCAAACTAAACTCAAGAAACCGGTTTTATTTTTTCACTGTCCCTAAACGAGTTCCCCCAGCCACTGAACTTCGCAAAGTGTCCTCCCACCTCTAAATCTTTGCGTGCTCGACAATCGGCTGAACGTTCCAGATTTCGTCCGCGTATTGCCGAATCGTTCGATCGCTGGAAAACCACCCACTGCTTGCCGAATTGATGATGCTCATTCGATCCCATGTTTCTTTATCGCGATACGTGTCAGCGACTTGTTGCTGAGCGTCAATGTAACTGCGGAAGTCGGCGATCGCCATTCACTGGTCGTTCGATATTTAGAGCCGCATTGTTAAGCGACCGACCCAACAGAAATTCAAGTGACAGATAATGTGCTCGGCGATCTTGCGTTTCAGCAAAACGCTTGCGAGTCTCCCGCCACGGAGCACTCAGCCGATCACGGACCGTGAACGCGGCAGCTCGATACAAGTAATTTGCGTCGTTGAGTTCCGAAGTATGTCCTCCATACCCAAAGGTACAAAGCAGGTGATGCTTGAGGGCTTCTTTGATATCGTTGGCCATCGCCAGTGTGCCTGTGTCAACGTCGTTCATAAGTTGGTTCTTTTTCAAAGAGGGACAGGCGTCTTGTCTGTCGGTAATTTTGAGTCGTCAAAACATAGGCTGCAGGCCTATGCCACAAAGGATTTGCTTAACTGACCGTCTGCTTGGTCAAATGAGGTGACGGACCGGAAAACTTATTCCCGAAACGATAAGACTTGGGCACGACAACGATTCCGCCATCCGAAACGGTGAAGCGTTGCTTGTCCTGATCAACGTCGTATCCAATAACTTCTCCAGCCGGAACTCGAACGTGTTTGTCGATGATGCAGCGACGGAGCTTGCAACCTTCGCCAACTTTCACATGGTCGAACAACACGCAGTCTTCAACCGACGCACCTTCGGATACTTTTACATTGCGAGACAAAACACTATGACGCACGTCGCCGCCTTGAATCACGACACCCGACCCCATCATCGAATCATGAATCTCAGATGACTTTCCTGAAGGCCCCGGAATCGTTCGGGCTGGTGGAGCCTGTTTCTCTGTTGTGCGAACAGCCCAGTCGCGTTGATATAGATCAAGCGGCGGTTGTGGTTTGAGCAAATCCATGTGGGCTTCGAAAAACGAATCAATCGTTCCGACATCGCGCCAATATCCTTTGCCGCGTACCCTTCCCGCATCACCGCCGAACTCGTATCCATAGAGCTCATGGGTCTTAATAAGCTTCGGCAAAATATCTTTTCCAAAGTCATGCGAAGACTCTGGGTTTTCATGATCTTCACGGAGAACTCGGCACAATAGCGTACGAGAGAAAATATAGATCCCCATCGAAGCCAATGCATGGTCTGGGTCACCCGGCACGCATGGTGGTTCAGTAGGCTTTTCCAAAAACCCAATGATCTTTCCGTCAGAGTTGATATCCATAACGCCAAACTCGGACGCCTCCTTGATCGGAACTTTCATGCACGCGATTGTGGCGTCGGCAAAGTTGTCGCAATGAAACTTAATCATCGCCGCATAGTCCATGCGGTAGATATGGTCACCCGAGAGAATAATGACTCGATCGGCATTGCTACGCTCGAGCATGTAAAGATTCTGGTATACCGCATCTGCGGTTCCGACATACCAAGTATCACCCGTTCGCATCTGCGGCGGAACGGCAGTGATATATTCGCCGATTCCCGGATTGTAAATCGACCAACCATCTCGCAGGTGAGTTTGCAGTGATTGAGATTTATACTGGGTCAGCACGAGCACTTGGCGAAGCCCGG
>CAZORS010000014.1:0-42750 GCA_964582025.1 uncultured Pirellulaceae bacterium | reverse complement strand
AAGCCAAGGGTGCTTGACCCGTCAGATGCCGGAAACGTCTTTGAAAAGTACGCAACGACAGAGCAAACTGGTCGGCGACCTGATCCAAAGTAAATGGCTCTGTGAGATTGGAAGTCATCCAGTCAAGAACCGGGCCAAAATCTTCGTCTTCGGTTGAAAGAACCGTCGGCCTGTTGTCGGGGGCAGCGTACTGCGATTGCCCGCCTTCCCGATGCGTCGGTGCCACCATCCGACGGGCAACCGTGTTCGCAACGTCCACTCCAAAGTCGTTGCGAATGATCGAAAGGCACAAGTCGAGCCCCGCCGAACATCCTGCGGAGCACAAAATCCGACCGTCACGCACGTACAGTCGATCCTTTACGACTTTTGCTTTGGGAAAGGATTGTTGCAGTTGATCAAGATGTAGCCAATGAGCGGTTGCCTGTTTGCCGTTCAACAAACCCGCATGCCCGAGCACGAATGCGCCGCTGCAAATGGAGACAATTCGTGCTCCATTCTTCCAGGCCGTTTGCAATGATCGGACAAAGGCCGAACTGGGAACCGCAGATCGCTTTGGCGCCGGACTTCGCACCTCGGGCGACCGCCAACCAGGAACAATGATCGTGTGGGCTTTCTCCAGATCAGACAAACCGTGCCTGGGCCTGATCGTGAATCCGTGAGACGATCTGAGCTCTCCGCGTTCAACGCGACAGGGCTGATAGTCATACCAGAACTTCTCCATGCCCGGTCGAACCAGCCCAAATAATTCGGCAACGATTCCATATTCAAAGCCCAGCAATCCGTCGTACATTGCCACGGCCAGCGTTTTTCTCTTCATGGCAGAATTATAATGAACAATGACGTTTATGCCACTTTTAGTTTTTGGTGTTTTGGAGAAAATTGCGTCCGTACTCGGTTGCAAATACAAGCCCGAAGCGCAAGCGAGTGGTTCGACCGGGAAATACTCGAACGTTTTGACAAGAAGAAACGAAATGGCAAGCAGTTGCGCAGATAAACCACTCGCTTGCGCTTCGGGCTTGTAAGGTCATGCAGCACGAGTGAATTAATAACCACTGCCTAATAAATTTGGATCCCTTTCAATGACAACAACAAACAACAGCGAATCAAAAGTCCTCGGTCCGGCCGAATCGCTTTCCATTCCCTATCGCCCGCGACGTACGCGACTCACGGAAGTTCGCAGCGTCAACGATTGGCAATTGAAGATCTACCAGATCACGCTCGACGGCGAACCGATCTCCAGCGACATCGTCGAGGCAGCGATGGAATGTGTGGTAGAACGATCGATCTGGCCCGCCGACTTGGAGCATCAATACGGCTTTGTGATCTTGCATCAAGGCCACGAGGCCGTTTGGGTATTGAATCATGTCTGGGTCAACGACATTCTTCGGCAATTCGTCTTCTTCGCGCCGATCGATGATCCGACCCAGTTTGATGTTTGCCAAATGCCCGGAGGCAACGCCTGCGTGTGGGATCTGGAAGTCACCAAGCACGAACGCGACGCATGGGTTAAGCATGTGATGACCAATCCGCCGATGGCTCAGTTTGACGAATACCTGAATGACTCACTTGAAATCGAATTGACGGAGGGTTTGTAGTACCGGTAGTCCAATACTGCTTAATTGAGATTGCATTCGTAATACAAGCCCGACGCGCAAGTTTTGAAGTTGCACATTGCTATAGCCCGGAGGGCGGCATAGCCATTGCCGGTGTCGTCAGGCACCGGTTTTTGTCCCAATTCAGATATTCTAGCTCGGAGGGCGACACAGTTTCTGGCAGCACCAATTCTGTGTCGCCCGCTGGGCTGTTTGCGAATTAGGTCCATTGTCCGGTGCCTTACGACACCGGCAATGGCTGTGTCGCCCGCTGGGCTGAAACGCTGCAACTTCAAAACGCGCAAGCGAGTGGTTCGGCTGGGTGAAATTCAAACGTTTGGACAAGAAACGAAATGGTAAGCAGTTGCGCGGATAAACCACTCGCGGGCGACTCTCCGAGTCGTAACGCTTCGGGCTCGTATTGTCAATTTTTCACAGCCTTAAAGGGAGGTTGTTCGAAGCCACTAAAATCCACTAAAAAAACTTGAAAGAGAAACGAACGACATGATGACAACTCCCCCAATCACGGCGCCTGACCAAAGCGAATACGATCCTTACTATCACCAGTACATCAGCAAAGTTCCTGACGGTGATTTCCTTGCGGTCTTTGCCAATCAGTCGGAGACCCTTCAGCAACTGTTGGGAGATCTTCCAGACGGTGAAGAAAGTAAACTCCACGAACCCTACACGTGGACTTTGAAACAAGTCGTTGGCCATCTGATCGACGTTGAGCGAATCTTCAGCACACGCATGTTTCACATCGGCGTTGGAGATCCGCAGGATCTTCCAGGAATGGATCACACCATTTACGTCGACAGTTTCAACTATGAACCGGTAGCAATGCAGACGCTGCTGGATGAATTTGCGGCTTTACGAAAGGCGAATGTGATCCTTGCACAACGGATGTCGCCGGAAGCTTTGGAACGAGTCGGCATTGCATCAGGCAATTCCATTTCCGCACGGTCGAATCTCTACATCCTTTGTGGACATGTTGTTTACCACGAAGAGATCGTTCGTAAGCGTTTGGGGATTTAGGTCGAGGACTATGACAGCCAACAAATAAAAGCCCGAAGCGTTGCGACTCGATGAGTCGCCCACTCGTTGAGTCGCCCGCGAATGGTTTGACCGCGCGACAAGCGGCCTGATTCCCAGACGCGATGCGTTCAGATGGGAAAGATGCGCGACGAACCACTCGCTTGCGCTCCTGCGCTTCGGGCTTGCATTGTCGATGACTGCCGCCTCTCCATGACGAGGTCTGACAAGATCGTATTCCACTGACTTAACTAGGCAGCATCACCAAGGCCGTATACGAAGCAAATGAGAAACGAACTATCAGTCGAATCGTGTCTCGTTAGACACCTTCGGGCGGATCGTAGCTCGGCCCATCGTCGTCTTCTGCGTCGTCTTCGATTTCCTCGTAAGCCTTCTCGAGCTCGTGAGGAATCTTTTTGACTTCGTCGATCTCACGATCCAACTCGTCTTTGATCGAAGATTGGATGTCGTTGAGGCCTTTGCGAAACTGCGTGTAAGACTGGCCAACAGAGCGAGCGACTTCTGGCAATTTACTGCCAAAGAGAACCACGGCAACGATCGCGATCAAGATAAGTTCAGCTGAACCAATTCCGCCGGGAAACATAAGATCAACGATTCGAGTTAGAAAGGAATGCCGTTAACGAGAGGCCGACAGCAAGAGTTATGGCGATCAAGACAAGCAAAATAAGTTCTGCTGAACCGATGCCGCTAGGAAACATGGTTACACGTCAGCTGTTTCTTTTTCTTCGGCTTCTTCTTTCGAATCGTCTTCCAAAGCTTCCGGCTTCTGAGCCATCCCCGCTTTGAACTCGTTGACGCTGCGGCCCATGTTGTTGAACAGCTTCGGAAGTTTGGCACTGCCGAACAGGAGAACGAAAACGCCCGCGACGATGGCGATCTCCCAAGTTCCGAAGCCTATGCCAACCAATACACCGCTAAATTTTTCTGCAAACATTTGATCTTTACCCAACAAATTTCAGGCGTAACTGCCGTAGCACCATTTTAGAACCGGCCCAGTACATGGTCAAACCCTGAAACAACCCTCAGGGGTTCAGAATACCGCATTTGTGAGCCGGATTGTCGCGAATAGGAGGGTGCCGCCGCCTCAAAACGACGTAGAACTGCGTCCAGAAGAACGCCAGCAACTAATCGTCGTCTCGAAGCTTCATCGCGACACCAACCACATGCTCGACCGCACGATGCATTGCTCGTTCATTCAGCGGATCAAATGCAGCCATCTCCGCCGTCACGATGTCAGCAGCTCGGCGCGCCATGCTTTCAAGAATCCGTTTGCCAACCGAGGGCTTTGTCGAGCGTAAAGCACCGGCCCAAGCAGACGTGTCGACTTTCCTGAGCAGTTTAGCAATCTGCTGGTCGCTGAAAGTTAGCAGGTCGACCATCGTGAAGACGCGTTTCTCCAACTCGGCTCCCAACTCTTGATCACGGTCGCTCAATAGGGCAATCACGCCGTCGCGAGTTCGTTGATCAGTGAGACTTAGCAGATCAGCTGCGACACGAAGTCCTTGCCCAGTACAATTTGCGATCACCAACATTCGCTTGGCTCGCATCCGCATGTCGAAACGGAGCTCCATTAGCTTTGCTTCGTCGACGATGTCCAAATCACAAAGCCGACGAATGACCGATATTCGAAACGCTGGATCCAATTCCCGTGTGATCGAAGACGCGAACTCAGGAGTCAACGTCGTCAAAAGCATCGCCACATTCAACGGATGTTCGACCTCTAGGAGTTGTTGTCGGGAATCGGAGTCCATGTACATCAAAAAGGAAAATGGCTCCTTTGAGACATCGGTCGTATCTCTTGGCCAGAGCAACGGGTCGAGCGCTGGTGCAACTTCCTGTTTCGCGCCGCCGAGCGTTAGCTTGCGAAAGCGACGCGAAATCTGATGGAATTCTTCGCCCGAAATTTCCTGCAACGAATCCATTAATTCGGTCAGCTGGTTTTGGCTTTCGTCATCGAGCCGAGACAGAACATCAGACACCATCTCATCAGGGAGACTGTTGAGAACGATTGCTGCGTCGCGAAGTTGTTTCGATGGACTCATGGAAGCGGTCCTTTCAAGTTCGAAAATCAAAGCTGTCCAGGGACACCAAACACAGTGCCTTTACCGATTTCCTCAAGTCGCTTTTTACGAGCCGCTTCGATTCGAGAAGGATAGGCTCGAAATTTCGCCTCTTTGGCGTTCGTTGCCGGGACTGTTTCGGTCGAATTATTTTCAGTTTGCGAAGCATTCAATGACGACTCTCTCAAACGTCGCTGCGTTGAGGCGGGCACTTGAATCGTCGTCGTCCGAACTGAATTCCGGCTTTCCGATCCGGTCGAGGATACAGCTTCTACGCCACCAACGGTTCTGATCTGACTGCCTTCACCTGGCGTTTCAAGGAAGTTAGCGTGAGCGACCTTGTTTCCTTCGGCAGCATCCGATTGATGAGAAACCAGTTTCTCTTTGTAGAGTTCACCATCTTTGGAAGGCGAATGCAGCGTGTAAATAGACTGCCCGGCTTTTACGATTTCACCGTCAACCGTTCGAAAGAAAGGAATCAGTGTCACGCTTTTGTCCGGTCCTCCAGCTTCGTCCCAATCAACCCAAATGCTGTACGAATCGCCCAGCCCTGATTTGCTGTAGCGTTGCTGCAACGATTCGTTTTTGAATACAATCTTTTGGTCCGCTTTGCTGCCTTGACGATCCTTCACCGAATCATCGAAGCCGTAGACGACCAGTTCGCCTTTGGCGCGAATTGGCTGGCCGGCCTGGTTGTACAAAAAGATACGACCGCCGAATCCACGCATCGCCGGTTTTCCGGGCTCAGTTCGCACTGAATCTTTCCACACAACCAACATCTTTTCCGGTTGGCCGAAGGAGACTTCTTCTTTTTGCTCGGCAACCGAATTTGCTTCCGGTGCGTCGCCTTTGAAAATCGAAGGCAACGTCGGCATCGCTGGTTTGAATGTCGTGCAACCGGTCGTCAAAACGGTAGCGATCAACACCAATAACAGATTCTGGATCTTCATGGGTCTACTCCTGTTGTTGGCTGCGAAGCCGTTTGAGCTCTTCGAAATCGCGACGATTGCGATCGTTGCGATTCGACGGATTGTTTCCACGAATTCGATCAGCGATTCTGCCAACCGGCGACTTCTTCACATCAAGCTTCATCTTCTGGATAAAGCCAGCGTCTTTCACGTTCGACTGCGAATTCGAAAGATCATTCGAGTGCGAAACTTGTCCAACTGCCTGACCTTGCGAAGCCTGATTTTCACTTGAGTAGTACATCTGATCGTCCTGCCCTGGGTAGAGCGTACGGGCCGCTCCAGTGTCGACATGCACAGGATCGAAGTCCGTGTTGCCGTAGATTTCTGCAACGTCGCAGAGGCACCAGTGCATTCGCTCCATCTCGTCAGCGTTCTGAGCTTCGATTACTTCGTCGGCGTCAACCAGATACGGCGTCATAATGATCAACAACTCGGATCGGCTTGCCGTGTCGGATTCGAATTTGAACAGAGGACCGATGATTGGCAGGTCCGAAAGAATCGGAGCACCACGTTCGACGTGTTCTTTGGTTTCCTGAATCAAGCCAGAGAAAACAATCGTTTGTCCCGAACGTGAAAGGATCGTTGTCTGGGCTTCTGTTGAGTTAATTGGAACCTGCGTAATTGGGGCTCCCATTCCGTCGACAGCAACGATAACGCCTTCCGATTCTGCTCCCAAACTCGATTTCACGATGTTCAAAAACATGGTGATCATCCCGTCAGGACTAACTCGAGGCGTGATCTCAAGCACGACTCCAACGTTAACGTTGTCAATTGAGTTGCTCACGATACCGGTTGCGGTCGTGTTCGAGTCTCCAATTCGCGGCACCACTTGACCGACAGAAACTCGACCTTGAAGGTTCTCGAGAGTCATCACTTGCGGACGACTCAAGACTTTCAAACAGCCTCGATCTTTCAGTGCTCGCAAAAGCACATTGACTGATTCGTTTCCAGCAGACAGAACCAGACCACCGTATCCAAGTGCGGCATTGGTTCGCCCAAGGCCCAGATTCGAGAGTGCCTGGCCGGCGAGTGTTTCTGTAAAGACATTGTTCAAGTTTGCAGTTCCGGCATTGTTGAAGTCAAATCCAGTTCCTGTAATTCCTCCCGCTGCGCCCGTCGTTGTGCTGCGGTCAAAAAGGAGAGAATCCTGAATACCAAGTTCAATTCCAAACTCCTCCAACGAGCCAAGGCTGACTTCAGCCATCAAGACTCTCACTTTGACCATAGGCGGTCGACGATCGAGCCGTTTGATGATGTTTTCAATCTCCGGGAAGTTTTCCGGCAGAGAGCTAATGATCAAACTGTTGCTGCCAAGTTCTGGAACGATTGCAATTTCTTGATCGGCAAGAACGGCACCACCGGCGGTTCTTGGATCATTCGCCAGAACGTCTGATCGAGCGTCCAGCAAAGTGTTTAACGCTTCTTCGACATCTAATACGTTTGAGTTACTCAAACGGTAGACAATCGTTTGGCGACGGGATCGAAGATCTTCGTCGAGGCGATTGAGCAAATCTTCGACGACCTGCAGGTCACCACCTGGCCCAGTCGCGATAATTGAATTCGTTCGTTGATCGATTGCAAACCGCAAGTTAACCAACGCGGCTCCTGGAGTCGTTGACGCTGTTTGAAGCGGCAATGTCGCCAGAGCTCCCGTTTGGTTTTGGTTCTGCTGGTTGTCATCGGCTCCGAAAATCGATTCCAACATCGTCAACAGTTGCTCCGCGTCGCCGTTGACGACTTGGAAGACTTTGATCATTGTTTCCGCGTTCGGTAACCGGTCCAGCTGACTGATCAGCTCGGCAATCAGCGGCATCGCACTGGCGGGTCCTCGCACGATTAGAGAATTCGACGCTGAATCAGGCGTGACGCGGACGTCGAACAGAGCTCCAGTGGTCAAGACCTTGCCGTCTTTTCCAACCGTCTGAAGCTGCAGTTTCGAAGGCGTCGTCTCCGAAGAAGTTTCGTTGCCGTCCTGACCAGGTTGGCCCGGCGTAATGCCGCCGCCCTGAGCGTTGGATTGAATTGGCTGGGCGATGTTCTTCAGTGCACCATTGATCGCGTCCTGCAAAATGATCGCCAAATCGCCTGCAATTGCGTTCTGCAACTGAAAGACACGAACGCTTTTGGTGGGCGCAATCGTTTCATCAATATCGATCGCGTCAATCAACAGCTTTGCCTGCTGAATCACTTGAGCATTACCACGCACGACGACGACGTTGCTGCGATAGTCGGCAACCACGGTCCAAGCTCCAACCGGAAAAGCTTCGGCATTATCTGATCCGCCGAAGAACTCCTCGAGTCGTCGTTTTGCGTCCACAGCAGAAACATGCTTCAGGCTGAACGATTCGAAGTCCTTCGCTTCTTCGGGCATCACGTCGGATTCGATTTTGTCAACGATTTCACGGACCGCATCGATCGCTCCTTGGCTTCCGAACACTAACAATGCATTCTGAGAAGGCAGAGGAATGATCTCTGCTTTGCCAACTTTGGCTTCGTAGTTCTCTTCGTAGATCTGGCGAATCGACTCAGAAATCGTTTCGCTGTTTGAGAACCGCAGCGAAATCCGCTCTGGAATTCGCTCTTCTTCTTCGGTCGTTTCTCGGATCTCTTTCAGCTTTCGTTCAACAATTGCCACGTCGGCCGGATCACCGATTACGGTAAGCTTGTTCGTTTTCTCATCGACAATAATTCTGACGGATCCGCTTAGCCCTTGGAACAGAGGGTTGTCAGGTTCAATCTGAGCGACTTCATCACCCTGTGGATCCTGCACGATCGGAGGACCTGCGTACGCGACTGGCACGATTGTGGCAGATGCATTCAAACCGTTGGCTGCAATACTGCTTGGAATTAGCTCGCTCTGGATTTGAGTTGGATCCGCCGTTGGCGTAATGACGGTCGATGCGTCTGACTTTGGAAAATCATTGAAACGCGAGTTCAACAATGAACGATGCTTCGACGTGGTGTCGGAGTCCGTCATCGCGGGCACCGGTGACAACTGAATCTCATTGGATCCAATCGGATTGGTGTTCGCGTCGGTTCGCAAGCGAATGCGAGCTTCGACGGGAGGTTGATCGGGTGTCTGGGCTTCGCTTTCTTGACCGTGCACCGGAAGGGAGACAAAAGTCAAAAAACCAAAAGATGTCGTCGCAGCCAATCTGCGTAGCAACGTCAAATTTCGGGAGTTCATATTGGAATTCCTTGAGTGAGTTGATTGCTCCCACAACGATGAATCCAACGACGCTCGTCCACGTACACCCCTGCGCGGGCACGAGCAAACACTTTTCCTGTAACGACAGCTGTCGCTTCGGGCAAAGAAGTTGGGTCCAATTTGAATGCGGGATAGCCAAACCAGTTTTGCGGAAACTGTCCTTGGCCGTCCTTTTTTTCGGCAAACTGAACCTCCGTGTTAGAATAATTTCTTTCGATACAAACCGGAAAGTTGGAAAACTTTCACATGCTTTGTGAAGCTGGGAAAGGCCGGCCGAGCTTGCCGATCCGACTTTGCGGGCGGGGTAATTCGTAACGATATCGGGGCGGTCCCCACGAAGAAGTCGAACCGACTACAATGCAATCCATGTCTGAAAACCTTAATTTTTGGATCGTCGCGTGGTCACTGATGGGGGCCGCGTTTTTGGCCGCCACCATCGCGATCGTTGTCGGATCCAAGATGCTTGATCGCCAGGTTCCCGATTCGCCGGACCCAAAAGATTTCGATCATGAGTAAACACTTCGTGCTCATGATTCTGCTATTCGCGTTTGCCGGATGCCAGCCTCAGCAGATCTCACTCAATAGTAAACATGCTGTCGGTTCATCGTTTCCGAACTTGGAAGGCACGGACCTGCATGGCCAGCCGATCTCAATCGCTGACTTCAAAGGGAAAGTCATCCTGCTGGACTTCTTTGGCGACTGGTGAGGTGCTTGCAAGAGCTTCTACACCGAGGGGCGGTCGCTGGTCGGTAAATATTCTGAAGATGATTTCGCCATTGTTGGAATGAATGTCGGAGACGAGTTAAACCACATTCGGGAAGTTTTCCGTCTCCGTGATCTACCGTGGCGGAGTTTCTATTTCGGCCAGAACTACAAAGTGCCTGACGAAATTGGAGTCAGTTCCTATCCAACCTACATTGTCATCGATCGAGACCAAACGATTCGCTCGATATCGCACAGCGTCGATTACAGGGCACTCGATGAGTTGCTGAGTCCGCAGTAGACTTTGGTGGCATCAAAAAAAGCACATCACCCTCCCTCTGGGCCCGCTGAGAGGGGGCGGAGCCTAAGCGACTGGGAGGGCGCGGAGGTTCAAGCACAACATCGAAAATTTTCGTTTAACGGCAAGCCGGAGGCGACTGTGTCTGCACTCCTCGCACGCAGTCGCCTCCGGCTTGCCGTTAAATAAATAGGAAGAAACAACGCTGAAACTAATGGTAACTTCAAGGACCAACAAGGAACCCACTACATGTCTAAAACTCGAGTTGTCGTTATCGGTGGTGGATCCGGCATGGGCAGATCGACTGCCAGAATTCTCTCCCAACGTGAAAACTTCTCCGTGGCGATCGGCGGACGCACCGTCGAGAAGCTAAACGAAGCTGCCGAAGAAACAGAAATCCTTTGCCATCCGATCGACGTTGCTGACCGGGCAAGCGTAGACTCCTTTTTCAAATGGGCCGAACTGGAACTTGGCGGACCAGTCGACGTGATGGTCAACGCGGCCGGCATCAACATTCCCAACCGCAGCATGCAGGAAATGTCTCCCGAGCAATGGGATCAGATGATCGCAATCAATTTGACGGGAGCCTACAACTGCGTGCATGCCGTGTTGCCGGATATGCGATCCCGTGGTGACGGCTTGATCATCAACGTTTCCTCCGTCGCCGGCAAACGAGCCATCGCTCTGGCCGGAATCGCGTACTCGGCCAGCAAGTTCGGCATGACCGCTTTGGGAACTTGCGTCGCCAACGAAGCTGCCGTCGATGGAGTTCGCGTAACCAATGTTTACCCCGGCGAAGTCGATACTCCTTTGCTCAAGCAACGTCCTGCTCCGATCACCGAAGAACACCGCGGACGCATGCTTCAGGCAGATCATGTTGGCGAACTGATCGTATCGTTGATCGAACTTCCTAAAGCCGTCCACGTCCCAGAAGTCGTCGTGAAACCACTGACTCAGGAATGGTGTTAAATCCATCGCTTCAATCGACTTGATTCCTCGATGCATACACTTTGGGGATTCGCTCCAGAACATTCTCGCCGAATTCGTCGTCCATCCCCAGGTGTGGCATGTGCACGTAGCCGATGTGACAGCCACATGTTTCGTTGGTGCACGCGCGCGTTCGCAAGATCTCACTGAGGTCATCCTTGTAGAGGTTACCCAGCTCCTGCTTGATGAAATGGCATCGGCGAACAGTTCCATCGCCGTCTACTGAAATCACGGACTCTCCGGTGCGACATAATTTTTCCAAACTTGCGTGCCGCTGATTGTTGATAGGGAACAACGCGTCAATCTTTGTGAACGCTTCAATCGTATCAGCGTCATAGTAGTCCGGTTTTCGCTTGTAAGCATTGATCCACAAATACGTATCCGGGTTCAGTTCCCGTCTCAACGCCTCAATTTCCTGTTCGTGCTCATTTAGTCCCACGACGCCAACGCTGTAGCGAATCTGCATTGCATCGAGTTCGCGACAACGATCCAAAAACGATTCGCGCGATACTTCGCCAGGATGGTACGTGCACCACAACGCGAGACTTTCTCGATCGGCATCTTGCAACCATTCAAGTCTTGCCGAGAGATTCGTTTGTACAGCGACTCGTTGCACATGCTCGAATTGACTCAGTTGCACCATCGCAATTTGATACCAGCGCCGGGTCAACGCTTCGCCCCACGGCGTGAACAAAATTCCGATCGATCGATCAACACATTGGGAAACCCATGTTACGAACTTTTCGAGACACTGCTTATCGACTTTCAATTCCTCGGCAGTCTCACGATGTTTCCCAAACGGACAGTATGGGCAATCGTAGTTGCAGCTCGACAACGGACCGCGATAGAGAATCTTCAGGCTTGTTGCCATTGGTACTCCTGCATTAAACGATCGACGTCATTTGAGTACAGCCAGGGGCCAATCGAATCTGACCAAGCGATACCCTCGTCACTCAAACGTAGACACTCATCATCGATCGTCGCCAGATTGCAATCAATCAATTGCGACAACTGTGGAAAGTCGCTCCGCACGCAAGTGGAGAACCGATCGCGATACTGGCTCAAACTGAGACCTTCCGTCAAAAACAGAGACAGAATCAGATGCCGCCGTCGCCGCTGAGCATCATCGATTTCGAATCCGAAAGACACTTCAGAAAATTCTCTATCAGTTTGCGAAACGTAGTCTGTGACGATTCGGGAAACTGCAGACTGCCGAACGGCGTACCGAGATCCGTAGTGCAAGTCGGAAGTATAGGAACGCGCACCGCATCCCAACCCAATCATCCCGTCTCTCTGGCATCGGTAGTCGGAACTAACCAATGACTTACCTTCGCACACATCATTGATCGGCAATCGAAACATCCGCATCGAAACTTGCTCATATCCCGATTCCAGTAACCGGTCTCTGCCAGCGCGGTACAACTCCAGTCGACGATCGTCACTCTCAGCGGACTTTCGCTTCGAAAGCCCGGTCAACTGTCGGACATAAAGCGGATACAGAAAGATCTCTTCTGGTCGCAGCTCAATCGTTTCATTGACAGACTGCAACCATGACTCGACCGTTTGCCCTTCGGCTCCGTAAATCAAATCAAGGTTTAGCGTTTTGAAACAGTGACTCCGGATCAACTCAATCGCCTGAAACACTTGCTCAAGCTTTTGAGGACGTCCGATCGCTCCAACATCTCTTCCGTTGAAGCTTTGCACTCCCATGCTGACTCGATCGACACCAAAGTCCTTCATCAGTCGAAGCTTGTCACCGTCAACGGTAGCCGGTGACACTTCCATGCCCAGCGGCAAACTGTTTCCATCGACATGCATCTCAGTTGAAAGCACTCCAAACAATTGCTCCAACTCATCGATGTTCAGGTAGCTTGGTGTTCCGCCGCCGATTGCCAATTGCGCAAACCGAAATCCCTTCGGCAAACCTTCTTTGACTTGTCGAGCTTGTCGCTGAAATGACTTCAGGTATTGCTGGGGCAGATCCTGATCCGGTTGCGAGATCGTGAACAGATTGCAGAATCCACACCGGAATTCGCAAAACGGAACGTGGACGTAAAGGAAAAGAGCATTCGTCGGTTCGCCTTGCCAGACTTCCTGAAGCGAACGCGTTGGCAGCGGGCGGTAAGCAGTTTTGTGCGGATACGAATACGTGTATCCAACGTAGGGCCCACGATCAAGAAACTCATCCAGTGATTTGGATTCCGCAGCATTTAAAGTGTGTGAATTCATGTCGTTCATGTTTTGCGCCGCATTGTTCAGAACAACATCTTAATGAATCAAAAAGTCTGCGTACGGCACTTCGCCAATAACCGGGTGATTCCAACGGTGCCCGGTTCGTCCATTTTCACCATAGGCAGTTCCGTGGTCACTACAAATAATCACAAACCACGGAGCACTCGACTCGAGATCTGAAAACAGTCGCCCCAGCGATCGATCAACATAGGCTAACGCGGCTTGCTGACTGCTGACACTGTCCTCCGTCGCTCCTTCAAGATAGTGGCAATTGGGTTGATGAAGTGCCGACACGTTCATGAACAAAAACAGGCGTTGATCAGCTTCGTTTTCCGCAATGATCCTGGCAGCAACGTCGACTTGGCGTTCCGTTGAACTCGGATTGGTTACGCCCATTTGCTCATCCCAGTAACTGTACTGAAAAAGTCCTGGCAAAACATTACTCAGCGCCGTTCGCTTGTTGAAAAAACCGACGCCACCGATGCAGTGCGTTGCGTAGCCTCGATTCGCCAATCCTTCTACCATCGTCGCTTCTTCGAACACACAAGTCGAATCGTCGATGGTTTCACTGCCAGGAAACGAGGCGGCAAACAGCCGCGATTGGGTCTTGTCGTCGAGCAACGTTGGCAGGAAACCCGAGAAAAAAGCGTGGTGGGCCGCGTATGTGAAGTTAGCTGGCGTATGGCGTCGCTGCCAGCCTTCGGCGGGAAGCCATTTCGAGAGAGTCGAAAGCTGGCTTTGCGAAAACGCATTCTGCGCAACATCAAAACGCAGGGTATCCAGCGTTATGAAAAGCAAATGGTGAGTCCCCACCACCTCGTTCATATTTCGCTTTATTGATTTGGCCATCGATTCCCTGGTGCGACACAATTCATATCTCATTTGATATACTTACGAGACCCGGAAAACAAGATCCAGAGGCACGAATGCTCTACCGACATGGCGATGTACTAATTCAGAAGACGACGGAAGTCCCTGCTGAAGCAAAGGAACTCAAAGGACTGATCCTTGCCGAAGGCGAAGTAACGGGGCACAGTCATCGCATCAAAGAAACTGCTAACGCCACACTTCATCGCTTAAAAGAGATTCGATATTTGACCGTCACCGCTGTTCCCGCAACGGTAACTCATGAAGAACACGGACCCATCGAACTACCTTTAGGCATCTACAAAGTTTGGCGGCAACGCGAGTACACGCCTGAACGAATCATTACTGTCAGAGATTAGCAATTCATCGAACGGTCTTTTTTAAGTCAACAATTTTGCTGAAGTAGTCTACAGAGGAAGAACTTGATTGCGAAACAAGAATACGAGCCTGATGTTGCGTTGAAGATGTTCAACAATGGCACTGTTCATTCGCACATGTACGTTTCGGGTTCGCTGGACCTTTCCAACAAAGGCATTGAAAAACTCCCTGACCGCCTGTCCTGCTATGAGCTCAACCTTAGTGACAATCCGCTGAAATCGATTCCGGATGACCTTGAAGTTGAATGCACGCTAACGCTCAACGGATGTCGAAACCTGAACTCACTTCCTGAAGGATTCCAAACAGGATCGCTTGAGCTGCAAAACTGTACGGAACTGGAATCTTTACCGGAAGACCTGGACGTTTGGTATTTGGACGCCGGCGGATGCTCCAGGCTGAAATCGTTTCCTAAACGCGCGACCATTGAACACGGCAGCCTCAGCATCGCGGGCTGCAATTGGATCAGCTCGATTCCGGAATACGTTGGGCGACTGGCAACGTTCGACATCAGCGACTGCCCGCTGATCACGGAACTCCCGGAGCACCTGGAAATCGGTCTGTGGATTGACGTTGCCGGAAGCGGCTTGAGCAAACTCCCTGCCCACCTCAAAGAATCGAATCTACGTTGGCGTGGCGTCCCAGTCGACGAACGAATCGCATTCCATCCGGAAACCATCAAAGCCAGCGACGCACTTACAGAAACCAACGCCGAAATCCGTCGCGTTCTGATTGAACGAATGGGCTTCGAGAAATTTTTCGACGAAGCAAACGGACACAAACTGGACAAAGACACTGATCCCGGCGGCGCGCGTGAACTGATACGGATCGACCTTGAGAACGACGAAGACATCGTTTGCCTTTCGTGTTTCTGTCCGTCAACGAAACGACACTATTTACTGCGAGTACCGCCAACCATCCTCACTTGCCACGAAGCTGCAGCGTGGATGGCCGGGTTTAACGACGCTTCAAAATATCAACCGGTGATTGAAACCTGAATTGGAAAAAGGAAACCTCATGCCCGAACGCAAATTTGAGTACTCAGACGCCAAGTCACACAAATTCTGGAACATCAGTATCGATGGCGCCAGCGTCACCACGAATTACGGACGCATTGGCACCAATGGCCAGACCAAGGTTAAAGAGTTGGCCGACGCTGCGGCAGCAGAAAAAGAGTACGAGAAGCTGATCAAACAGAAAACTGGCAAAGGCTACGAAGAAGTTTCCGGGGCAGGCGACGATGAATCGGGTGGCGTGCTGAAGTCCATGATGTTTGCCACAACACGTGATTCAAGCTTTGTGAATTTGTCGACGTTTATCGGTGAGCGAGTGATCGAATATGAATCTTCCGATTCGGTCAAGAAAGGTCATGGGGTCTACCGAATTCGTAGTTCATGGGAAGACGAATCGAATCCGTTTGAACAAAAATTCAAAAGCTTCCTCGAATCCGAAGCTCCAGCAGATTCAACTGGGCTAGTAATCGGAAACTGGTCTCTCGAAGGACCGGAGCCTTCAGGCGAAATCGTCAAGACAATTGCGGACAGCAAGGACTTGTTCCCAAACCTTGTCGCGATCTTCTTTGGTGACGTGACCCAAGAAGAGAATGAAATCTCCTGGATTGAAAATGGCGAGATGTCTCCTCTACTGTCCTCGTTTCCGAATCTTGAGATGCTTCGAATTCGGGGTGGCACTGACCTTGCCCTGAAAAAACCGGAACACAATAAGCTCCGTGCTTTGGGTATCGAAACCGGCGGTCTCGCCAAATCAGTTGTCGCGAGCCTTGGTAAATCCAGGTTCCCGGAACTCGAACATCTGGAACTCTGGCTTGGAACCGAAGACTACGGTGGTGACTGTCGAGTCAACGATTTGCAACCGATTCTCAAAGGAGAACTGTTCCCAAAGTTGAAGTACCTTGGCCTTCGCAACTCGGAAATTGTCGACGACATTTGCGGCGTGATCGTTAGCTCACCAATCATTAACCAGCTGGAAACGCTCGATCTGTCGCTTGGAACGATGACAGACGAAGGAGGTAAAGCATTGCTGTCCCTGCCGACCGATGGAAAGTTGAAACGGCTCAACCTTCAACATCATTTCATGTCTCCGGCGATTGGCAAAGAAGTCGAAAAACTTCCGTTCACCGTGAACGTCAAGGATCGTCAGGAACCTGACGACTGGGGCGAAGGAGAAGTTCGATTTGTGGCCATCGGCGAATAGCCAATGGAACATTCAATCCAGCATGTGCTAATTGCGAATCCGGAAAGCCGACGTGTTGAGTTCTTTCAAGACGCCTTGGTGCGGCTGGGCTATCCGGAAGCGAATGTTGTTGCCTATTCGGATTTGATCGATTCGCCAATGACAATGCTGCGAGGAATCGACCGAGATGCCGTCGTACGTATCGATTCGCCTGGCGAAAATTCAACCGTGGAGCGAAAGCTAATCGCATTGGGAGCTGAGGAAGCTCGCCGCGACGGTTGCCATTGGATTGATGCTGCATCGGCGATGAAGCTGGATGAGGATCGCGGGCGAATTCGATACCTGCGTCAGTGGTATTTTGGCTTTTCGAAACTGTTGCACCAAATTCAATTGGAGCTGCCGAACGATTGTGTTTACTACAACCATCCGGAAGATATCCTTCTGATGTTTGATAAGCCTCGCAGTCAGGCGCTCCTGAATTCAATCAATGTCTCGACGGCAACTTCCGCCGGTCCATTCGTTTGCTTCAAAGACATCATTCAATGGATGCAGCAGAACCAATGGAAAAGAGTCTTCATCAAACCAGCTCACAGTTCTTCAGCATCTGGCGTCGTAGCGTTGACCTGCAATGTAGAACAACTTCGCGCGGTAACCGCCGTTGAAACGGAATTCGTTGGTCGTGAAGCTCGGTACTACAACAATCTGAATCTGACGACCTACACGGACTCTTCGGAGATTGAAGATCTGATCAACTATCTCTGCCGCGACGGAGTTCAAGTGGAACAGTGGCTTCCGAAAGTCCATCAGGATGGCCGAAACATCGACTTGAGGATCGTGGTTATCAACGGACGCGCTTGTCACACGGTCGTCCGCACTAGCAGGTCTCCCATTACTAACTTGCACCTGGGTAATCGGCGCGGGCACCTGGAGTCATTCATCGAATTCGTTGGCGCCGAGAAATGGACGGAGATTCGCGAGACCGCATGCCGCGCTGCCAGTAGCGTGCCGCGATCACTCTACGTCGGCGTCGACGTTTTGGTCCAACCACGAACTTTCCAACCAGTTGTGCTCGAGTTGAATGCGTTCGGAGACTTGCTCCCACGAGTCAAGTTCGATGGCCGCGATGTGTGGGAATCACAAATACTAAAACTGTCGCCACACCTTGTCGTTCAACGGGCTTAAGAATCCGATCGCAGAGCTTCGCGCCCGTCATTGCAACCGCAAACTCCTCTTAACGGTACTGATAGTCACTCCAACGGCTACGGTTTGCCAAAACTTCCAACGTGTCTTGAAAATCTGGCGCGGGGGACAAAAATGCGGGCTCATCCATCGAATTGACGGCACCATCCGTCAACGACCACCAAAATTCATAAGGACTCTTTCGTGGCAAATACTCTTTCCCCTCCGACCCGTCCTGAGCACTCATTTAAACGCGTTGCAGTTTTGTTCGCTGGCGGACCTGCTCCAGCGGCCAACGCCGTGATCTCAGCCGCGGCTCACTCGTTCCTGCGTGCGGGCGTCGAAGTAATCGGAATCAAGCACGGCTATTCAGCGCTGTCTGAGTACGATGGCGAAACCGAACTTGTCGAAGACAAAGACTACGTCGTGCTGACTCACAAGATGCTTCGCCGCACACGGAGCTCTCAAGGTATCATGATCGGAACTGCCCGAAGCAACCCCGGGAAGATGATCGGTCATCCGTCGGATTTGGATGATGCCGAAAAAGTGGCTCCGATGAAACGAGTTTCAGACGGCCTAAAATCGCTTGGCGTTGATGCTCTGATTTCAATCGGCGGCGACGACACGCTCAAGACAGCCAACAAGTTCAAACTGTTCCAACAAAAGTACAACGCTGACAATATTATTCCCGTCGTACACTTGCCGAAAACGATCGACAATGACTACCACGGAATTGACTTCACCTTCGGATTCTTCACAGCCGTTGATTTCTTGGCGACTGAAATTCGCACGTTGCTCCACGACGCGGAAGCAACGCGTTCTTACTTCCTGACCGAAACCATGGGCCGCAGTGCTGGATGGCTTTCGTACGGTGCAGCCATCGCAGGCGAAGCGAGCCTCGTGATCAGTGTTGAAGATGTTATCGCGGGTTACTTGGTCGAAGAAGAGTTCACCGACGCTCACGGCGAAAAGAAAATTCGCCAGTGCATGGACATGGATCGCGTTTGCGACCGTATCGTGAAAACGATCCTTGCTCGTGAAAACGAAGGCAAAGAGTACGGCGTCATCGTGATGGCTGAAGGACTCGCCGAATACCTTCCGTTTAGTTTTGTCGAAGGCATCGAACGTGACGATCACGGACACATCAACATCTCTCAAGTGAGCCTATTTTCGATCATGTCGAAGGCAGTTCAAAAAGCGTACTCCGAAAAAACCAACGGACGCGTACGTTTGATCAAAGGACTGCAGCTTGGCTATGAAGCACGCTGTGCTCAGCCTCACGCCTTCGATGCGATGCTCGGTAGTCAGCTCGGCGTTGGAGCTTTCCGTGCGTTGGCTGAAGAGAAACTCAACGGCGTCATGGTCAGCGTTTCAGGTCAGTTGGACTTGCATTACGAGCCGTTTGAGAAGCTCGTCGATCCAGAGACGTTAGTCACCGTTGTTCGTTACATTGACGCCAACAGCGACTTCCATCGTTTGGCTCGATTCCTGGAAACGCACGTCAACGACTAGTTGGGAAATCGTTTCTATAAAACGACGTAGGATGGGCACCTTGCCCGTCCTTGAATTCAATTTGAAAATCCAAAGTCCGTGACCGTTTGGCCACGGACTTTTTCCTTGGAGTGATCATGCGACGAGCCCTAGAATTCGATCGGCTTTCTAACGCGGTGGACGAGTGCGAACGACTGCTTGAGTCCGGCTACGTTAGAAATGGAAATTGGTCGCTGGGCCAAATTTGCCAACACATGCGGCTTACCATCGAAGCCAACATGAACGGCTATCCCAAGTGGATGACCATTCTGGGCTTTCCGCTACGTCCGATCCTGAGTCGATTTGCTTTGCCGAAATTATTGGCCGGCCAATCCCCCAAAGGCATCAAAACAGCTCCCATGTTTGTCCCGCCAACGGACGTTGATGACGTTCAAGAAGTCGAAGCATTTTCGAAATGCGTACAACGTTTCCTAGCTGATGATGGTGAGCTTCACCCGCACCCTGGATTCGGATCGATGAGCCGGGAAAAATTTGAGAAGTTTCATGCTGCCCATATGGCTCATCATCTCGGCTTCCTCGAAACTGCGGTATGATGTTTTTTTGATTTCAATTCCACACCATTTGCATTCAAAATGATCGACCTCCGTAGCGACACGCTGACCAAACCTTGCGACGCCATGCGTTCCGCGATGGCCAATGCTGAAGTCAACGACGATGTGATCGATGTTGACCCAACCGTCGCGGCGCTTGAAGAACAAATCGCCGACTTGCTGGGTAAAGAAACCGCAGTCTTCATGCCGTCAGGGACGATGACAAATCAAGCTGCACTTCGCGTTCACTGTCGACCCGGCGATGAGTTCATCTGCGAAGCCGGCTGTCACATTTACAATTACGAACAGGGAGCGTTCGCTCAACTCAGTGGACTGGTCGCGAAAACCGTCACTGCTCCCGGGCGCAATCTCAAAATCGAAAACGTGCAGAATCTCGTCAACCCGGACAACGAACACGCAACCTACACACGACTGCTGTGCCTCGAGAATACTCACAACAAAGGTGGCGGAATCATTCTTCCACTGGAAGACGTCCAATCGGTCTGCGGTTGGGCACGCGAACAAGGACTCGCAACGCATCTCGACGGAGCCCGTTTTTTCAACTGCGTCATTGGCTCAGGAATCGAAGCCAAAACATGGGCTGATTGTTTCGATACGATCAGTATCTGTTTTTCAAAAGGGCTCGGTGCACCTGTCGGATCGTGCCTTGCTGGCGACGCTTCGATGCGAAAGTCCATGATTCGTCACCGCAAGGTCCTTGGTGGCGGAATGCGACAATCTGGAATCATCGCCGCTGGAGCACTTTACGCGCTCGATAACAATATTCAGCGACTGTCAGAAGATCACCAAAACGCAAAACGTTTCGCCGAAGTCGTGTCGCAACACCCAAAGCTGACGATCGACATTGAAACGGTCCATACGAACATTGCAATCTTCCACGTTGATCCTTCGATCGGCACCGCCGCCGAAATGGTTCAGCGATGCGGTGACACGGGGGTCGGAATGTATCCTTTCAGTCACGATACCGTGCGCGCCGTCACTCACATGCACATCAGCGAATCCGACGCCGTTCGCGCGGGCGAAATCGTCTGCGATGTTGCCGGAGAGTGAGTTTCCGTGGGGCAGGTTTTTAACCTGCTAATCAATATCCAAACGGCAGGTCGAGAACCTACCCACAAACCGATGTACCGCGCGAGATTCAATGACTGGAAGTTTCTTTCGTCGCGAACTATATTCTTGGTTCTCAATTTTGAACGAAGGAATATGCAATGCCATTGAAAGTTTCTGTTATCGGTGCTGGCGGAATGCTCCAGTACCACGCCAAAGGGTTCGTCGACGCGGGCGCTGAGATCGTTGCGATCACCGACATGAACGCCGAAGCTGCTAAAACCGCAGCCGCTGAGTGGAACGCCAGCGAAACGTATTCTGACGTCGCCGAAATGCTTGAAAAGTGCGAATGCGATGCCGTCAGCATCATCGTGCCGAACAAATTTCATGCTCCGCTTGCGATTCAATGCCTCGAAGCCGGCAAGCATGTTTTCTGCGAGAAACCTCCGGCGCTCAACGCGTCACAGGTTGAAGAAATGATTGCGGCGGCAAAGAAAGCCGATAAGTTTCTGATGTTCAACTTCAACAATCGAGCTCGTCCTGAATCGTACGCGATGATGAAAGCCATCGAAGACGGCACCATCGGAACCATCAATTCGGCTCAAGCAAAATGGATTCGCCGCACTGGCATTCCTGGTTTCGGCGGATGGTTCACCACGAAAGAACTCTCCGGCGGCGGACCGCTGATTGACTTGTTGCACATGGTTGACTTAGCAATGCACTTCATGGGCTACCCGGAACCTGCCCACGTGCTCGGACAAACATTTGATAACTTCATCACGGACAAAAACTTCAAAGGGCCGTGGGGAATTCCAGACAAGGCAGACGGAACGACGGACGTTGAATCGGCGGCTCATGCAATGGTTTCTTTCAAAACCGGACAAGTCCTGAGCTTGCAGGCTTCGTGGGCTGAAATGATTAAACGGGAAGAAGTTTCGGTTGTGTTCCAAGGTTCGATCGGCGGCGGCAAAGTTGAGCGTCTTTTCGGAACTGATGGACTCGATGACACGGCGATTGACACCTGTGAGATCTACGTTCAAAAGGACGGAGCTTCGGTCAATGAAACGGTCGAAGTTGAAGACTGCGAAGACATGGGACGTGCTCGATCAGCACAGAACTTCGTTTTGGCCATCGAAGGCAAAGAGAAACCGCTCAACACGCCCGATCAGGCGCTGTCGTTGATGAAAGTCATCGACGCGATTTACGAATCGGCGAAGACTGGTGTTCCTGTTAGCCTTTGACCAACTTCTGCCTAAGGGAATTCGTTTAGGCGACTGCGTCGACAACATCGCGCAGTCGCCTACGGCTTGCCGTTAAACAATTGCTGCAACACCGAAACAAAAGCCGCGCCAGATTCCGATCTTGATTCCGCCTCAAACGTTCGCGTCTCTTCACCCGTCGGCGCCATCTTGATCCACACATCAATATCAGGAAGTTGAGCCTCGATGCGATCTGCCCATTCGATGATCAACACTTCGCCATCGTCAACGCGTTCGAACAGCGCTAATTCATCCACTTCCTCAGCGTGCTCAATGCGATACGCATCCATGTGCAGCAGGTTCAGCCGACCAGAATACGGAACACAAATCGTGTACGTTGGACTGACGACGGGTTGATCGATCTCCAAACCGCGCGCGATGGCCTGCGTCAGACGCGTCTTACCGCTGCCGAGTGTTCCGCAAAGTCCGATGACCATGCCGGGCTGAACGTGCTTGCCGATCGCGACACCGAGTGATTCGGTTTCGGATTCGGAATTGAGAATTAGTGAAAGCGACTCTGTGATCTCTGTGTCTCCGTGTTTCAAAATCGTAGTGACGTATCGTGGTCAAAATGATTGCGGCTGGAAGCCACAACCACGACTAAACCGATTTAGCAAACGCTTCCATGTCTGTCGCGAAAGCGTCCAACCGCTGATTCATCTCTCCGCGACACTTACCAACGTCTTGCGAATCGGCAGCTGCGACGGTTGTGAACATGTAGAACTTGATCTTTGGCTCGGTTCCCGAAGGTCGAGCCGCAACATAGTTTCCTTCAATCTCCGTCTCGAAGAAAATCAAATCACCGACCGGCCCCTCAAAAGATTCCTCGGTGCCGTCGGCAAACTTGCGAACGAGACTGCCATAGTCAGCCACTGACTTGATCGCCAACCCACCCATTGTTTTCGGCGGGGCACTGCGGAAAGTTGCCATCAGCTCTTTCATCTTCTTCATACCGTCGGAACCTTCCATCCGCACGTTGATCAAACGCTCCGCGTGGTAACCGTACTTCTTGTACAGAGAATCCATGTGATCGTGCAAAGAAATGCCTTTCGCCTTCACCATCGCCGCCAGCTGAGTCATCAACAAGCAGGCGATCGCACCATCTTTGTCGCGACAATATTTCCCGACCAAGAATCCATGTGACTCTTCGGTGCCGTAGAGAAAATTGTCCGGCCCTTCTTCGTCCATCACATTGCAAATCCACTTGAAGCCGACAAGGTTTTCATCTTTGCACTGGATCCCGAATGACTTGCAAATCTGCCGCAACATCCGCGTCGTCACCAAGGTCGAAACGATGTAATTTTCCTGCGATAGAGTTCCAGCTTCTTTGTGCTTCGAAACAACAAAGTCGCCAAGCATCGCACACAATTGATTTCCATTGAACGTTTTCCACTCGCCTGACGGGTCCATCGTCACCGGTGCCGCAGCTCCCATGCGATCGCAGTCTGGATCGGTCGCCAAAATCAATTCGCCGCCAGTGGTCTTCGCGTGTTCGATAATCGATTCAAAGACAACGGCCCGTTCCGGGTTCGACACGTGACCGGGAACGTTTGGGAAATCTCCATTGGGTTCGCGATGCAGTTCGTAAATTTCCAGATCATCAAAGCCAACGGTTTCCAACAGGCTCTTGACGTTCGCCTCTCCGACGCCATGCAGCGGCGAGTAAATAACTTTCAGATCACGCGGACCATCGAAAGAAACGTTCAAATGCTCTTTCATCAACGCCGCATCGGTCTCTTCGGTGACGATGTGAACTTTGCCATCAGCAACCGCTTTCTCGAAATCGACTTTTGGCAGTTCGTCAACGTTCGCAACCTTCGCGATGACAGCTTTATCATGCGGAGGAATCAACTGGGCCCCATTGGACCAGTAAACTTTAACGGCGTTGTCGCTGGGCGGATTGTGGCTGGCAGTGACCATGATCCCGCAATCGCATTCCTTGTAGCGAATCAGATACGAAAGTTCCGGCGTGCTACGATAATCATCAATGAAGAAAACTTCGAAACCGTTGGCGACCATGATGCCAGCACACAGTTCCGAAAACTCACGAGACCGATGCCGCGTGTCGTAAGCGATCGCAAACTTCCACGGACCCTCGGGTTTGATCTCTTTTATGTAGTCAGCCAAACCCTGAGCACTTTCGCCGATCGTTCTCTCGTTGATTGAGTTGCTGCCAAACGGATACATTTTGCCGCGACGACCACCGGTTCCGAAGGGAATCACCGTCCAAAACGCATCGTCCAACTCCTTCCATTTTCCAGATTCGACATGTTCGACAATCTGCGGAACGTATTGCGAATAGCGAGACTCCGTCAGCCAGCATTCGATATTCGCAGTCACGGAATCGGTCATCTTTCCCGCCGCAACAGCATCACGGACTTTCTGAAGACAATCGGAAACATCAATTGGAGCAGCGGAATCTGACATAGGAATATCTGTTTTGGGTTGTTCAAAAAGGCAGGTTGGAAGCAACTCACAACCCGATTCTGCCCCAGATTCTAGCCAGAATACGCTTTCGAGGGTACAACCTTGGCTAAAAATTAACACCCCTCACACAGTTTTGACCATGAGTACTTCCGGCAAAAGCGAACCCATCATCAGCGTCTCCGGCCTGCGCGGCATCGTCGGCGAAAGCCTCGATCCGCTGCTAGTGATCAAGTACACCACCGCTTATGTGCAACTGCTCGACGCCGATGGCCCAATCGTCGTGACCCGCGACGGAAGGACGACCGGACCGATGCTGGCGCACGCGATTTGCAGTGGGCTCAATTCTATCGGGCGAGATGTCATCTACGGCGATGTGGCCGCGACTCCAACGACTGGCATTCTTGTTCGTGAGCACAAAGCTGCCGCCGGAATTCAGATTTCAGCCAGCCACAATCCTCCACCTTACAACGGCATCAAGCTTTTCGATGCGACCGGTCGAGTCATCAACGCAGAGGCGGGAGAGAAAGTCATCGATGCGTACCGCGATTATGATTTAAAGTCGGTCGCGTGGGAACAAGTCGGGACGACTACGAATCTCGAAGACACGACATCGGCTCATCTCAAAGCGGTTTTGGCCACGGTCAACGCCGACGCCATTCGTGCCAAGAAATTCAAAGTTGTCCTCGACAGCCATCATGGCGCCGGCTCTGTCCTTGGCCAGCCGCTTCTTGAAAGTCTCGGTTGCGATTTCCAGTGCCTCGGCGCCGAACCAGACGGATTGTTCGAGCATCCGCCCGAGCCAACGGAAGCGAACTTGCAGGACACGGTCAAGAAGTCAGTCGCGTTCGGAGCAGACGTTGTATTTTGCCAAGACCCAGATGCGGATCGATTGGCGATCATTGACGGCAGTGGAGCTTACATCGGTGAAGAGTACACGCTTGCGATCACGCTGAACCATCGTTTGCAGCAAACTCCTGGCGACGTTGTCATCAATTGTTCATCAAGCCGCATGTCAGCTGACATTTGCGAGCGACACGGTAGCACGTTGCACCTGAGCGCCGTCGGCGAGGCAAATGTGACCGGAAAAATGTCGGACCTCGGCGCTGTTTATGGTGGCGAGGGCAATGGCGGCCCGATCGATCCGAAAGTTGGCTACGTGCGAGATAGTTTCGTCGCGATGGCTCAGGTTCTCGACGCGATGGCGGCGACGGGAAAATCTGTCGCTGAACTGAAGGCTGATATTCCTTCGTACGAGATCCACAAAACGAAAGTCGCGATCGATCGTGACAAAGTTCCAGCCCTCTACGCAAAACTGCAAGAGAAATACTTCGATGCCGCCCACGGCACGATGGACGGCTTGCGACTCGATTGGTCGGACAAGTGGATGTTGGTTCGACCGAGCAATACGGAACCGATCGTACGCGCGATCGCAGAAGCGACATCGATGGCAGATGCGAAAGAGCTTTGCGATGCGGCTGCCGAGATTGCTGCTAAATTATAGAGTCAACTGAAACCAATGCACCACATCATCGCAACCGACGAAGCCGGCTACGGTCCAAATCTTGGTCCACTGGTTATCGGTGCGACGCGATGGGAAACAGAAAACGAAGACTTCGATTTTCAGTCTGCACTCTCAGAATTCGTTTTCGACCAGAAAAGCAAACTGTCGGCTTACGAAAAACGCAATTCTGCCTCCGGGCTGATGATTGCCGATTCGAAAGCCGTTTACTCGTCCGGAAAAATTGAGCTTCTCGAACGCGGCGTATTGGCCTGCTTGTTTGCCATTCACGAGTCCATCCCGGAAAATGTCGATGAACTGATGGTTCTGCTTGGAGTTGACGCCAATTCAATTCAGGACTCAGAGTACTTCCGATGTTATGAGATTGAGCTTCCCCTCAAATGCGATCGGTCCGTCGTTGAGACATTGGGGCGAACACTCAAAGATTCTCTTTCGAAAAACAGGGCAGCACTGAAACAGCTTTCCGTCGCCACAGTTTTTCCTCGGCGGTTCAACCGAAGCATTGAAGAACATGGCAACAAAGCCAGCTGCTTGACGGCGGAGTCGCTAGGCTTGATTGCATCAATGATGGCGACGACCGAAGACGTTCCGGCGGACAGCTTCGACATCCGCTGCGACAAGCACGGCGGACGAAATCGATACGCTCCGGCGTTAGAACAGCATCTGGACGGCTCATGTATCGCGATTGAATTGGAGAGCCGCGCTTGCAGCCGATACCAATTCGACAATGGGCGTGCTTCGATTCAGTTTTCGGCCAAAGGGGAATCGTGGCTTCCGATTGCGTTGGCGTCGATGTGTGCCAAGTACGTTCGCGAAGTATATATGCTGCGTTGGAATCGTTTTTGGCAAACTCATTTACCACATTTGAAGCCCACCAAAGGATATCCTGTTGATGCCCGCCGATTCAAAAAAGACATCGCAAAACTTCAAAAGCAGGTTG
Source organism: uncultured Pirellulaceae bacterium (assembly GCA_964582025.1). Lineage (GTDB taxonomy): Bacteria > Planctomycetota > Planctomycetia > Pirellulales > Pirellulaceae > Mariniblastus. The sequence continues at coordinate 15,742 of CAZORS010000014.1, read as the reverse complement.
GCGTCGCAGACCAAGACATTTGGCGAATTCGATAGCGAGTAGCTGATGACTCGAAATCAACGGCTAGAAGCCGTCTTTACGCGTCGCCGGCCCACGCAAAACGCGCGCAGAAAAAGCCCGGAAGTTCTAGGATGTCAAAACATTTGACGTAAGTTCACCAAGGGGCAAGGTGGTGAGCGAACAGAGTCCTTTGCTTCACGGGCCAAATCTAAACAATAAGCAACCTTCATGCCAACGCTGCTTTCACTTTAAACGCAGAGAATCGCAACCTTAAACCGCTGCGATCAAATGTCGTTGTTGCGATTTGGCACATGCGTAGATTGCCATCTGTGGCAAGCTGAAACAGACTGCACTAACAATCTTCGCCAACTCGGCTTGGCGGTCATCAATCACGAACTGCCCACTTGCATTTTCCCTTCGTATGGATCGGAGGAAGGTTGAGCCACTAGCCTAGCCCCGTCTACAATGCCCGAATGAGATCAACTGATGAACAACTTGACCCCCGCGCGAAGACAGTCATCTTCGCGATCAATCCAAATTCGGGTGCGTCAGACAGAAGGTCACTGTGCGAGTCGATTGCTAAGCGGTTGGAATCCGAAGGCTTTGAGCCGTTTCTGCTGACGGATCTTGCGGAAGTAAAGTCTGCCTCCGAAAAACATCTTGCTGCTGGCTCGCTTCGCGCGGTTGTCTCCGCGGGCGGAGATGGAACCGTTTCCGTTTTGGCAAACCTGTTGCCACGAGAGACTCCTTTTGCAATCCTTCCACTGGGAACCGAAAATTTGCTCGGCCGACATCTGGGCCTCAAAGCGAATGAAGATTTCTTTGTATCGTTAATTAAAAATGCGAACTTGATTCGCATCGACGCAGGCAACGCCAACGGGAAGCTATTTTTTGTTGTCGCCAGCTGTGGATTCGATGCCGCAGTCGTAAAACGACTGGACGAAATTCGTACTGGCCACATAAATTACTTTTCGTGGCTTAAACCGATCTTTCAGACGATCGCCAGCTATCGTTTTCCGGCATTGCAATTCGTTGTTGATGGCGTGCCCACTGAGAAGTCTGCTCGCTGGGCCTTCGTTTTCAACATTCCGCGTTACGCGATCAACTTGCGAATCACGCCCGAAGCAAATGACTCCGACGGAAAGCTCGACATATGCACCTACCGCGACGGGGGAATCTTCAGCGGCGTTTGGTACATGCTGACAACTTTCCTGCAAAGTCACGGTCGGCTAGAAGCGACGAACTTTGCCCAGTTTGAATCGTTACAAATCGAAGCCAGTGGTGATGATCCAGTCTACTACGAACTCGATGGCGATCCCGGAGGAGTTCTTCCATTGAAAATCGATGTTTGCCCCGGAGCATTGCGGGTGCTGGTTCCTGCGGATCAATAGCGGTGACATAAGCTTCCGACTAGTGATCTGAATGTCCACATGCTGGAAGCCCATGCCACCCGTTTCAGATTTCGCCGTCTTCGGTCACAATAGGAAGATGGCTGCCACACCGAAAAATCCAATTGAAATCGCTGCTCCGGGCGATGCTCCGCCGGTCCGATTCGGCGCCGGAAATCCGCTGGGCATCATCGCTGGTCCGTGTGTGATCGACCGGGAAGAGACCGTCGTGGAAATCGCTGAGGCGATCGTTCCGATTTGCGAGCGACTTAAACTTCCATTGATTTTCAAAGCTTCGTTCGATAAAGCGAACCGAACGCGAATTGATTCGTATCGAGGTGTAGGCCTCACCCAGGGCATGGAAATACTTGGTCGAATCCGCGACAAATTTGGCGTCCCGGTCACCACGGATATTCACCTGCCTGAGCAAGCCGAAATCGTCGCCAAGACTTGCGACCTTTTACAGATCCCTGCCTTTCTGGCTCGCCAAACGGACCTTTTGGTTGCCGCCGCGAATACTGGAAAGCCAATCAACGTGAAAAAGGGACAGTTTATGGCACCTTGGGATATGGCTCACGTTGTTGGTAAACTGGTTGACTCTGGCTGTAACCAAACGATGCTAACTGAACGCGGTACTTTTTTTGGTTACGGGCGACTCGTGAATGACATGCGATCCATCGTGCAAATGAAGTCCCTTGGAGCACCTGTCGTTTTTGATGCGACCCACAGCGTTCAACAACCCAGTGCCGCTGGCGGAGTGACAAGTGGCGAACGTGAGATGGTTCCACATCTCGCTCGAGCCGCCGTTGCGTGTGGTTGCGACGCAGTGTTCCTGGAGACTCATCCGCGGCCGGATGAATCGCCAAGCGACGGTGCCAACATGGTTCCGCTTCACGAAACCGAGGCATTACTGAAGTCGCTGAAGCAGATTGCTGAATGCGTGCGAACGTAATCCAAAAAGAAACCTTTTGATTCCAACTTGAAACAAAATCATGCGTCAAGCTCTCACCTTTTCCATCCTGTCTGTTGCCATTCTATCCTCCGTTGCTGGATGCGAGCGACCAGAAGATCCGATGCTCAAAGTGCTCGAATCCACGGCTTTGCAAACTCGTGTCGATGACTTGTCGCGGACGGTTGACTTTGTGTTTAGCGATCGCCAATTTGATCAAACGAAGTTCAATGGCGAAGTTTCGACTGGCTTGAATCGCTGGGCAAACTATTCGGCAGAACAATTCGAGAAGACCAACTGGAAACAGGATGAGACAATCAAGGAGATGATCGCTCCTTATGATGACTTGCCTGCGGTCAGTCGTATGGGCGAATCGAGTTTTCTGGCAGACGATGCACAGTTTCTTCAGGCTGCGGCGTGGCTGAATCAGATCAAGACGCGAGTCCAAGACAACACTTACCTTGGCCAATTTGAATTCTATCGGCTCATGGCCGACAATTACGAACCCGGCGATGATGAAGAGGCGCCCGTCGATGCAGTTATCGCGAAACTCAATCCTGACCTCAATGAATCAGACGCGGAAAAACTGTCACTTGCGATAAAGCTTTTTGACTGGGTGACGCGAAACGTGCAACTTGAAGAAACCCCCACTTACAGCGAAGAAGAAATTGAAGAGCAACGTTTGGTGGAGGCCGATTCGCTTTCAGCGGCTGGCCTTGTGAGTCGCGGAGCAAAGCGAACGGTTTGGCAAGTGTTGATGTTCGCTCGTGGCGACTATGTCGAGAAAGCCAAACTATTCATGCAGCTTTGCCATCAAGCCGACTTGCCAACGGTCATGTTTGGCACCGGAGATAATGCTGAACCTTGGGCAGTTGGGGTCCTGATCGGAGAGGATTGGTTCCTGTTTGATACGCGATTGGGTCTTCCGATTCCCGGAGAGAACAACGCGAGTGTCGCAACGTTGGCGGACGTCAAGGCAGATGCTTCGCTGCTCTCGAAGCTGGATCTTAGCGTTGAAGAATCACTTGCCGATGACACGAAATATTGGACTACTGAAAGTGACCTAGAAAAGCTGACCGGATTGGTTTTCTGGACGCCGCAAAGTGCTTCGAATCGCATCGCGACACTTGAAAGTAACCTGATCGGTGATCAGCGAATGAAGCTCAAGTTGCGAGCCGATGAGATCATTGCCAAACTTCCAAAGATCGAAAACGTTGAGTACAAACCGTGGAACATCAGTCTGCAAACGGCTCGCTACCGCAAAGTTTTGGGTGAGTCGATTCCTAAAGCGGTCTCTGATGATGCGTTAGCGGAAAAGCTTCGCTGGCATTTCACCGAAGAAGGATACATCATGGCGTTCCCAAACTATCGGACAGCACGCACGCGATTCATCAGAGGGAAGTTCGAACGCGAACGCGAAAGTCGGACACGTGATTCAATCGAAAGCTTCGCCGTGTTGATGTACGAAGACCAGACGATTGCTGGCCTTGAAACAAATCGTGACTTGCAAAGAATGATCGGCATTCGAAAAGATGCAAGCTCTGGCCAAACGCAAGCGGATTTTGATCGAGAAATTGTTTCGCGACAAATGCAAATGCGGCTTGTACGACGTGACGCCGGCCTTTTCATGTGCCAAGCTCACTTCGACAACGGCAGCATGTCGACAACGGCAAACTGGATTCCAAAATTGCTTGAAGAACAAGATGTCGATCGATGGAAAACCGGTTTGAGTTATCTGGGTAGCCGAGCGATGGAAGCAAGACATCAGTACGACGAGGCAATTGAGTATCTTAAGGCTGAAGGGCCCCAACAACATGGCAACCTAATTCGGGCGCGGTTGCTTAGGGAACAGGTCAAGACCCGCTTCACCAAAGCGACCGATTAGAAGTATTCGCCGATGGATGACAGTTCGATTATCGCAGACCATCACCAGCGCCGAAAACGTTTGCTCCAAAAACTCGATGGAGCAACATTGCTCGTTTCGAATCTGGTCAACATTCGCTATTTGACTGGATTCACCGGCAGCAGTGCGTTCTTGCTAGTGAACGAATCGCAAACGGTTTTTCTAACCGATGGTCGTTACGTCGAACAAGTTGCCTCGGAATGCCCGGGGCTTGAAACTCGCATTCGTCCAGTTGATTCAACGATGCTTCGGTTGATTGCGGAGGCACTCAAAGACAGCGACTCGGAGCAATGCATGATCGAAGCCGAATCGATGACGCGTAGCTTGTGGCGAGATCTCTCCAAGGAAATTGGAAGCCGCATTGAGTTACAGGATTCGTCGCACATCGTCGAAGAATTGCGAGCCATCAAAGACGAACATGAACTCAAATCAATCCGCCGTTCCGTCGAAATCAACGAAGATTCGATCTTGGCGACTTTAAATGCGTACGATCCTTCTTGGAGTGAACTGGAATTCAGTTGGCAGCTTGAAGCGGAGATTCGTTCGCACGGTGGAACTGGATTTTCATTCGATGCAATCGTTGCTGCAGGACCGTCTTCGGCACTTCCGCACTACCATCCATCTGACGCCTCGATTGCTGATCACAAAATACTGCTGGTGGATTGGGGAACTTCATTCAATGGCTACGCGAGTGATTTAACGCGAGTCGTGAGATTCGAAGATGAGCCCAAGAAAATACTGGATATCCACAAAGTCGTCTCTGACGCCAAACAAGCTGCGATCGAAACGGTTCGAGATGGAGTCGACATCCGCGAGGTTGATACCGCCGCGAGGAAACTAATCGCGGACGCTGGATATGGCGACTATTTCAACCATGGATTGGGGCACGGGTTTGGCTTGGAGATTCACGAAACACCATTTCTTTCACCCGCCTTTAGTGGAACTCTCTCGGCCGGAATGGTGATCACCATCGAGCCCGGAATATACTTGCCCGGAATCGGTGGCGTGCGATTGGAAGACGATGTGCTGGTCACGGCCGAAGGCTGTGAGAGATTGAACCTGATGCCCGACGATTTTTTGATCCTGTAACCCCCGTAACTTGGATATCCGGCTTGTATTTTGGGGGTGTTCCGATCAATATGCGGGCCACAAAAAGTCCCCCGATTCAGCATCGGAGATGTTTTGTGTAGAATTTGGCGATCACAATTTGGTGCAACTTGGATCTACAAGCTGCCCTAACTAACCGACCGCATGGCTCGCAGAGTTGAAATGAACTTCGAGAAAAATATGCCTAAAGATAAAGATAAAGAAACCTCAATCTTCGACATCTCTCGGTTGCGAGAACTGATCGAACTGATGCAGGAACACGAACTCAATGAGGTCGACCTCAAGCAGGCTGAGCAGCGGATTCGACTGCGGCGCGGCCCCGATGGTGTTCCGGTCACGTATTCGGCTCCACCTGCCGCTGCGGCACCGGCAGCCAGTTCTGCGCCGGCCGCAGCAGGCGATGCGGTTCCTGCGGACGACAATTCTGTCTACATTCTCAGCGAGGCAGTCGGAACTTTCTATTCACGGTCAAAGCCGGACAAGCCTACTTTCGTCAATGTTGGCGATCAAGTTAGCCCTGATACGATCGTCTGCTTGATCGAAGCCATGAAACTGTTCAACGAAGTTCCTGCGGGACTCTCCGGTACGATCAAGGAAGTTCTTGTTAACGACGGCGATCCGATCGACCACGGCATGAAGCTGTTTCGCGTCGAACCGTAAGCTTGACCGAAAAAAACAAGGAATCAGATTCCGACGCGTGCTCGTACACGACGCTGCCAGCGTCTTATGATTGCGTGACCTCAGGAAACGGCGCTGGCAGCGTCGCGTACGTAACACAACCATTCGCAACCCGAACCGTATGCGAGGCACCTTAGCGTCCTCTCTCTCGCTTCGGGTTTTGATCCAGAAAGAACTCAAGTTTCCATGTACAAAAAAATTCTCATCGCGAATCGTGGCGAAATTGCGCTGCGTGTCATTCGCGCTTGCAAAGAGATGGGCATCGAAACCGTCGCCGTTTTCAGTGAAGGCGATCGCGGTGCGCAGTACCTCGAACTTGCTGACCAAGCATTTTGCATCGGCGGCGTGAAATCGAACGAAAGCTACCTGAAGTTCGATCGCATCATCAGCGCGGCCGAAATCGGTGAGGCGGAAGCCATCCATCCGGGCTACGGCTTCCTCGCAGAAAATGCCGAATTCAATCAGGTTTGCCGTGACAGCGATTTTGACTTTATCGGCCCGTCGCCGGAAGCGATGGAAATGTTGGGCGATAAAAATCGAGCTCGTGAACTAGCACGGAAAGCTGACGTGCCGGTCGTTCCCGGGAGTGCTGGGCTGATTACTGATGCAGATCAAGCGGTCAAGGACGCCAAAGAGATTGGCTATCCGATTTTGATCAAGGCGACCGCAGGCGGTGGCGGCAAAGGCATGCGAATCGCTGAAACCGAAGACGACCTCAAAAACGCCATCGAACAGGCCGCACAAGAGGCCGAAGCAGCCTTCGGCAATGCCGGAGTCTACCTTGAGAAATTCATCGACAAACCTCGGCATATCGAAGTTCAAGTTCTGGCCGATCAACACGGAAACGTCGTCCACCTCTGGGAACGAGATTGCTCGACGCAACGTCGACACCAAAAACTGATTGAAGAAAGTCCATCCAGCACCCTGCCTGAAGATGCGCGTGAGGCGATTTGTGCTGCTGCGTGTCGCATGGTCAAGACCGCCAACTATTCCAACGCGGGCACCGTTGAATTCATTGTCGACAAAGACAACAACTTCTACTTCATCGAAGTCAACGCTCGGATCCAAGTCGAGCATTGCGTTTCTGAGATGGTGACTGGCATCGATTTGATCCAGCAACAGATCCGCGTGTCTGCTGGTGAAAAACTTGCCTTCACACAAAAAGACGTCCCTCGCAATGGCGCCTCCATTGAGTGCCGAATCAACGCGGAGAATCCTGATAAAAACTTCATGCCTTCTCCGGGCCTGATTGAAGAAATCCACATCCCAGGCGGATTGGGAGTTCGCTGGGATTCACATGTTCACTCAGGCTACCGCGTTCCGCCGCACTACGACTCGATGGTTGGAAAACTGATCGTTCACCAGCCGACCCGCGAACAAGCCATCGCGTGCATGGCCCGCGCGTTGGACGAACTGCGAGTCAAAGGCATCCACACAACAGCTGGGTTTTTGAAAAGCGTGCTTCTGACGGATGCCTTTGCCAACGGTACCATCGACACGAAGTGGGTCGAACGCGAAATGCTTCCGTAGCAGGCGTTCGTGATTTTTTGTGGCTAAGCGAACTCGCTTAGGGCAATACCGTTCAATAAACAATTGGGATGCTCATCGTTGTTTAACGTCTAGCCGCAGGCGTCTGCGTTTCGCACCTCAAAACGCCGACGCCTGCGGCTAGAAGTTAAACAATTGTGAAAAACTTTAATTACCGGAATTCAATATGAAATCGTTATCCGTATTTTCAGCCGTGTGCTGCCTTATCGTTTGCGTGACTTTTGCGTTCGCTGCAACACAGGATGAGCAAGAAAACTCGAAAACGAAACCTGCGGCGACACAGGAAGCGGAAAAGGGCGGAGCCAGCGATGAAGCATCGTTTGAGCCCATCGACAACATGCATCATTTCATGGAATACATATCGCAGCCCAGCTATCGATCATTGAAAAAGTCGTTCGCCGGCGAAGCACCAGAAAATCGCAAAGGTTGGAAATCGATAAAGTCACACGCTTTGATTCTGGCCGAAACGAGCGCCTTGGTTGCGGACCGAGTTCCGAAAGACAGTTCTGAGGAACAAGCAGCCCAATGGCGAGAGATTTCCCTCGAAGTGTACACCGCGGGCAAGCAACTTTATAAGTCGGCTGGTGATTTCGAGGCGGCCAAGACTCACTATGGTGTCATGATTGAAAGCTGCAACAAATGTCATCAAGTATTTGACAACGGAAAACACCAGCTGAAAAAGTAGCAAGATCGTTGAGTAATCGCATGCTATAATCGGATGCTTCTTCAGAGCTCTTCAGCGTTCGATTTCATGAAATCTTTTGCCGCAAAACATTTCTGGCTCACGATCGCGATCACTGCGAGTTTTGCGGGCAACGCGTTCGCCCAAGTCAAAACGCTGATCGAAGAATCGTGCATCCACTGCCACGACGAATCGACCGACACCGCGCTCAACTTCGACGCCCTTGATTTTGACTTGAAGGACAAATCTACGTTTGCCATGTGGGAACGGATTTACGACCGTGTCTCCTCCGGCGAAATGCCTCCTGAAGACGAAGATCGACCTGACAAACCCGTTCTGGACAAAGCGCTTTCGCAGGTTGAAACTTCTCTGACCAAAAGAAGCCTTGCCAATCAAAAAGAAAATGGTCGTTCGACGATTCGACGCCTAACTCGAACCGAGTACGAATTTTCACTGCATGACTTGCTCGGCATTAGCACCGAACTGGAGCGCCTTCTACCGGAGGAAAATGAGTCCGGCTTCGATACCATCGCGGAAAATCAGGGCATTTCGCAACTTCACGCCAAGTCCTGGCTTATCGCTGCCGACGCAGCGATCGACGCCGCTATCAACCTTGGCGTGAAACCGGACTACAAGCCCGAACGATTCGAATTGTTGGAACTCGATTCGGTGATCGAACATTTCGCAAAAGAGAAAGATGGCGAGCACGTCATTTTGGGGAAGGAAGACGATGGGATCGTAGTTTTCGAGTCCAATTCAACCTATCTGTACAGTTTGCGAAAATCAGGCGTGGCCCATTCAGGCACCTATCGCATTCGAGCAGAAGCCGAAACGTTTCGCAGCGAGACTCCAATCGTTGTCGCGTTTTTTGCCGGCAACTATTCGAAAGGCCAATCTCGCATTCTCGGCTACTGGGACGCCGTCCCAGATAAAACACTGGTAATTGATTTCGAACCGATCTTACGCCGGGGCGAGTACATTTTCCCGCAAGCATTTGAGCTGATGAAACCAAAGGACAACGCCAACATTTGGAATGTTGGGCCCGAGAAATATGAAGGTGCCGGTTTGAAGTTGAAGTGGGTTTCCCTCGAAGGACCGCTTCATAATTCTTGGCCACCAGAAAGTGCATCGAACCTTTTGCCGGGCGTCAAATTCAAAAAGAGAGAGCATCTTGCGTGGCGAAACAATCGGCACATCCAATTTGACATCGAACCTCCAAAAGTCGATCAACAGATCGCAGCACGCAAGAGCCTCAACAAACTTGCCGCCCGTGCGTTTCGTCGACCGTTAAAGAAGAACGAAGAAAAAGAGTTCGTGGCGATCGCGAAGAAAGCATTGGATAATGGTGCTCCTTTCGAAGACGCCGCAAAACTGGCGATGCGAGCCATCCTTTGTTCTCCGCACTTCCTGTTCCATGCTGGCGATCCCGGAGAGCTTGAAGACCTTCCATTGGCGAGTCGACTTTCGTATTTCTTTTGGAAGAGCATTCCCGATTCAGAGCTTTTAAAAATCGCCAATCAAGGAGAGCTCACTGACGACGAAGAGTTGCGGAAACAAGTTGACCGCATGCTTGATGATCCAAAATCCAAACGTTTCATCGCCGACTTCCTTGGCCAATGGCTAGAGCTCAGACGAATCGATGCAACCTCACCGGACGCCAAACTGTATCCAGAATTTGATCCTGTTTTACGATCCGCTATGGTTCAAGAAAGTGAAGCTTTCTTCGAGGAGTTGATCAAAAAGGACTTGGGCGTCAAGAACTTGGTCGATTCAGACTTCGCGATGCTCAATCGTCGACTGGCCGATCACTATGGCATCGACGGCGTTGAAGGACAGCACATCCGTCGTGTGAAGACCAAAGGTTCGGTTCGAGGTGGTTTTCTGACTCAGGCCGCCGTCTTGAAAACGACTGCTAACGGAACGACAACTTCACCAGTTCGTCGTGGCAACTGGGTGCTGACCAGCATCCTTGGAACGCCGTCTCCGCCACCGCCTCCAAACATTGGTTCCATCGAACCTGACACTCGCGGCACAACAACCATCCGTGAAGAACTCGCAGCCCATCGCAACTCGGCCGTTTGCAACAGTTGCCATCGCAACATCGATCCACCTGGCTTTGCGCTTGAAAGCTTCGACGTCATCGGGGGATTTCGCGAAAAGTATCGTTCGGTTGAACACGGCGAGCGAACCAACGAAAAACTCCATGGTCGCAATATCTGGGAATACAAATTGAACTTGCCGGTCGATCCATCAGGCGAAACACCTGACGGTGAATCTTTCACGGACATCGTTTCCTACAAGAAAACGTTGGCGAGGAAGGAACGTCAACTGGCGGACAACCTTGTCCGTCAATTGGTCGCATACTCAACCGGAGCCGAAATTCAGTTTGCGGATCGGCAAGCGATCGAATCAATTTTGGATCAATGCGAAAAAGAAAACTACGGTGTTCGGTCGCTGATCCATGCGATCGTGCAGTCAAAACTGTTCAGACACAAATAGGGCTCGCCATGAAAATCCAACTGAATCGACGATCATTTCTGCGTGCCGCCGGTGTCGGAATTGCCCTTCCAGCGATGGAAGCTTTCGCTCCAACTAGAGCAATGGCCGCGATCGCCGCCGCTCCGCCTAAACGACTCGTTACCATCTGCACGACCTTGGGATTGCACCGCGAGTCTCTGTTTCCGGAGAAATCAGGGAAGGATTATGAACTATCGCCTTACTTAGAACATCTAGCCGATCATCGTGACAAATTCACTCTCTTCGGCGGGCTGTCACATCCAAACCAAGCCGGCAAAGACGGCCATTCGTCGCAAATGACTTGGCTAACCGCCGCCGAAAATCCCGGATTGGCCGGATTTCAGAATTCAATTTCACTGGACCAGCTCGCCGCAGAAAAACTGGGTTACGTCACGCGATTCCCCTCGATAACCCTCAGCACTGACGGCAGCAGCAGCCAATCGTACAATCGAAGCGGAGTCATGGTTCCCGCCGAGCATCGCCCTTCAAAGGTGTTCTCCGATCTTTTTCTTCAGGGGAAGGATTACGAACTGAAAAAGCAAAAGAAGCTTCTCGGTGAAGGTCGCAGCATCCTGGACATGGTCGGCGGACAGGCGAAGCGATTGCAAAGGAAAGTATCCGCAAACGATCGCGAACGTTTGGACGAATATTTCAACTCAATTCGGGAAGCAGAAAAAAACCTCGGCGAAGCAAACGCTTGGGTTGATCGCCCGAAACCCAAGACAGACGTCGAGCTGCCGCCGGACGTCGCGAAGGACAACGATTTGATTGGCCGCACGAATCTGATCATGAAACTTTTGCCGCTGATCGTCCAATCGGATTCGTCTCGAGTCATCACGGTGACGCTCCACGGACGAAACGACGTTCCGGTTGTCGATGGTGTCAAAGACGACCACCACAACCTTTCCCACCATGGACAGGACGAGAAAAAACTTGCTCAACTGATGCGAATCGAGACCGCGCTGATGAAGTCGTTTTCTGGTTTGCTGGCTGGCCTGTCAGAGAAAAAGGAGGCAGGCAGCTCATTGTTGGACAATACGATGATCGTTTTCGGCAGTAACCTTGGAAATGCAAACGCTCATGATTGGCGAAACTTGCCGATCATTGCCGCCGGAGGTGATTTCAACCATGGACAGTTCGTACAACACAACGCCGAAAAGAACGTGCCGCTAAGTAACCTCTATCTGACGATGCTGCAGAAGATTGGCATCGACGCCGGGCAGTTTGGAACGAGCACTTCGACGCTGACGTGGTAGTGTCAAGACAAGCCCGATGCGCAAGTTTTGAAGTTGCATATTACTTTAGCCCGGAGGGCGGCATAGCCATTGCCGGTGTCGCCCGCTGGGCTGAAAGCCTCTTCTCGCTATGCCCCACTGACGCTAAGCGCGTCTCGAAGAAACTCTACATTGGAAAACAACTCGTTCTCCAACACATCGACATCTCGATTGAACTTGAGATCGATACCGTACCAACGATCTGAAGCAGAGGGATTTGGGAAACCCAACGGGCTGTAGATCTGATTGCTTTCGATCGTTAAATTCGAAACGTTCTGTGCCGCGATCGCCGTCTTTCCCCAGCCGCGAAAAATATTGTTCGATATCTCAATGCGCGACAATCCATAATCTGCGCGTTCAACAAACTGATGGCCGAGTCGATCCATGTTGAATGCGACAACTCCAGCAAGGTAATCCTCTGTAAAATAGCGACTGCTGAAACCGTTTCGTAGAAAACGATTGTTTTGTACCAGCACATTGCTTGCGTACAAACCGATGGGCCAATTTGATTCGTTGTGCCCGGCGATCGCAGAATCCGTCAATCCAAAGTAAGTGCTATCCACCAACTGCACGTCATCGGCCATCACGAACTGGCCGTATCGTCTGGCATTGGAAAGTGTAGCTCCCTGGACCAAAAAACCTCGTGACGTCGACGAGTTATAAATCGCGGTGTCATTACGGAATCCATCGGTATCGTTAGCAGTTGGACCTGTTGCAAACCGAACGCCATCAATCGACCTGTCGAACGTAAGTGTCTGAGTCGACAACACGCCGAATTGTGGATGGCTGAATTCAATGGCATCGATCGCTGTCACGCGTGTTTCAAACAGCGTTGTTCCGGTAGTTGGGTCAACAAACGTCGCCACATCGCCAAGCTGCCACAATCCAGCACTGACTCCCCTGAGCGTGCTAAAGTTGACTGCTGCAACGGTGACTTGATGTGTCGTCGGCCTCCCAATGATCACCGAAGGAACGGTGTAGAAGTTCATGACGTCATCACCAACGGCATCGAAATTCGAATCCTCAACCCAGAAACCTGTTCTCAATGACTGGCCATGGACCGCATCTGCGTTGATGGAACGCCAGCGACCTTCGAGCACTTCCGAATCCGACCGAATCACATTCACCGACGAAGCTTCCTTTGCCGTGATGAAAGCCGAAGGCGATGCATAAATCTTCGTATCGATAATGCTGACATGTTCGGCACCAGCAAATACTCCAATCGCACCGACATTGGTTCGCCGCTGTAAAACATAGCGATCACCGGCAGCAATGTTTAGAAAGTTACCAACCGTAACGCGATATAGACGGTTGCCGAGGGAGCCAATATTCTCTGTTCGGTAATGCCAGCGACTGTTGTACTTCAAACGTGATCCCGAATCGCCGTCGAGTAAAAAGCCCCAAGCTGACACGCCGTCGACTTGATCCGCGATGAAAGTTTCATCCGGTTCAATTGTGTTTTCTGAGTCGACCTGAAAAACAAAACTACTCGACGCTTCATCCGTCGAAACGATCGTTCCTTGAGAGAACGTGTTGGCTCGATAAGCATCATCGATTGGATTGGCTGCATCCAGATACAACTCAGCGTAATCGATCGTGAAATTACGCAGGATAATGTTTCTGGAATCCAAGATGCGAAACAGTCCGCGATCGAAGTTCTCAACCACAAACGAGGCTCCTTGGCCATCGATTTCGATGTTGTCTTGGCGGATCAACGTGAAGAAGTAGCGAGGATTGCCAACCGTAGAATTCTCGGTCGAGTAAAAATTGTAGATGCCGCTCTCGAAAACGATCTTCGTCGGCAGTCCAGAATTTCTCGCCGCGATGATCGCATCATTGAGTCCTTCAACATCACTATTTCGATCATTTGGAATTGCTCCAAAGTCACGAACGTAGAGCACCTGCTGAGTCTCAATCGAACGAAGTGGTTCAGCACGAGGAAGCTCTCGCACCAGAGAGAAATCTGTTCTAAACCGATCACCAGAATGATTGTGATTGGACCCAAATGCCACATAGACAGTATCGCCTTTTTCCAAACTTCCGAAATCAAGATCAAACGATCGCGAATTATTGGCTTCAACAACATCTTTATGTAACAGCTTCGTCGGATCGTTGACGAAGACACGAACTTCAACACCATCAGTTGAGCGGGACAATGTTTGCAAGAAGCTATCGGTCAGGCTGTAACGTCCAGACCGTTCGATCGTGTACGCCGCGATCGCATAGCGGTCTTCGAAAGTTGAAGATTCGCCGTAGCCAACTCCAGTGTGTCCACCGGATTGATCCAACCTCAAATAGTACTGCGGCGCGCTGGTGACTTCATCAGTACCGGTCGGTGTCAACAAGCTTTGATCGGCGCGAAAAAACGGAATGTATGACTCGACATCATCAATCGATCCTGTTCTTTGGTCGCCGGTGGACCCACTGCTGCTCCAACCATTCGGCGCGTTCCACAACGTGCGCCATTGCGAAAGATTGACTCGATCCTGTGAGTCCACGGTTTGCGACGTGTTGACTGTCGTGCGGAAGTTCGCCAACGGCTGAACCCGGTCCTCATGAATCCGAATTGAGAAATCCGTTTCGAATCGATCGAAGGCATGATTTCCGTTGGACCCGAAAGCGACACGAATCGAATCGCCAGCATTCAAATGGCCAATTGTCAGGTCAAAAAATCCGGACTGATCGACATCAACAATTGACTGCTGAAGCGGCGTGTCATTGTTGACGAAAACGTGAACCTCTACTCCATCAGAGCCATCGAAGTTAAAAGATGGAACACTTAGATACGAATCCGAAATCGAATAAACTCCAGATTGCGGTGCGGTCCACGATGCGACCGCAAATCGATTGGAGGCTCGTCCAGGATGGCCGCCTGTTGGCGTCAAAATTAAAGCTCCCGTGTCGCTTGTCGGATTCAGCGGACGAAGAACACGGTCGCCACCGAGTGAACTCAATTCGAGATCATCTCTCAATGATTCGGAAGTATTGAAGCCATAACTCCAGGCAGATTCGGCGTCCGCGAAGTCGTCATGATAATCGGCGACGACAATGCCGTCAGCTGACAGCATGGCTCTTCGTTCCAAGGTTTCATACGCCAAAGTCGTCTTGATATTCTTTCGCGGCATGTCGTTTCACAGAGGAGGCTATCATGATCAATTGGCCGGATATTAGCATCGAACCCGGCTACTCCAATGATAACCACAATCGCACTTTGTGATGGAAAATCCAAGAGCAAACTTGGGACGAACCTAGCAAATTGGATTTCGCGGCGTCCCCGGATGAAGTGCCAGGAAAGCCATCCAGAAACCGGCCAAAAACCCCGTGGTAATGATGAATTGAACCATGACTAACTCCTAAACAGATACTTTGCTCTATTTGGGAAATCGCGATTTCATGGACACGGCTGGTCCAAGCGGGGCCAAAAGATGGCTGGCCCGCAAAGTTTAACACTCGGCATTTAGCGATACAAAGCGGACCCAACGCGTACGATGGTTGCGCCTTCTTCAATCGCGATTTCGTAGTCACCGCTCATGCCCATCGACAGGTCTCGCAAATCAACGTTGTCCGTACGAACGTTCGCGTGTGAGTCACGGATCTCTCGCAGCATCACAAACTCTCGACGAGCATCGTCAGCGTCGCCCGCAAGTCCGGCCATGCACATCAAGCCTTCCAAACGAATGGAGGGCAGGGCGATGA
>CAZORS010000013.1:9160-44594 GCA_964582025.1 uncultured Pirellulaceae bacterium | reverse complement strand
GCATACGTGCAGATAATCCAGTAGCAAGAATAGTTCGCGCAACCGGAAAAGTTAACTTACTTACGACCGGCTTCCAACAACCGCCGACTATCTGACACATAGCTGTTTCATTTCCGAAACGGCCTCTTCAAGTCCTACGAAAACCGCCCGAGAGATAATGCTGTGCCCGATATTGAGCTCCTGCATGCCCTCGATATCTGCAACGGCCGACACGTTCAAATAGTTTAGCCCGTGCCCGGCGTGCAGGATCAGTTCATTCTGCAACACATGTTGGCTGGCGTTCTCAAGCAAAATTAGTTCACGATCTTGAGCTTCATCGGTCGTCGCATCGGCATAGGTTCCCGTATGAAGTTCAACGGCTTCCACGTCCAATTTTTTGGAAGCTTCAATCTGTCCCTGATCAGGATCGATGAACAGGCTGACGAAAATCCCCGCACCTTGCAGTCGCTTAACGGCTTCAGAGACTCGATCGAAATTGCCAACGACGTCCAAGCCACCTTCGGTTGTGACTTCCTCTCGATTCTCAGGGACAAGGCAAACTCGCTCCGGTTTCGTTTCGCAGGCGATCGCCAGCATCGAAGCTTCGCAGGCACATTCAAGATTCAGTTTCACGTGAACTGTCTCTTTGAGCAGTCGCAAATCGCGATCCTGAATGTGGCGTCGATCTTCACGAAGGTGAACCGTAATCTGATCGGCTCCACCAAGTTCCGCTTGCATCGCCGCCCAAACCGGATCCGGTTCGCGACCACGGCGGGCCTGGCGAATCGTGGCGACATGATCGATGTTGACTCCAAGTTTTGGCATTGGTTTCTCTTTGTAGCTAAGAATAGGTGACATCGTAACGTCTAGCCGTAGGCGTCAGCGTTTCTTCAGTCCCAAACGCCGTCACCTGCGGCTAATCGTTAAACGAGATCTTCATTCCGTGGTTGTCAGCGGAAACGATTTCCACATGACCGACGACATCTTCGGCACCATCGGCCATTTTTTCAACGAGCCAATTGACTTCTTTTTCGGAAGGTCCAATCGCGAAGATCGTTGGTCCCCACGAACTTTGCCCAACCGCAAATTGTCCGAAACCACGAATTTTGTCCACAATCGCCGTCGCCTCTGGTGAAGCATACGCACCGCCCATCACGGGGCTGTAGTGCATGCCGCTTTGGCACCCGTACTCAGTCACGGCATCGGCAAAGGTCGAAAAATCCTGATTCAATACCGACGGAAGGATTTCGCTCCGAAGAATCGCCGTGAGTTGGTCGGCTTGCGGCTGCGTTGTGCCTGGAAGCTGTCGAAATGCGTTCAATTCGGCGTCACCAAAAACCTGCGATTCTTCCGAAACCGAAGGTTGAATCAACGCGATCTTCCAATCTTCTGGAAAATCAGTTCGCATATCCAAAGGAGCGACTGGTTCGTTATCGATGCCGCGATCAACCAGAAAACCGCCTTCCAAGAAACCGTAGGTCCCAATCGCCGATCGCTTCCCACGCCCAAGTGCCATCGCCATTTCTTCCGCTGAAGGAAGCGGTTGATCGAATGCCAACTGTAAGGCGGCGGCGATCGAAAATGCCAGTTGCGTTCCTGAACCAAATCCGCGGTGTCGAGGAGAATTATTGACTGCCACACGAATAGGCAAATCCCCCAACTCTCTGTCGCGAAACAACTCCGGCGCGAACTGTTTCTGCCAAACCAAAATCGATTCAAGGACTGCTTCCTTAACACTTTTTGGTGCGACTACTTGAAATTCATCGCCAGACGCAATGCCAACGTTCGTTCGCGGACCATCGATCATCAAGCCGGCACCGCCAAATTTTCGCTCCGTCAGATCACCGATCGAGATCAATCCAAAATGCAGACGACTTGGTGCAGATACAGTGACAAACTTATGTTGCAACGAATTGCTCCAGTAAGCTCATTGCTTCCTTTTCGACGTTGCCACCCGTTTTGTCGACGATCACTCGTAAAGATTCGTACTGACTCGCAATTTCTTCGATAGGCAGAAAATCAATCCGAGTCGCTAAAATCGCAGCTTCGAGGACGGCATGCTTCGCTCGATTGAAGCCCCAGAAATCTCGATTGCGTCCTGCCGCGATCGATTTGCAACGAATATTCTTACGTGGCTCTGATGTCTCAAAATAGACGGCCTCAAATTCACACCAACGACAGGCGTCTTCGAGAATGAAAGCGTTCTCGTTTACTTCGGCCGAGCGAACAGACGGCACTTCATCCAGCTTTCCAATCGCAGCTTTTGCAAACAGCATCACGTCATCAGTGACATGCAGCACGCCATAGGGACGCTGTTGCAAATTCGCAAACGTTCGCGATGTTTCAAACGGACGAAGCTCGAACCCGTCGGCAGAATCGCCATTAACCAACGGACCCATTGGCGAAACATTGACGCTTCCATCTTCATTCGTGGTCGTGATGATCGCTTCAAGAATCATGGCGTCGGATTTCTTTCTCGCAAAACGTCAATCGCCGAATCGATGCCAGCCATCGAACAAAAGTTAGCCAACATCTTATGACCGAATTCGGTCAAAATGGACTCCGGATGAAATTGGACTCCGACGATAGGTTTGGAACGATATTGCACCGCCATGATCGTACCATCGTCAAGCTTTGCAGTGACTTCCAAGCAATCGGGAATACTCTTTGATTTTGCGATCAGCGAATGATAACGCCCAACATTGAAAGGACTCGGCACGTCCTCAAACAAGTCGCCGCCTTCGTGATTGACTTCGCTTTGACGACCATGCATTGGCTGACCACTGCGAACAACTTCG
Organism: uncultured Pirellulaceae bacterium; assembly: GCA_964582025.1. GTDB lineage: Bacteria > Planctomycetota > Planctomycetia > Pirellulales > Pirellulaceae > Mariniblastus. The sequence continues at coordinate 41,817 of CAZORS010000013.1, read as the reverse complement.
CCGCCAAACGCTTGAACAATCGCTTGATGCCCCAAGCAAACGCCAAGCATCGGAATCGAGTCCCCAAAATCCTTCACGCAATCGACAGAGTAACCTGCCTCATCGGGAGTGCATGGTCCCGGTGAAATGACGATCGCTTGCGGCTTGATCGATTCAACGACCTTACGATCAACCTCATCATTCCGCATTGTTTTCGTCTCACAGCCAAGCTGTCGAAAATACCTAGCGAGGTTGTGCACAAAGCTATCGTAGTTATCAATCACAAGGATCATTCAGCGACGCTCCGAGCCGAAGAAGTCGCAGTCAACATACCGGCCGCTTTCGACCAAGTCTCATCGTATTCCGAAGTTGCAACGGATTGACTGACGATGCCGCCGCCAACTGGGATCTGCCACCAACCGCGCGAAGCCGTGATCGTGCGAATCAAAATGTTCAAATCGACCGAACCGTCAGCCCCAAAGTAGCCAAGCGAACCGCAATACGCGCCACGCGCGTTTGGCTCAAGTTCCGCAATAATTTCCATAGCGCGAACTTTCGGAGCCCCAGTAATCGATCCGCCAGGAAAGATCGCTCGCATCAGTTCTGTCGTCGAGCAGCGATCATCCTTCAATCTCGCTTCGATCGCCGAAACAAGGTGCATGACACTCTGATAGTTTTCAATTTCGCAGAACTGAGTCACTTTCACCGAATCATCGGTGCAAATTCGCGACAGGTCGTTTCGCATCAAGTCAACGATCATCGTGTTCTCAGCGCGATCTTTTTCGCTGGCTTCCAGTTTTCGGCTGGCATTGATATCGACGATTGGCTGCCCTGTTCGCGAACGCGTCCCTTTGATCGGTCGCGTTTCAACCAAGCCATTGCGAATTGAAACCAATCGTTCTGGTGAAGCACTGATCAATTGACCACCACCAAAATCGAAGTAGCCTCCAAACGGAGCTGGGTTGCAATGCCGCAACCGCTTGTAGAGATCAACGCCTGAACATTCGGCCTTTTGCAACAACCGTTGAGCCAAGTTGACTTGAAAGATATCGCCCGCGTAAATGTATTCGATCGCTTTGTTGACCGCAGCGAGATAATCCTCTTGCGAGAAATTGCTGGTCAACCCTGCAGGACCGGGGACTTCATGTTGGTTGTCGATCTTGGCTAGATCATCTCCCGAAAATTCATCGTCGGCGTCGAACGAATCACTCTGCAACAGATTCAGGAAAGACTGCGTCCGCTGTCCGGCATCCCGACTCCAACCCTGCGATATCAACCATGCTTTTTCGGCTTCATGATCCCAGGCAAGCACCACGTCGTAAAGCCCAACGGCAATCAGAGGCGTTTCAAATTCATCGGTTGCCGGAGCAGCAATGTTCTCAAAGGCACGATTCAAATCGTAGCTGAACATTCCAGCGACCCCGCCTTGCATCGGAGGCAAGCCATCGATTGTCGGTGATGAATACTCCGAAAGGAGAGCATCAATTTTTGCCAACGCATCGATGGCGTCGTTCACCGATTCGCAACGGATCGATTCAATCGGATCCGCCATCAGGAACGAGTATCGTCCGAGCGGTTTTCCATCGCCGGTTTTCGTCTGACGAGCACTCTCCAACAGCAGGCATTTTGGCAAGCTCGAAAATCGAGTGAGCGCATCGGCGATGTCGGGGCTGGTTTCAAATTCGTGAACCAGCGGCATGTCGGAGCGAATAATCTTATCGTGATCTGTAATGTCGGAGCCTAGGATCAATTGGAATCGGCTCCAATTTTTGTCGCGGAAGTCAATTCGGTCAACAAGTGCGGCTTTATCGCCCTTTCCCAAACCAGAACGCCAACGCAACACCCAATCCGATCAACACCATCGTCATTTGACTATCGACTTGATGCAGATGAGTCAAAAAGTAGATGAAGCTACCATCGTCCAAAAATGGACTGTGTTTCCACTCACAGGCAACCATCAAAAAAAATGCCGCAATCGCACAGAAGACCCCTCCTGCGATCATCGGTCGACGAGCAAGTCCCGCAAACCCAAGCCCAACCGCTGCTCCCGGGAAGGCCAGAGCATAAAATCCCTGGCTATAGATCCAACCGTAGATGTACCAGCCCGCAACGCCTCCAAGGATTGCCCCAACGATCCCCAGAGCCCAAGATTTCCCAATCGGATCACGACTCGCTTCAAGGATCGCTCTTCCTTCGTTCGATAATTGACGCTCGTCGATTGACATTAGAGACTCCACAAAAAAAGGAACCAGTTGCTCCGCTTCAATTCGAACGCAGCGCAGCTGGATAAAGTGGTTTGTCAGACCTGAATTGTAGGTTGGCCACTCTTGGCCGACTTGACCGACTTCGTTTTCGACGGGCAAGGTGCCGTCCTACATTGCACTTCAGCTTTGACGGATCACTAAACATTCTAAACAGTTGTAGCTTGCGATAACACATTCTGGTTACACGCGCGGGATTGCCCCACGACTCACAGAGCGCATGTCTAAATTGCCAACCTCCGCGATAAGCTAACTGCTATCACGTTATTCTAAGCCCATCCCAAAGAGCTAGGAAATGTGAAAATCTCGAACACTAAACTAAATCTTGTCCTTTGCAGCGTGGATGTATAACGCCAAGCGCCAGAATTATCACCTTCGCCTGACGCTTCGCCGAATCACGTCTTTACGGGACATCGTTTTTGATCTCCCGTCGAAGATGAACCACCATTGACCCCCGGATCAAATTCGTGCTTGAAGGAATCAGAAATGTACCGTCCCGCTTCTTTCGCCATTCTTGTGGCGACTTTGTCTTGCTCTTTTGTTAGCGCGCAAGATTCGTATTCCCCTCAAGTCGTTAAACTAACGGATGCTCCTCAGCCACCGGTTGTGCAGATGGAGTATTCAGCGGCACCGTATGACGCTGGTTCTGCAGCAGAAGCTCCTGCGATGCAATATGAAATCGTCGAGCCATGCGGCTGTAGCGAGTGTGCCGCTGCCGCACCAGCAGCAAAAAAAGACGACAAGCCAAAGCCGACGTGTGCCAAGAGCCACAAGGTCTTGTTCTACGCGAATGACTTCAGCTACTTGAACGACAGTAGTTACACTGGAAGCTGCTTTGGCGATTCACTCAAGAATCTGTCCGTTGGTCGTCAAGGCAAACTCGACATCGGTGGTCAGCTTCGCTATCGCTACCACAGCGAATTCGGAATGGGCCGCCAAGCTGGAACCGTCGGCTTCCAAGACACGCAGAATGATTTCGGTTTGGTTCGTGCACGACTGTACGCAAACTACAAGATGAACGATCGAATTCGCTTGTTTGCAGAAGGTATCTTCGCCGATGTCGCCGCCAACGACGAGTACCTTCCTCGTCCGATCGATCGCAACCGAGGCGATTTTCTTAACTTGTTCGCAGACGTCAAGTTTCCCAAGATTTTTGATACAAACGTTCGCATTGGTCGGCAAGAATTGCTCCTCGGTGACCAACGTTTAGTTTCACCACTCGATTGGGCCAACACGCGTCGTACCTTCGAAGGTGTTCGCACAACTTCAAAACTCGGCGAAGTCAAACTCGACACTTTCTGGACTGAGTTCGTCCCTGTCTCATTCGACGAATTCGACGAAGGTGACGAAAATCGCACTTTCTACGGAACGTACGCATCGATGAAGGGCCTCAAAGATTCAACCATTGACGCTTACTGGCTTGGCTTCAGGAACGAAAATCCTAGTGCAGACTTCAATCTGAACACATTTGGGGCTCGACTGTTTGGTAAGACCAAGAGAAACCTGCTTTACGATTTTGAAGGAGCTTTCCAGTTTGGTGAGCAAAACGCTCTAGGCGTAAACCACGAAGCCTACATGTGGACCGCTGGTCTTGGTTACAAGTTTGCCAAGATGCCTTGGACGCCAGTGCTTTGGGGTTACTACGATTTTGCCTCAGGTGATGATCCAGGCAACCCAGACTTCAATCGTTTCAACCAGCTGTTCCCTCTGGCTCACAAGTACCTTGGTTTCATGGATGTAGTTGCTCGTGCGAACGTCAGAGCACCTAACGCTCGCCTGACAATGAACCCAACCAAGAAGCTGAAACTATTGCTTTGGTATCACTACTTCGGCGCTGATCAAGCGACTGACATCATTCCGGGAGTTGCTTTGCCGAGTGCTCAGAACACGACTTCGGATGACTTTGGTAACGAGCTGGATTTCTTCGCCTCTTACCAGTTGAAACCACGAGCCAACATTGCGGTCGGATACTCGCACTTCTGGCGAGGCGAGAAGATCATCGGAACCAACGACGCCGATTTCTTCTATCTGCAAACGACTTTGAACTTCTAATATTTTACGTATTTGAACTTAGTCAACGAAGCCTTCGATATCACTCGGAGGCTTTTTTCATTTAGCGATCTAATGTTCTCAAAATCGCTTTTCAATAGGCGCAGTGGCGTTGTCATTTCCGCTGCTTAATCATGAAGATTTACATACAAATTACCCACTCAAAAAAATTGAAACAGTTCCGAGATTTCTTTGAACAGCATCTATTGACTAGCGTATCAATCGCAGTACGATGCTTCATGTCGGGTCGCATTTAGAATCAATGGGCTCGTTTTTTTATGCGCAAGCAGGCCGTTAGCTTTTATCTCCTCTTAGTCCTGATTCCATTGTTGAATCTTGGACCCTCACTGCATCGCTTGTCCTGTTTTGGCTTGCACGGAGATTCCTGTTGCGACATCTCCGCGGATTTTGCATCGCACTGTTGCTGTGATCACGATTCAAATTGCTCTGGTGCCCAGAGTCCTCGATACGCATCAGAGCTTTCATTGGATTCCTCGCATTCCGACTGTCCGCTTTGCCGGTTTTTCGCGAATTACAACGCAATAACATCGTCTATTGACCGTGATTGCACGGAATTTCGTTGCTGCGAAGTCACCCAACAACTTCCGCAGTTTCTCGTTTGTGAACTCATTCCGGATCATGCCCGCGGTCCGCCAGTTCTTTCTCCCGTTTCATTCTGTTGATGTCGGTCTGATTAACTCGAGCCACGTTTACTCGACGCGACCTCGCCGAAGCGATGCGTTTTTTGAAACCGCATTGTGGATCCCCAAAGACCGTCACTCCATTGCAAACCGGATCTGACGACACACCGTTTTTGTCCTGTCGTCGACCTGCGCCATTTATGCGCACCTAACAAACATTTAATCAACGCTGCGCTAAAGATGCGCAATCAAACAAATCACGAAAGAAAGAACTATGAATTGCAAAACTTCAAACATCCGCAAAACACGACTTCGTTCAGCGTTTACTTTAGTCGAACTGCTTGTTGTTATCGCCATCATCGGAATTCTGATCGGCATGCTTCTGCCAGCAGTTCAACAGGTCCGAGAAGCGGCACGAAGAACTCAGTGCGCTAACAGCATGCGACAACTCGCGTTGGCGTCTCACAACTATGAAAGTGCTCATCAGCATTTCCCTACGCCAGCAGCCGGATCGCTCGAAGGCTACTCCTTGATGGCCCAGATTCTGCCGTTCGTTGAACAGGCGAATTTGCAATCGCAAATTGATTTTGAACAAGACTTACTTCAAGGGCTTCCTTGGGCCCCAACGGTCAATCCGTTTTACACGGACCTCGTAAGCCAACGCGTCTCCGTACTGGAATGCCCTAGTGATAGCGGGGATCCGCTCCTTGAAGATAGTGGCACGATCTGGGCGGGATCAAACTACTTTGGCAACTCGGGAACTGCGACTGGCGTTTTGTACGTAACCTCTCAGCCGACTGACGGCGTGTTCTGGCGAGGCTCAGAAGTTACTTTCGGCCAGCTAAACGATGGTTCATCCAACACAGCGCTCATCGCAGAGACGCTGTTTGGATTGAGAGGCGATTCAACAACCGACCTAGTCGATGCTCAAACTCAAATGGCACGCGTCAGCGGTGGTGCTCCCGGATCGATCTCCGCAGAAGATCTCGTGCTTCAAACTCCAACTCGGTACGACGGCAACCGTGCAGGTCAATGGATTCGCAACTTGCCTTACCACGGAATGGTCAACGCTTTCTTTGTTCCAAACTCGCCACAGCCTGACGTCGCGTTTCATGGCGACAGCATGTCTGCCGCACGAAGCAACCATCCAGGCGGCGTCAATCTAAGCCGTTGCGATGGAAGCACCGCCTTTGTATCTGATGGCGTCAATTTGGAAACGTGGCGCAATCTGTTTGCTCGAAACGATGGCAATGTTTTGGGGGACTTCTAATGAGAATTTCAAAATTCTACAGCAGCCACGTTGCTCGATCCGTGCTGGGACTTTCTGTTGCCATCACGTTGGCAACCATTGCAACGTCGGTTGCTCAAGAAAGCGAGACAGCTCACAACGACATTAAGTCGATTGGCTGGTCCAGTTTTCGAAATGGCGGCAACAGCAACGTTTCGCCAGACGCAACCTTTCCATTGAGCTGGTCGCAACAAGAAGGGATCTCTTGGGAAGTTGAACTTCCCGGCTATGGACAGTCTGCGCCGCTGGTTGTTGGCGACAAAGTCTTGCTAACGGCTGTCGAGGGACCGGAAAAGGAAACCAATCTTTTGGTCTGCCTTGATCGGAAAACTGGTGAAGAGCATTGGCGGTCTAGTCAACCAAGCTCTCTTCCGGGGCCTTCAAATTTCATGTATTCGCGAGCCGCACCAACCCCCGTGGCCGACGAAGCGCAAACGATTGCCTTTTTTGAGTCTGGTGACTTGATCGCTGCTCGAACTAGCGACGGCAAGCAACTATGGCAACGTGACTTAAAACTTGAAATCGGAGAACTCAAAAGTCGTCACGGACTTGGTAGTTCTTTGACTCAAACAGATGATCTGATTTTCATCAACCTTGAGCACGACGGGCCTTCGGCGTTGCTCGCAATCCAGAAGTCGGATGGCGCAACGCGGTGGAAAACGGAACGACCATCTGGAAGTTCTTGGAGTTCACCCGTCGTGATGCAACGCGGCGAAAAATTTCAGGTCGTCGTTAGTTCTGCCGGAGAAGCCGCTGGCTACGATGCCGAAACGGGAGACGAGCTATGGAAAGTCGCCGATTTGGCGGGCAACTCAGTTCCTTCTCCACTGGTGGTTGGCAATCGAATTTTTCTGGGCGCGAGAAAACCTGAGTTTGGTTCTGTCGATGCGGCCGCGAAAAGCAATCTCTGCCTTGAGTTCAAAGAGGGAGAAGACACGCCAACCGTTGCGTGGCGCAGTAAACGTTGCATCGCTGACTATTGCAGCCCCGTTGTGAGCGGAGAGTTTCTTTTCCTGATCAACGGCGATGGAGTCCTCGGTTGCCTCGACAAGAATACCGGCGAAGAGAAATACCGTCAGCGGCTTGGTTTTGAGTGCTGGGCGACGCCCATCGTTCGAGGTGATCAGTTATTCGTTTTTGGAAAGAATGGTAAGTCGTCTGTCATTGAGGCTGGTGACGCGTTCAAGAAAATCGGCGAAAACGATCTCTGGGATACAGCCAACCCACCGCGGCCTGTTTCTTATACGGAGTACTTTCCAGCAAGCAAAGGAAAAGGTTCGGGGCATGGTCATGCTGCAAAGCATGGAGGTCCCAAACATGGCGGGCACGGCGGTGGTCAACATCCGGGAGGTGATCCGTCAGCGAGTTCGCACGGTGGCGGACATGCCGCTTCCCACGGTGGCGGAAAGAAACCCGGCGCGGCGATGCTTGCAGGGATGCTCAAAGCCGACAAGGACGGCGATGGAATCTTAACCGGTGACGAGATCCCGAAACGGCTTGTCGCGGTGATGGAAAATATCGATCTGAACCAAGACGGCAGCCTTGACAAAGGCGAGCTTGAAAAAATGGCCAAGAGTTTCGCAGCCAAGCGAGCTGGGTCGAAGGAGTCTTCCAGAGATCCAATTGTCTACGGCGTTGCGGGTGACTCGCGGGGATTCCTCGTTCGCACCGGCACAAGACTCTACGCAATCGGAGGAGAAACAAGCCAATGATGAGTTCAAAATCGAACTCGCAATCCAGCAATTTGGCAGGGCGACTTTTGCTATTCGCATTCGTCGCCCTAGTCTCCGTTGCTGGTTGCGGAAAACCAGTCGTCCCCGTGGCGACGCCAATTTCGCCTCTGGATGAGTTCTCGGACGAACGTGGGGTTTGGCAACGCTCCGACAGCGAGCCATCGGCAGCTGACAATCAACAAATTGGAAAGTTCTTTACGAAGCGCCCCAACTTGGTTGGCAGTCCTGAATGGACGGGACAGCCTGAAAAATACGTAAGCAAGGATTCTAAATCACTTGCAAGATTTTATTGGTTCAGCGGCAACGAAGAAAATCCGTCGTGGAACGCACTGGAAATTGATGGGTCTCGCATTCGCGAACTCAGCGGCATCGGAATTCCTGGCGCCGAAGAAATGAACTAACAAACGATCAACTCATAGATAGAAGATAAACATGAAAAGTAGAACACAATTCTGGAGGCCGCATTTCATTTGGCTGACGGCGTTGATGGCGGCGTACGTCGGGATCTTAAGCGGCTGTACTAGCGAGCCTGCGATCACCAATAGCAGCGCGTTATCCACACCGAAGAGTACTGATGAAGCCCCGTTTCCCGATTCATTTTCCGATCGCATCCTGACCAGACTTTTCTGGCAAGACCGAACCAATGGAGCCGTCTTCACTGGAGATCTATCTCTGGCAGAAAACGAATACACCGTTTCAAAACTCAAAGTAAATAACTTCCCTGAAATTTCGCCTGCTGAGAACGATTTGGTGCAGATGCAAATCGCTGATGGTCGGCTAATTGTCGCCGTACGTGATCACGCTGATGGCAAAAAGAAAAGCGGCTGGATTGAAATCGATACGGGTGTTGAAGAAGAAGATCACGGCGATCACTCGCATTGGCTCTATTCTTATGACGCAACTGTGAGTTCATCGACGCTCGACGACAAACAAGGCAATCCAGCTCACGTCTACCGGTATGGAAAATCCATCTATATCGCCAACGACAAGAACAATGGATTCACTCAGTTAACGCCTACGTCCAACCGAAGTTCGTCCGACGCAAAGTTTTTCAGTGGAGGAGGCGGACACATTACGCTTGCGGCGGTTGCCAATCGAATCGCGTACAGCACATGGATTGATCGTTCAGGTGACAACTGCGGCCGCGTCGATGTGGTCGACCTTCGAAGCAAGTCATCTGAACCTCGCTATTCGTTCACCCTTCCTGCTGGTGGAATCCACGGCGCTGGAGCGTGCGGCAATCGTGTATACTTTGCTCCAGCGAGCGGCGTTTGCTGGGTCAATTGCGATTTTGATTTCACAAAAAACAGTGACACCGTTTCGATTAATCACCTTTCGCTCGATGAAGATCAGAATCGAACTGACTATCGCACGGGAGCATTTGAATCGTTCGAGGATCACATGCTCTGTATTGCCAACAGCAAGTCGGGGACTCCGGCGCTTTGTGTCATCAACGCAACCGCGCCAGCACCTGTTGTGACGCGGATTGTCTGTGATGACCTGCAAGAAGGCCTTAAGCTGTCGACCGTCAAAGCAACTAAGATCGTGGGAAATAAGTGCTTCGCGTTTGCGTTTGCCGAAGGAGAAGAGCTTGATGAGAAACTTCTTGTTTTTGAGCTTGACCCCAACGAAGATCGAAAATTCGACGATGCGAAATTGGTGAACACGATCGAAGTCGGCGCCAGCAAACTCGAAGGTCATTACGGACATCACAGCATCACGTTTCTGGGCGATCAAAAAACGGCTGTCGTCACCAATCCCGGTGATGGCACTCTGTCAATTGTCGACTTGGTTAAACAGGATGTCAGCCAAACGGTCGACGTCGGGGGACGACCGACACATTTGGTTTGCTATGGCGAAGGAATGTAGCCCAACCAAACGGATGTTTTATACTGGACGCGTTCGCCACCACCTTGTTGGTTGGGCGTTCGCGTTCGCTTTTTTAAAATTTAAACTTTGTGCATCTCGAACTTTCGACGTGTGGATCCATGGAAAATGCAACAGATCAACTCTCAGGACAGACAGCGCTGCGGAGCGATTCCGGCGACGCGTTGGAAATGCTGCATCAACACGGCCCCTATGAGCATTCTCTAATCGGAGAATACACTCGAATGCTCCTGCTGCTGCTCGTCGTTCCTCTCTTGGTTTGGCTTGCCCAACTTGGGACTCGTCAACAAATTTCGCTAACTACACTGTCAGCCGCCATCGTACTGCTAACGTCACTGCTAACGGCAAAAGGAAACCTTTGGTTTCGAGTGTTCTTGTTAGCCGCTATGGCGTTCAACCTGCTGGCAGCCGTCATAAATCCCAACAATACTTGGGGCGGCCAAGACATTGAAACTCCGCTTACGATTCCGAACCTGATTTTAATGGCCTGCTGTGCCATCGCCGGCGTTTTTGAAATTGGAACCTTGCGCCGAAAGTGCCACCAAGCAACCGCGATCAAATTTTTGTGGTGGGGAGTTTTGGCCGTTCCAGCCTTGTGTTACATCGTTGGGGCACCGCTAGTCAGCGCACTATGGGAAGCAACTGGTACAGAAGCTTCCAATGTTGCTACTAAAGATCCGAACTGGACGATCGCCAAGGAGATGTCGTTTCGAGCCGCCAAATTTTTGGTCTTTGCCATCTTCACGTACCTCGGCGCGTGCATCGGCAGCTTTCTAAACGTCGTGGCCTACTGTGTCCCACGAGGGGAATCTGCCGGTCTGAGAGACTCAAGCTGCCCGCAATGCAAAACAAAGATTCGGCGAATGGATAACCTCCCAATCTTCAGCTACATCAATCTGGCAGCTCGCTGTCGCTCCTGCCAAGTACCAATCCCGGCTCGATACTTGATGGTTGAACTTCTGGTTGCCGCCATTTTTGGATCGTTGTTTCTGTACCAGCTCGTAACAGGAGCTGCCAATGTTCCATCGATGAACAATGTTCACTACTCTGGAATTCTGTGGATCATCCTCTACCCCAAATGGAACATCATAGGCATCTACTTCTTTCACAGTCTCTTCATGAGCATGCTGGTTGTTCTGGCGCTTATTGAGTGGGATCGCCAAAAACTCGCACTGCGGCATTCGATTGCAATCGTGTTGCCGTTCTTAATTGCAGCAACCGTCCTCCTTCCGCTACAACCAATCCAAGCGGTAGAGTTCGTTTCATCTTTGGTCGGGCACATTCCAGCGATTGCTCAATTAGGCAAACTAGTGATCGGCGCTGGCGTGGGAGCGGCCGTCGCCAGTTGCTTGGGAGCCATGTTACACCTAGACAGTCGCAGCACTTTCATCCCCGCAATGACACTTGCTGGAATTGTGCTTGGTTGGCAATCCGTTTTACACGTCTCAATCTTACTCGCCTTAATGCTACTTCTGATTAAGCTAGTAACTCGACTCCGCGATTCTTTGGCTACCCGACCGACTTTCGTCCTGTTGGCGGCCGTGATGATTCATCATCCGATCTGGAAGATTGTCTTCGAGCGAATCTCATTTTAGACCGACTCCAATTTAAAAACTGCGACCCCAACGAAACGCTAAACTTACCTTCGGCATGACACGATGCACACTCACGAATTGACTCTTGGACTGGCCTTTGGGCTCGGCGCTCTTCACGCACTCGAACCAGGGCACGGCAAGACTGCCATGTTGCTCTACTTGGCCGGTGAAAGAAGAAGCCTCCTTCATCCACTAGTGATGGGACTCTCCAGCGCCCTGTCCCACTCACTATCGTTAATCGGGATTGCCGCAATGGTTCACATGACGCATCACTTGATCTCCGGTGACCATCACCATGCTGACGAAGGCGTCACCGAGGCAATGCGATGGATGAGTGCAGGATTGGTCCTAGTGGTTGGCCTTTGGATGACTTGGTCGGCTTGGAAAGCAAAGCCGGCAAAGTGTGGGTGCAGCAAGCACAAACACGCCTGCGAATCGTTGAGTGATAGTGCTGGCTCGAACACCTCGAAAACAAGCTATTCAATGAGCGCCTTACTTGGTGCGGCATTCGGTTTGATGCCATGCCCTTCAGCTCTCGCAGCTTATTTTTCCGGTCTTTCTTCAGGTTCTCCAATGGCAGCCTATGTCGTGGTTGGATTATTCGCAGCGGGAATTGCAACATCCTTAACAGTGGTTGGGATGGTGATTCAGGTGTTCGGCGCCCGACTCGCGAACAAAAAAACTCGCCTTTCAGGCTTGCCATGGAACTACATCAGAGCCGGTTTAATCGTGTTGGTCGGACTGGTCTATTTGGGCCATGTCGCGTTTTTCTAGACGATGGAATCACTCATCAAGAATGCCACTAGCAATAGTTGCACTCGCAGGATTTCATCGAATACTGAAGCACCGAATAGACACGAACTGCTTTCATCGAAAAGTTTTATGCCGCCGACGCGTTTGGCTCGCAGCAACCACACAAGCACCCGTAGCGGCGGTTCAGCAAATGGGCTGAAACAAGCAGTAAGCCACCGAACGGAGTAATCCACGGAGCCAACGTGGCGAGTAAATCTTTTTCTGTCGGATCATCTCCATCAACGGAGGCCTCCGTTTCGCAATCAGCACAGTCAGCACACGCACACTCCGTATCCGAAGCGTCGAAATTAGAAAGTTCCGCAACCGGCGTGCCCGACGCGGCGCTGCACGAAGAGCAACATTCACCCGCCAGCCCGAATGCCGCAAACGTAATAAACACCAATCCGAAAGCGCCAATCGAAACTGGAATCCAGTTTCCGTGTTTTCTGATGCCTGGGATAAAAGCAACAATCGCAATCAGAAAGCAAATCAACGCCATCCATTTGTGGAACGCTTCGTCGGCAAGAAAGCTCAGGCCCAAAGCTGGCAAGTAAGCGATCACAAACGGCATCGCCGCACAGTGGATTGCACATCCAATTGACGCTACGATCCCAAGCGAATCCTTCCAGTTAGAAGTGCCTGTTGCTGTGTTTTCCTGTTCGAGAGTTACGAGCTGGGCCGTGTTCATTTTTACTCTTTGGCTGGCGGTTTCTGATGAATGAAATTGGAGCTAAGTATTTTGTGCAGATGCAATTCTAATGCATTTATATATCGAACGCCAATGCCTCACTGGCACATTTCGACAATTTCAGGTGCTGTTATCCTGATTAGGCAAATCATTGAAGGGTCCATCCTTTCTGTTTCCCCTGAAAAACACATGAAAGCTGCGTCTAGTGTCGCTTCGGCCGTAGCGTAAAGCAAGAAGCTTTGGATGAGTAATTCCGGCATTCCCCAACCGACGTTCAGTTTTCTCGGCAGGCGACATTGTATCGAAACTTGACTAAATCGCCTGTATGGTAAGATTGAAGCAGTCCATCAAAGTTGATTAGCCAGCAAAAAATCATGAGCGATCGCAAATCTGACCAGTCCGAATCCATCAAAATCGCAATTCGCGAGGTTGGTTTGCGCGCGACGCCCGCGAGGATCGCGACGCTTAAATTGCTGCATGGCGCGACCTCTCCGATGACTCATGCGGAAGTGGCAAAGGAACTGGAAGACTTGGGTGTCGACAAGGCAACCGTCTTTCGCAATCTCAACGATATGGCGACTGCCGGCTTGCTTCGCCGCACGGAGCTGGGAGATCGTGTCTGGCGCTTCGAGCTCATTTCTGAGGGTGATGATCACGGTTCGGCACATCCTCATTTCGTATGCGTCGACTGTGGCACGGTGTCCTGCATGGATGACATTAAGCTGACTGCAGGCAGCATGCGGCTGAGCCAGAAATTCGGCGAAGTGACCGAAATCCTGCTCCGCGGCCACTGCAATGAATGCGAATAGATCGCGTTATTTGCAATCTCAGATTCTGCGGCTTATCTGATACGCCTCCGTAAAGCATGGCACGTTGTGCTCGATCTACTTAGTCAATTCAGCTCTGACCAACCACTAGATTGGAACGAACGCAGAGTCTTCCGGGTTGTATCCCATCACGCGAGCCGACTGATCGTCGATGACCCAACCATGAAGTGACGTTACCCCAGCTCGAACTCGAGTCGCAACAAACGGGTGGGTCATGAGGTTTTCAATCTGGCAGAGAACGTGTTCGCAGACCATCAGCGTACACCTTTGCTTGTCCGTAGGTGGTCTATAGTGCTGGTCTACCAAATCTCTGGTGCCATGCTCAAACCTCTCGCGGAAACCTCCGATATCCGTATACCCTTCGCTGATCGGTCTAAGCCAATTGCGAATCACGCCACAACAAAGATGGCCACATACAATAACGTGATGGAATTCGTACTCGTTAAACAATGTCTCGATGGTGTCGAAACTGAGCCCTGCATGCCGATGACAATCGGATTGGGAGGGAATTGTTGCGGCGAGATGTTGCAATATCACGCAACGGTTTGGAGTCGCAAAGGAAACATTATCCGGCGAGGCACCCTGTTCCGAGCAGGCGATGATCAACGTATCCCGCTCACGAACTTCGAGCGGACGAATAAGCCCATTTGCTGAGCCAAAGATTCCCTTGGGAAACTCGTGGAGGCCGGCTTTAAGACTCAAATTCCAATTGACCAAACTCACTTGCCTCATTCCTCCGCTTCAGACTTCAAAAACAGCAACCAGATGACGATCTATGCAGCTTAGTTGTCAAGGCCGGCTACGTTAATGTTATTGAAATGCAATTGCAATCATATGCAGAACTTTTAATAATGAATCGGAACGCAAGAACCTACTTGCCGATGATACAAAAATAAACCTGGAGACAGTAATGATCGCAGACCACCTGATTTTGGGAGCCCAGCAAGCTTGGGGAGAAGGCATTGTCAAAATCGGCAAAGTGTTCACCGAGAAAGGTGACTACAGAGCCGCCGCTGAAGAGCACATCAACGAGTTCTACAACTATCAGGAAGGCGAAGTCCTGTTCAAACCGACACTCGTTTCGCAAAAGCAATTCAGACTGGATTTCGCAGGTGCACTTTCCTATTTCGTCGGAGGCAACGACGACTATCCTGAAGACCATGGCTTCGCGATCAAGCCTTGGTCAGCGGTGCGTTGGGAGAACATTGGCACCAACATCATCGGCGACATGGCGGTTGCGATGGGCAACTACTACTTCACGCCGGTCGAAGGTGGAGACGACGTGAAAGTCGAATACTCGTTTGCCTACACGATCAACGTGGATGGACAACTAAAGATCGTTCTTCATGACTCTCACTTGCCGTTCACACCTGCTTCATAACAGTCTGAACCACGCCGCCGAGTCTCTTGATCATTTCACCAAAACTGTTTTGGTGAATGCGCTCAAGAGATTCCAGTCGCGTACGACATGATGTTTGGTTGAGTTCAAAAATTTGTTGACGTTTCCGTCTTCGCGGGAGTAACGAAACGTCGCGAGGTCGATGGACTGTCCGTCAAATGCGCCTTGAACACGTGTCGTGTGCTTCTCTCGATCGTCAACAAACACGACGGCAGAAAATCCTGCGCATGGATCGTCCGAATCCTCGTCACGATCCGCACGGGCCAAAAGTGTTTGCAACATGTGCCCTTTATGTTGCCCTGCAGTCATGTAGATTCCATTTGAGTACGTTACAGAACGCGGTGGTCCCAGCTGCTTAATGGTTTCCGCATTCAAACCATGCGCGTCCGGGCTGAGCTGATCATACGGTTGGAAGACGCCTCGTTTTTCGGAAATCTTCAACGTGGACTTTGCCAAATCGTAGCCGTTGCGTTTTAGTTCACGTTGTGACGCGTTTCGAAACTCTTTGCCTCTTGAAGTCAACACCACGATGGTGACTCCTTGTTCCGAAAGCCCCTCTACCATTTCAGGCAAATCAGGCTGAGGTGGATGCATTGAACTTAGAGCGAACAGGATTCCTTGAACCTCCAACAAACCTGGAAAGTCCGGCGCAACAAGATCCGCGTGGTTCTTGTCTTCCTCCAATAAAGATTCCTGCCAATTGAACCACTGGTCGCTTCCAAGATCCTGATTCATCGCCAGCAGGGTATTGTCCAGATCGACAACCAGAAGGACCTTCTTCGCAGTGTACTGTTCGACAAATTCATTCACTTGATCGACAACCACCGAAAACTCGGCAGTCGTTTTCTCAACTCGAACAGGCTCAGTTTGTGCGCTCGCCTCAGCAAACAGGGCAAAAGAAATTGCAATCGCAAGTAAGTTATTAATCGTTGATTTCATAGTCATTCAAGTCGTGAAGTTTGTATCTTGTTAAGAAGGATCCCTTAGCAACGCTGCGCTGTTTACGATAACAAACAGCTCTCCAATATTCTGTACGATGGCTCCCGCGATTGGCGATATGACACCCGCTGCGGCGAATGCCAGCATCAATGCGGTCAGACCCACGCCGACAATCACATTTCGGTGAATGGTTTTTCGCGTACGCCTGGCAAGGTTGACTGCAAAAGGCAAACGATCGAGTCGCTCAGTCATCAACACAACATCGGCGCTATGAAGTGCGATTTCAGCTCCAGCAGCTCCCATCGCGGCACCAATGTCACTTTCGGCAAGTGCGGGAGCATCGTTGACGCCGTCACCAACGACCATCACGCGGTAGCCGGCTTCGCGCTCGGCTCGGACGACTTCGCGTTTATGAGCTGGCAAGACTTCGGCAACAACATTGTCCAGCCCGACATCGGCGGCAACTTTTTTTGCAACTGCTTGTCGATCTCCCGTTAGCAGGGTCGTTCGCATGACGCCCATCTGCTTCAAGTCAGCGATGACTTGTTTTGCATCTTCACGAGCTTCATCGGCAAGCAGGATCGCGCCGAGACACCTGTTGTTATTGCCTTCGCGAGACGCAACCCATACGATCGGGCCTGAGTGGTCAGGTTCATCCGGCAGATCAAATCCGGATTCGATTAGCCAGGTTCGACGACCAAGTAGAAATTGTCCTTGTTCAGTGTCCACAGTGACACCGCGGCCAGGCAACTCCTGAGCGTTGGAGATTACCAATGCAGTGCTTGATGGTCGCTCTTCTGCAGACGTCGTGATCGAGCGAGAGACCGGATGCTGTGATGCAGCGGCGCAGGTTGCCGCAGCAAAAAGCAGCTCTGATTCGTCTGACTCGTGTGGTGCGAGAGAAGTCACTTTCAACTGACCATGGGTTACCGTTCCTGTTTTGTCGAAGATCACTGCATCAACTTCAGTCATCATTTCGAGGAACTTTGCGTTCTTGATCAAGATCCCTTTTCGCGTCGCCGCAGCAAGTGCCGCAACCATCGCGGCGGGGCCAGCCAGGATAAACGGTCCTGGACATCCAACGACCAGCACCGCGATCGCACGAGAGATGTCTCGACTGAGAAACAAACTAATTCCTGCGATCAGCAGAACCCCAAGCACAAAGTACTTGGCATAGCCTTCGATCAGACGCAACACTTCCGTTTTGGATTGTTCCGCTTCGTGAAGTAAGTCAAGAATTTTGCCGAGCGTCGAAGTGTTCCCGGCGCTCGTTACTTTCACCCGAAGCAGTCCATTATGATTCACAGTTCCACCGAACAGCTTTGCTCCCGGCCCGACGTCTTGCGGAGTCGATTCACCCGTGATCGTCGATTGGTCGATCGCGGAAAAGCCTTCGATGACTTCACCATCCGCTGGAATGGTGTCGCCAGGACGGACGACGACAATGTCACCTTCGGATAATTCCTCGGAACTGATTTCTTGCTCAGTCCCGTCTTCGTTAATTCGACGCGCCTGTTTTGCTTGCAACGACCTCAGTCCGGCAATGGCGGCTTGAGCACCCAGCACACTTCGTTCTTCCAAGAAGAAAGCGATGCTCAGAATGATCGGAATAATGGCAGCGGTCACAAAATCGCCGACCGATAGTGCGGCAAGGGAAGCAATCGCAACCAGTTGTGCACTGTACGCATCGGTCGATCCAGTTAGCAAGCCCTGGATTGCTTCCCGCAGAATCGGTAGCATAACGAGGATCGCCGCGATCGCTTTCAAGCTTTCAGATATCGGTTTCTGTTCGACCGGCAACAAGTAATCAACTGCGATTGCGGAAACCAACAACACGCTGGCCGCTAGTGCCGTTCCGATTCGTAGTCCAAGACGAACTCGTTCGCCACGAGTCATCCCGGCATCGAGATCCTGTTGAATTCGTTTGGCGGTCGTCCTTTGTGCAGTGGGAGTTGAAATCGTGCTCATCGCGGACTCTCCGATCGATTTGTTCCGCTCGATGGATCGGTTGATTGCGTCCGTTGCGCGTTGGCCGGTTTCAAGTTTTGGCGACCGGGTGTAAGAACCAGCCGCGTGCCGGGATCAACAAAGCGAAACTGACTTCCGTCTCGCATCAAGCCCTCAATCGTTTCCAACTGCAAGCGATTCCAGACCAGTCCGGGATTGCGGACGTATTCGTCGTAGACTCGATTGAAGAATGCAACTTCTTCTTCAGCTCGGGTCCGCAAATCGGTTGATTGGCGATTCGCCATTTGGATCAATGAATTGCTTTCGGCTTCTGCAGCCGGAACGACACCAGCGGCATAGCCTTCGGCCTCTCGCTTTTTTGTTTCAATGGCAATCCGCTCGCTTTGGACGGCCTGAAACGCGTCGGCGACATCGGCGGGTGGCTGGATTTCACGAAATTCAAGGGCCGTCAATTCAACGCCCAAATTCATTTCGTCGATCAGTGATTGAGCTTCAGTGAGCACAACGCGAGCCAGTTTCTCAGGGCCCTGTTCTGTTTCTCTTTGCAATCGAAGCGCGTCATCGACTTTCCATTGAGCGATCACTTCGGCGGCGGATCCAACAACGGTGTCACGCAGAATTCGCTCAGGATTCCGATTTGAAAACGTGTAAGCCACCGGATTGCTGATTCGGTACTTCAACGTCATGTCGGCTTCGAGAATGTTTTGATTTCCCGACAATGCGTAACCTGGCAGGCCTCGTCCGACTGTTCCATTTCGCGCGGTAGTCTTCTTGCGGAGTGCTTCGATCGCAATTTCATTTTCCTGCTTAACCGGTACTCGAATGACTTCGTCAATTGGATAGGGCAACGCCAGCAACAGGCCTGGTTGACGCACCTGATCGGTTGGTGATGCTCCCGTGAGTTTGCCACAACGAAGTACCAAGCCAACTTCGCCCGGCCCAATGGTTGTGATCCCTGAACACCAGAACAAAACAAACAGTCCCAGCGCAAGCCAGCCGACCATTTTCGATCCCGAGCTTACCGCTTCGACGATCGAGAATCGGTGCTCGGATTGCGGACGCGGAGGGACCGGTGGTGGCACAAAGCCATCATCGATTGAATTGTTTTCGGGTTCATCGCTTCCAGAAGAAGGCGTTTCGTTACTCATCGCCCCCTCCTGCTGTTGGTTGGTTCGGTTCGCTCGAAAGCTTCTTTCCCCCATTCGTGCGGGGTGACTCAGGTGAATCAGTCAGTAAGTCAAAGAAACCTTGATCGGTACGAAGGACGACGGTTGCTTCCTGTCCAAGCGTTTTCTTGAGGGCTTCAAGCGATCGCCAATAACGGTAAAACTCCGGATCAGTACGATGTGCTTTGGCATAAATTTCAGCAGCGGCGCGTTCGGCTTCGCCGCGAATCTTTCCGGCACCAAGCCGACCTTCGCGAAGGATTTCTTCACTTTTGACCACAGCCTCGTCGCGGATTCGTCGCGATTCCTTATCGCCTTCAGCGCGAAGCTGTTTGGCTTCGGCCTCACGCTCGGCTCGCATTTGCGCCAAAACCGCTGTGACGTTGGCTTGTTCGTAGGCGATGCGTTTGAATCCAATTTGATCGATATTGATGCCAAACTTTTCGGCAGCGATGTCTTTTACTTCCTCAACAATTTCAGACTCGATTTGGGGTGTTTGGATTTGCTCAACGTCGGTCGAGACCAAAGCCGAAAGGTCGTATCGCCCCATCAGTGTGTTCTTGGCTGCGGTAACCATGCCGTCGAGTTTGGTGGACGCGGCCGCCTCATCGCCAACGGATTGCAAGAACAATTTTGGATCTTCGATTCGCCAGACGACATAAGTTAGCAGTACCACGTTGCGACGGTCTCGAGTCAGAGTCGCCGTGTAAGGCGTGTTGAAGACCTGCTTTCGCATGTCAAACGTTCGTGCGTCTTCGATCGGCCACGGCAGCTTAAAATAGGGCCCTGGTTTGGTGATCGTGCGAACGGGTTCACCAAACCGTGTCACCACTGCTGAGGTTCCTTCGCGGACTTGCAGATAGCACATATAGCCAATCAGCAACGTCACCAATGTAAGGCCGGCGAGTATGTTGAAGAGCACGCCAAGCTTGCTTCGCCGTGGCTGTTCTGTTGTCAAGTTTTGTTGTTCTTCGTTCACAGATGCTACTCAAGGATTCTTGGGTTGTGTTGATTCGATCATCGTCGGGTCGACCGATGACCCGGCACGTTCGTCAAAAATGACATCGGGAAGTTCCGAGTCCACAATAAATAGACGTCGGTTCGACAGCACTTTCTCAAATGCTTCGAACCAAAGTCGGAGTCGATATGTTTCTGGGGCAGCAGTAAAAGCTTCACCGACTGCTGCAAATTCAGCGGACTCTTGGCCGGCAACGGAAACACGTTTGGCGGCATCAACTTTGGCCGTCGCGATACGCCCGTTGCTTTCCTGTTCGGCTTCCAGAATTTGTTTGGCCGCGTCACCGCCGGCGACCGTTACCACTCGATTGCTATCGAGTTCCGCATTGATCACGTCAAGGTAACTGTCCGCCGCTTCCACAGGTGGATGAACGTTGATCAAGGCAACGTTGACGATGTTTAAGCCCAGCTTTTCCGTATCCGCATACTCGCGAAGCTTCTTGCGAACGTCTTCCGCAAATTGATCTCGACCGCGAGAAAGAACATCGGCGAGCGTCGCGTTTCGGGTTTGTTCCATCAGCACGCGATAAGCAAACGACTCCAAAGCTGCCTCAGGATTTGAAGTTGCAAGTGCGTGATCAAGGAAACCTTGCGTGTCCTCGGCAATCTTGAAATAGACGATTGCATTGACGGCAACCAGCTCCGTTTCCGAGCCCAAAACCAGAGAGAACTCCTGAGCATGCGGCTTCGTCCATAGGAGCCTTCGGTCGACATCTTCCGAGACATTTGCTTGTGCCTCTTCTTCGAATCCAATCTGCATGGTTTGCACGATTGAAGCCGGGTATCTGCGTATTTCACCGAACGGCCAAGGAAGTTTCGTGTGCAGTCCAGATGCCAAACGCGCTTTTTGCACGACTCCAAAACGCTCTTCTAGGCCGGCCTGATGAGGTTCGATAACAACCAAGCAGGTCGAAGCCCAGACAAGAAGCAGGCTGCTGATCGCAATCGGCAGCACTGATGCCCGAAAGAATCTGATCGTCCACGATGAACGCAGGCTAAGACCAAAACGTTCTTCAGCAATATCAAAAGCCTTGGCGACCGGATTGATGGTCGTAAGAAAAATCTCACGCAAGAGCGAAAAGATCGGGGCAACGAACGAATCCTGCAACGTGATCGGCTTAAACCATGCGACGAAAACGCGAAGCAAGTGTTCGCCGGCAACCGCGATTGTCCAGAGGCTCAATCCCCACGCCAACCAACCTTCGACTGGCGAATGGACTGTCGCAGCCATCAGTGCTGCCGCGCTTAAAAGTGCAGCCAAGCGAGATTCCGAGAGTGCTGCTCTGACATCCGCACTTTCAGGTAGCGTCCCGGATCGCTGTTCGAGCATCCGGGCGAACACGGTCCACAGGCTTGCCGCCAGCACCACCAGAATCGCTCCGCCGATAACTTGTTGCTGTGATCTCGGTGCAGCAACCTCAACCAACTGGCTCAACATTGAGATCCCAGCCAGCACAAGTATCGCAACCAAAGGTGCTGCAATGAAGAGGTAGTGAATCGCGGTCGCTTCACGTTTTTCGGCGAGCGCATCTTCTACTTCATCGTCGTTCAGAGTGCGACGTATTTTTACGGCGCCCATCGCTGAAAAGACCGCGACGCCGCAAAGCGAAAGTTGCACAGCAATGGCACGAAACAGACTTGATTCAACCTGCAAACCATAAGCGAGACACGCGGCCGCGGCCGCCACAACGCACCAAAACACGTTGCGCAACAGCGAATCGCTTTGGTTCGGTTGGTAGGCCGCACCCAGATTCGACGCTTCGTCTGGTTGTTCAGGAAACTCGCTGGTCATTTCGCTTCCTTGTTGAATGCATCTTTGACTTTCGTTAGCCGTTGCTTTAGATCAGGAAGTCGTTTCCTAGCGGAACCGAAATCTCCTTCTGAAACTAGAATTTTAATATTGCGTAGCTCTGTTCGAAGGTCGCGTGTGAGCTCGCGTTGCAATGAAGTTGGGAATGATCCGCGGATTGCCGCACCAATAGGAACGTTTGCAGCTGCGGAGTCCCAAGCGGCAAGACGATCGATCGCTGCGTTCACGTTGCCAGTTTGGACTTCAAGACCCGCATCCAATTGGAGTCGATCCATTTCCTGAATTGCTTCACTCGGGCTAGGAAAGAATATGAATGCTGACGCGCAGAATAAAATACCGATAACGGCGATCGCAACAGCGCCAAGTTGTGAAGCAGGAAGGGCTTTGGACATTCGACCATCGTTTTGACTTGCAGCCACATCTGGATCGTCATCGCGAAAGCCAATCTTGGTCAGGCGAACAAAAATTCCGCCTATCGCTAACAAGGAAACAGCCGCTCCCCCGAATAGCATGAATGTATTGAGAAACGTGAGAGACTCGTTGAGCGCTGTGCCTATTTGTTGAAACGATGCAAAGTTCGGTCGCATCAGGTTGTCGAGCGAGGTGGTCTCCGCAACTTCAATGACTGTAGTTGTCAGGACGTACTTTGAGAGATGCGAAATCAAGCCGACAAACAGGAGGAACGCAATTGTGATTGCCAGCGAGCGACGCCAACCATGCCATTGGAGCAACGTCAGAATGCTGGCTCCAGCTATTCCGGTGCCACATAGGAAGATGCCCAAACCTGTTGCTGTAGAGAGATTCGCGTCTTCGATACCGCCAAGCTGAATGATCGCACGAGACGGGCTGACATATTGCGTAAGCGTTAACAGCGATGCAATGCCGGTTCCGCTTTGATTGCTTGATTCACAAAGGAGGTCGAACGCGCCTCCGCGAATGAAAGCAATCGTCAGGATCGCAAAAACAATGGTTACCACTAGGTCAACGACTGTGCGGCCCGTGACCAGTCGACTCGACGCAACGAGCAAGTTTCGCATCCGCGTTCCGCCAGTCAGACTTTCAGGGCGAGGGACCGAATTGACCTCGCCGCCAAACGCAAACCGGCCACCGACTTCGCCGACGACGATCGCAAGACTTACTGACACGGCGACCATCATCAGAAAAAGCGGGAATGACAGAACCGTTAATCCGAAAAGCAGAGTAAATGGATTGATCAATGGTGCGGAAATCCCCAGGGTGATCAGCTTGCTGGTGGACAGCCCCAGCAGACGCAATTCTCTCAGAACTGGCAGAATTCCAATTGAGCAAACGGGCAACGTCATGCCAACTAGAACGGTTCGAAGCGAGCCCTGAATTCCGTCACCGCAGAAGATCGTCTCAATTTTTTCTGGTGTTGCTTGTGTGCGTAACCACGCCGCGACAACCACCCCGCCAAGAATTGTTGGGGACGCTTCCACGATAGTTCGGACCATCGTTACGATAGCCGTCACCAAAAAATTCTCGAAGGTGGGTAAGTCGATAATCATTGGGTTTTTGCAAGTCGCCGCCGAGGGCGGTTTGACTTTGAGGAAGGAATGCAAAATCCTGTTGGGGCACTTTCTACCAGATGCATCCTATATAGCACGCGGTAACCATGCATGAACGTACCTTCTCATACGCATTGCCATCGATGGTATCGCGGGATCGCTGAGTCGGTTTATGAGGATTTTAACGCGTTTCAGGCGTTCACTGATCAGCTTTTTCCGCAGTCCCCAACGCTCAACTCAGCTGACCGACGTTCTCCAACTCCAGCGGCGAGGCAAGTCAGTTCTAGAGTCTGAAAAATTTTCATATGATTTATCGAAAGTGCCACGATCAGTTTCAATATTTGCTTTGGAACAACGAACTGCTCGTTTAATTTCAACTGGAGATTGGTTTGAGCATTAAGGAAAATCAACGAGAACTGCAACGGAAAAATGTGTTCGGAATTCCGGGGGTGTTCGTATCAGGGATTGTTTGGTTAATCGCTGGTCTTGCTTGTCTGTTTGCTTCGGAGAACATCGCGATAGCCGTGCTGTTTGTTGGTGGCATGGCGATTTATCCACTCTCTTCTTTAATTTGCCAACGACTGGTATCGCAGGAACCGGCAGAAACAAAAAATCCACTCGATCTTTTAGGACTCGAATCGACTGCTCTATTATTTGCAGGTTTGTTCCTCGCCTACATCGGACGTGCTCAGTCTCCGGGCTATTTTTTCAATACGATGCTGGTGATCATTGGCGTTCGATACTTGGTGTTTCAAACGGTTTATGGGCTGAGACATTATTGGGTCTTGGGTTTGTTGCTCGCCTACACAGGACTTACTCTTTTCATTTCCCAAAACACTTGGTTGCCATCTGCCGCACTCGCTGGCGGCGTCATAGAAATTGGAACCTCGATCTACATGTGGTTTACTCTCAAGACGCGCGTTGCGATTGAGTGAGTCTGTGTTGAATCACAAGTCTAAGTTTTGTTGCGCAACGACCAATTGGTTGCTGAATACTTGACTGACAAACCCGCTGGCCCCTTACTGAAACTGCATGCTACGGAGCGCTATCTTTTCGAGTTCCGCGTGGCTCACGTCGTCAGGCTTCACAGTTTCCACAAGTCGACCTTGCCTCATGATGCCGATGTGTGAGGCGACTTCTTTGGCTCGGTAAAGGTCGTGCGTTGCCATGAAGACGGTGGTTTGTTGCGATCCAAGTTGCTTGATCAACTGAGAAAGCTCATTGGATGCCTGTGGATCCAATCCCGATGTTGGCTCGTCCATCAGGATCGCCGTGGCGTTCTTAGCAAGCGCGATCGCAATGCCGACCTTCTGACGCATTCCCTTGGAATATTCAGAAGCTCTGCGATTGGCGTCTTCACCTCGTAGGCCCGCTCGTTCGAGCAAACTCAATTTGTCGTTTTTCGAAAGACGATGCCCAGCCAATGTCGAAAAGTAATCGAGGTTCTCAACACCTGAAAGCTGACCGTAGAGCGAAACCGTTTCGGGTATGTAAGCCAGATGGCGTTTCGCCAGTTCGGGCTGTTCTGCAATGCAGATCCCGTTGACGAACGCGGCCCCCGATGTAGGTGATATGAAGTTCAGGAACAGGCTGATCGTTGTCGTCTTGCCAGCTCCGTTGGCACCGACAAGGCAATAAACTTCGCCGGGCGCAACCTGCAGATCGAGTCCGTCCAGCGCCAATCGTTCACCGTATTTCTTCGTAAGCTGTTTCGCTTCAAGCATTTTCGACTCCTGGTCTTTCTGGCAACCGCGTACGGTCTACACTCAAATCCTTCACTCGAAATCCCCTTAGCCCGAGGATCATCAAAATCGCCAACCAAACCAACAGAGAACCAATCGACTGGATCGAGCTCAGAAACGATGGTCGCTTGGGAATGTCAGTTTCCTGAAAACTTGGCAACGCGGCAATCGTCTCGGCAGTACATTGCTCATTCGCAATACTCGGCAACAAGAAGCCTTCCAAAACTTTGGCTTGTACGTCCGCGGCATGGGCTGAAAAACCGATAAATGCACTCTCGCTATTTCCGGAACTCTGATCCGTTTGATTGCGAAACGAAATTGCTGGTGATATCCAATCGCAGAAATTTAGATACCTTGCACGCAACGATTGGGCTGAATAGTGACTGGATACGTTTTCAGCTGCCTGACGACCTGCTGCGTCGTGAGCCAGCAAGTATTTCAAAAGTGCCATTTGTTGTTCATCGTCCAGGTCAATTTCAATCTCCGGATGTTCTAACTGGAATTGCTCTACAAGGCCGCCAGCATTTTCCGAAGCGTCATCGAAAGCGTTCTTTTCTCGCTCGACCAGTTTGCTCTCTGGCAACGTTGGAACCGCTTCTTGTACTGCGTGCGAAACAAATCGTGGAACCAGCAGAACAAGGATCAACCACAGCAGTAACAGTGCGGCACCATTGGTTGAAGACGACTTGGCGAACGAATTCACGAACAGGCTCAGGCTTGCCCATGTGAGGAGGTAAAGCGTTGTTGCGATGTTCCAGATTGCCAAATTGATGACAACGTTCAAGTCGAATTGGCCTGCGAATGCGATCAACAAAGCAACATTGACGACGCAGAGCACCAATCCAATCACCAGGGATGCCAAAACGAAGCAGCGTATCGCCATCAGCTTTCCGAGGCTCGGCGTTTGCGCAAGGGTCAGGTTTTGCAAAGCCGATTCACGATCGCGCGATGACACATTAAAGGTAAGTCCTATGACCACAAGCGGTGCGATTGCCATGACCACAAAGGCAATATCAAACGGACCATACGCGTTTGTGATTGGGCGAATTTGTGCGCTGCGATCGACCGTTTTTGCGAGTGACACGCCGTGAATCCGATAGAGGTCCGGCCACTTCTGGCTGGATCCTACAGAAAGCGCCGACAGTGGCGATGGGAACAACGAAACGTCCCACAGATTGGAAGCGTGGCTCATCAAGTACGGCGACTTTGCCGACATGCGAAGTTGTTTCCTGAGGCGAGACTGCCGATCGGAGTTCTCTGTTGTTTCGGCCGAATCCAAAGTCCCTTCCAGGACGTCGTGGAAAATCTCTTTCACTGACTGATTCGCTTGCTCGGCGAGCCTGGAATCATTCTGTCTCGCTTGAGTGCGGATGACTCCCAGGACAATCGCAATGACCAACAGCAAACCAAAGATTGCCAAAGAAGCTTTCACGCCACCAGAACGAAGCGCCATCAACGATTCCCAATACACCAGTCGTATTGTGTTCGGCCTTTCGATTCGATGTTCTCCTTGATCCATAGTTCAGCCTTTACCGCGTTCGGCTGATTTTCGGAGCAGCGAAGAGTGAAGCAACTGCCATGACGATTGCCCAGACGACGATGCAAAGCAAAGCGGCCACAGAACGCATCACATCTTTCGTTGCCGAAACGAAAGTTGGCTGGAACTCTTTCACCTGCGCCCAAAACGAACGTCGTTCTTCAGGCGAACTGCCGAGTTTCTGTTTGTTCATTTCCGAAACGTTCAGATCCTTCACAAATTGTCGTCGGTAATTCTCCGCAGAATTTACAAAGTCGAAATGATGCGTGCGGTCAGTCGCCGACAACGATGCGGAGACGGCTCGCATGGTTAAGTAAGGACTTGCGAACTGAAATCCACTAACCAGCTCGTTCTGCCGATCTCTGGCTTGCGCCACCCGGCCTTCGATTTTATCGTAGAGTCGATTTGTCTGAACTTCCTGATCGATCATTCGTGCGCCAGCGATATCGATAGGTAAATCTTCGATCCGCTCGACTTTGAATTCTTTAAGCAATCTTTCTTCAAGAGCCTTGTCTGCTTTTGTTTTTGCAAGGCTGGATTTATTGGAGTCGTGAACCGCGTTTTCCTTTTCAAGACGAATCTCGGCATTGGTTGGCAGTGGCGACGCAAACGTAGCCACGTCCCCGGCAATGCGTGGCATCACAAGGGCAAAGATACTCCACAACGCAATCAAGACTGAAAAGCTACCCGTCGTTGTGCTCGACTTCGACGACACCAAAAACGTTAGACCAAGCCAGCCGATGTAGTAGGCCGATAGCGCGGCGAAAATTACGGTTGCCCTGGCCAGTAGATCGAGTGAAGGCAACAACCAATTACTTTCAAACCAGGGCATTGCCAGCGGCAACAGTCCCGGTATCGCGACAATGAACAGGGCGAGCAGGACGGACGCGCTCTTTCCTGTCGCGATTGACGACCACTTGGCTCCAGTCGTTAACAGGATTGAAAGTGTGCCTCCTTCTTTCTCCCGTGCGATGGAAGCACAGCCTAATACGATGATCAACAATGGGCCAATCAGGGCCAGCAATACCGCGGGCGAATAGGCTTCGTTTTGGAGCAGATCAATCGAATCTTGGCGAGGATTATTCTTGGCTGCAGACTGATGGTGCGACTGCAAGTAGATCCTCGATCCGAAATTGGAAACCGCCCCGCGATCGAATCCAGTCAGCGGAGAAATTGGCTTGTAGACTGTCTGGCCAACATGGGTTGCCATGTGTGCATTGGCCGTCGACTGAGACAACCACGCCTCGCGAGCATCGGCTTGGCGATTCGACTGCCGCGTCGAAATTCCACGCCACAGGGAATACGAATTCC
The DNA here is from genome assembly GCA_964582025.1 of uncultured Pirellulaceae bacterium. Classification (GTDB taxonomy): domain Bacteria; phylum Planctomycetota; class Planctomycetia; order Pirellulales; family Pirellulaceae; genus Mariniblastus. The sequence continues at coordinate 13,662 of CAZORS010000013.1, read as the reverse complement.
AGCTTGCAACCGCCAAACCAATGGAGAAACATGCCAACAGCGCAACACAGAATGGATCTCTGAGTAAGAGTCGAAGTTCTTTATGAAATGTCGCTCGCGCAGTTGATGCGATCCGCGTCATGAGAATCATTCTCCAGAGTCACAATACAAGCCCAACGCGCGAGCGAGTTGTTTTTGCAGGCTGGACAGAACCACTCGCTTGGCTTCGGGCTTGTATTGTTCACGCACCACGGTGACTTATCAACGCGGCCTAGTGCTTGCTCGCTTCTCCGCCCGCAGCAACGATACCGGTTGGAATTCCACCCACTTTTTCGCGGCTTACAACTTTCAACGTATCAAGCGAAAGAAGACAGATTTCTCCATCGGCAGGGTTCGTAAACACCGCGTAAGTCTCATCATCGTCGAAACAAATCGAATGATAGGATCGATATCCTGCCACCAGCCCGTTACCAACATCAATTGACTTTTCGACCTTCGCGTCAGAGAAATCTTTGTCTTGGTTGGGGTCCAAGTCAATGATGGTCAGCTGCTCAACGGCATCACCGGCTCTTTTAGATTGAAACGCCATCGCATAATTCTTTCCGCTAAGTGCAGTCACACATTCCGGCATCCCCAAACTCAACCCCGGCTTCGTCTCAACGATCAACTTTGATACCGAAGGCGTCTCGGCCGAAGCTTGCACCATGCACAAACCGCGGTCGTCGTCCTTGCCAGCCATGAACATGACCCAGTCTTTGTGATCCGTAAACGAACCGGTTCGATAAGGCGTTTGATCTTCTGGATTCTGTCCTAGCGAGATGTGATTTACTTTCACGGATTCGGCCGACCCGGACAGCTCAAGATCCGCGTCCACCCAAATGATTCCATCGGCTGGAGCCATGAAGACTTTTCCGCTGTTCGTGATCGCGCCATGCAATCCCGGCGTCGGTGATTTGAAGGAGTAAGCGATCGATGCTTCGCCCGGCTTGTCGAGATTCACAACGTCGATTTTGCCTTTCACTGATTCGTCTTTACCCATCCACGTGGAGTAGCCAACTTTCTTGTTGACGGCAGCCATGGTGATGTGACCGCCACCTCCACGATAGAAAACTCCCAGAGCATCGCCACCGCCTGCCATGAGCTTGCTTGGACTAATGCGAGTGAATCCGTTCAACGGATCGTTGGCCATGTAAAATTCTCTGTTGTACTCATACAAGTGAATCGGATACTTCTTGGAGTCGCTGAGCACTGAGAGAGTTACACGCGGAGCATCGCCGTAGGTGTAATCTGAATGGTCTCCGTGAGGCTGTTCTGTGACTTGTAGGTCAACGGCCAACCAACCACCTTGTGGTTGTCCCGGAGGGCCTCCGCGAACTCCAACCACCAACATGTTGTCAATTCGCTCCATCGTTCCAAGTGCTTGGCCGTCACCTAAAGCAGGAAAGCCTTGAACCTTGCCTTGATCTTGAAACACAACGGTCGGGCCGACCTGGACGAACTCGCCCCAGTGAAGCGATTTGTCTTGAGCGTCTTGCCACGTGACTCGAATCAATTGCTCCGGGCCACCATGTTGAGCGTGCGCCATTGTTGAGAGAACGGTAAAGCTGAGCACAATCGCGCCTAGAACTAACCTAAACGGCAATGACACTTGGAGCATTTTGAAAAACCTTGAATCTAGATTTCGGATTGCTGAAGGGGTCATTCAGCAATTCCTACGGGCAATTAAACTAGTCGAAGTACAGGCTATCCCATCTGCAACTGAATTGCAACTACGCGTCCTCGGCCACTACGGCGACAGTCACCCACAACAGACGCCGTTTCAGCGGCTAAAGACGTCATTTCGTACATGCAATGGTTCGTCGGACGCTAATGAACGTAAGACTTCCATCGATACATTTTCTGGCTTGATTTGCGAAATCGAGGAAGCCGCACTAACACGTCAGTTCACCTCGCGACTGTCCGCGTTCGCAACTTCCGTGCAAGTCACGGGTTAAGTTTTAAGCACTCATTTTCGTGAACTTGCGATGTTCAATTTGAATCAACGTTTTTTCGTTGGTACCATCGAAAATTGATTCTCACACTTCCTGCGTCATTTTTTTCTTTATCGCCTGTTTGAATCCAGGCCTCGGGGATATTCATGCTAACTCGTCTCTGCGTCGCTTCTCTTTTTGCTGCCTTGCTTTTTGTTTTGATCTTCCCTGTTCAATCTGTCCTGGCTCAGGATTCAGAAAAGGAAGCGAAGTCGAAAACAACCTCCAAGGCTGAGCCCAAAAAAGAAAAAGTCGCTGAGAAAGAAGAGGGCAAAAGGCTTTCGGCAAAGGAGTTGGCAAAAAGAAAGAAGGCCAGGGAGAAGGCCTTGAAAAAGTCAAAAGTAAAATCTTCTCTGCCCCAATCGATCGCGGACCAAACAACCTGGCGTTCGATCGGCCCAGCAAACATGGGCGGACGAATTACGGCTGTTACTGTGTACGAGAAAGACCCAAGCATCTGGTGGGCGGCAACCGCTTCGGGTGGATTGCTCAAGACGACCAACAACGGCCGAACACTTGAGCACCAATTTGATGATCAAGCCACCGTCTCCATTGGCGACGTTCAAGTCGCACAAAGCAATCCGGAGATCGTTTGGGTTGGGACAGGAGAATCCAATCCTCGAAACAGTGTGTCGTGGGGCGACGGCGTCTACAAATCGATCGACGGTGGTAAGACCTGGAAGAACATGGGACTGAAGAAAACGTTTCAAATTGGAGCGTTGGCAATTCACCCTGAAAACCCAGAAGTCGTTTGGGTCGGAGCGCTGGGACGGTTATGGGGCCCCAACGAAGAGCGTGGACTTTTCAAAACAACCGACGGAGGAAAGAACTGGAATAAGATTCTATTCGTCGACGACAAGACGGGCATCATCGATGTCCAACTCGATCCAAAAAATCCTGACAACTTGTTGATCGCAACTTACGAACGAAAGCGAGATGGCTTTGATGGTAACGATCCTGCTCAGCGATTCGGCGACGGCTCAGGCATTCATAAATCAACCGACGGCGGCGAAACTTTCAAACGAATCACCGAAGGTTTACCAACGTGCAAAATGGGTCGAATCGGATTGGACTATTTCGAGTCCGATCCCAACATCGTGGTAGCGGTGATTGAATCAGAAAAGATCGCCAAACGACCAGAGAAATCTCCTTTCCTCGGCATTCGAGGCGAGAACGCAGACGTTGGTGCTCGCCTTACCAACATCACCAAAGACGGGCCATCAGACAAAGCCGGACTCAAAGATGGCGATATCGTTGTCTCCGTCGAGGACAACATCGTCATGTCTTACAACGACTTCTTGGGCGAAGTTCGCAAGCATCAAGCTGGCGAGAAAATCAAAGTCCTCGTTTCTCGTGAACGCAAACAGGTTGAAGTTGAAATCGAACTTGGCAAAAGACCGAAGACTCGCAGCAAAAGCACACGCACCGAATTCTCGGGGACTCTTGGCGGGCAAGCTGCAAACCTCCAAGGCCAGCAAGGCCCTGACGACGGTGACTACGGTGGAATCTACCTCTCCGAAGACGGTGGCTCGTCGTGGAAGCGAATCAACTCGCTCAATCCAAGGCCAATGTACTACAGCAACATTCAGATTGATCCTGTCGACCGCAACAACATTTATCTTTGCGGAACGAGCCTCTACAAATCAAAGGATAGCGGCGAGACTTTCACTGGTGATGGCGGAAGCGACGGAATTCACGTCGATCATCATGCACTTTGGATCGACAAGCGCGACCCGCGTCACATGATCCTTGGAAACGACGGTGGAATTCATGTCACCTATGACCGGATGGAACACTGGGATCATCTGAACCATGTTGCGATTGGGCAGTTCTATCACGTTGGAATCGACACTTCGATGGACTACAAGGTCTATGGTGGACTCCAAGACAACGGAACTTGGGGTGCTCCTTCACGTGGAAGCAGCGGCGGAGCGGTTAACTCTGATTGGTTGCGAGTCGGCGGAGGCGACGGGTTTGTAACTCTGGTTGACCCTAATGATCCAAACGAAATTTACTTCGAAAGCCAGAACGGTGGAATGGGGCGAATCAATCTGAAAACTGGCTCACGTGGCTTTGTTCGGCCTCGGCCACCGAAGGGAACTCGATATCGTTTCAATTGGAAGACGCCGTTTTTACTTTCGCCGCACAATTCAAAAGTGCACTACAGCGCAGGCAACTATGTGTTTCGATCGTTTGATCGCGGCAACGGCACGAAAGCAATCTCGCCGGAGATCACCAACTCAAGCAAGGGTGCTGGAAGTGCATTATCTGAGTCGCCAGTTCAACCGGGGCTGATCTACGTCGGCACAACCGACGGTGCGGTTTGGAAAACAGAAGACGGTGGCAACTCTTGGGAGCCCCTCGCTTATCAACCAATCGAGGAAGAGAAGAAAGAAGAAGACGAGAAAAAGAAAAAGTCTAGCGAGAAGAAATCGGACAAAAAGAAAGCCGCTGAAAAATCAAAAGAGTCTACGAAAGAAAAGGAAGCAGGTT
>CAZORS010000013.1:0-9060 GCA_964582025.1 uncultured Pirellulaceae bacterium | reverse complement strand
AAAGAGTCAGCTGAATCTGACGAAGCAAAGCCAAAGAAGGCGAAAACGGACGACGAAAAACAGGAGCCAGCCAAACCCGACCCAAACGATCCGATCACTGGGCAATGGGAAGGCAACATGGTTTCGCCACGCGGTGAACGCGAGATGAAACTGGCGTTGAACTTTAAATCGAACGATGAAATCACAGGCACGTTCGAATCTTCTCAAGGAGAGCGTGAAATTTCCAGCGGAAAGTTCGATCCGGAAACCAATTCACTGTCGCTGTTCTCTGAAACGGACCAGTTCACGCTTCAGTTCACGGGTACTGTTAAAGAAGATCAGTACGAAGGCGAAATCGATATCAACGAAGGCTCGTTCACGATGGAGTTTGACGTCGCTCGTCAGTCCAAGGAAGCGGCAGCCAAGAAAGTCGATACCAAAAAGGAAACGGCCAAGACGACTGAGGAATACAAACAGCCGACTGGTGAGAAGTCGCTTTCGAGACTGCTTCCCGGACCTCGCTGGGTTAGTTCGATCGAAGCTTCGAAGTTCAAAAAGGAACGTTGCTACATGACCTTCGACGGACATCGCAGTGACGATGACGGCATCTATGTTTTTGCGACTGAAGACAGCGGCAAGACATGGGAGTCGTTGACTACCAACCTTCCGAAAACCGCGGGTTCGGCAAGGGTTCTCCGCGAAGACACCAAGAACGAAAACCTGCTGTTCTTGGGCTGTGAATTCTCGTCTTGGTACACGATCGACCGAGGCCAAACGTGGACTCGGATCAAAGGTGGCCTGCCAACGGTTTCCGTTCACGAATTCGCCATTCACGATAAGCGACAGGAAATCGTTGCCGGAACTCATGGTCGAAGTCTATGGATCGCGGACATTTCCGTACTCAGGCAGATGACGAAGGAGACTCTGGCCAAAGACGTGCACCTGTTCCAACCGCGTGAGGCGATCTCGTGGAGCCGACAAACTGCTCGCGGAAACAGCGGCACGCGTCGTTTTGTTGGAATCAACCCATCGAGAGGAACCATCGTTGCCTATTCGTTGGGAAAATCGGCTCGCAACGTTCGCTTAACTTTGCATGACCTCAAAGGGGACGTTGTCAAAACTTTCGAAACTTCGGGCCGAAAAGGCTATCACCAGATCGATTGGGATCTTTCACGCGATCAGGCGGGCGGAGGAAGGCGTTTCGCTCCATCGGTTCGGCCAGGGCAGTACTTGCTGACGCTGAGTGTTGACGGTGAGAGGGAACAGAAAGTCATCAATGTCGTCGGCGATCCAGCACGAGCCAACCAGTCGCAGAGCGCTGAGTTCGAGGATGCATTGTTCGGTTACTAGTGGAGCATAAAGTTTGATTCTGGGGTTCGCCGTTTTAGGCGCTAGCCACGGTTAGTTCACTGTTGTGCAACAACATTACAATCCCGAAGCGCAAGTTTTGATGTTGCGCTTTTTCGTAGGCCGGACCAAGAAAGGTGCGCCGACGCAACGAGGCTCTAAGTTGCCAAACAATCAAAGAGGTCACGCTCGAACTCGTTCCAGTTTAGGGCTCGGCCATCGAGAATGATCTCAAGGCGACTGTCGCGACGCCAAGTAGAGGCGACATAGCTCGTGGCATCTTTGGCGCGGTTGATGGCCCACCAATCTCTATCGCAACGAAAGATTCCTTTCAAACGCACGACCGAGGGGACGGCACCAAGGAAGTCCACCAACTTCTTGCGATTGAAGATATCGTCGAGGTGAAAGATCCAACCGCAGGCGTCGAGTCCCGGACCATCGTTTTCGAAACGAAGCGGATGGCCCGGTGTAGGATCGGAGGAGATTGCCTTTCCACCAGCAGGATCGGTTTTGAGAATCGGCAACTCGGCAGTCGATGAACCCGGAATGGAGTGAGCATCAGCGAACAAAGGAGCCCGAAACGTATCGAATTTCCTATCCAATAGTTCTGGATCGAGCGCCCCAAAACTGGTCTCGAAGATCAACTGCTTGGCAGGAGCAAAGCTCTCGACCCATTCGCGACAACGGTCAATCTGCTCGCGGTCTCGCTGATCGGTCCAGTTCAGGGCGACAATGTCTGCCAACTGAACTTGATCCTGAAACACTTCTGATGATTGCCACTTCGGATCGTCAAAGTCTTTTGGATCGACTAGACAAATGATGTTGCGGACGTCGATCGCCTTTGAGAAACCTTCGCTGCGGAGAATGTCGACGACTTTTGCAGGATGGCTCAGTCCGGATGGTTCTAGAATCAATCGGTCGGGTTTGGTGCGACGGATGAACTTAGCCAACAATGGCTTAAACACCAACGCGAGGGTGCAGCAGGCACAGCCGCCGCCCAACTCTTCAACGGAAATCCCCTCGAGTTCGGAGTCTACCAGACCGTGGTCGATGGAGACTTTTCCGAACTCATTGATCAGGATCGACCAGTTCTCGCCGGCCGCCCTTTGATCAATCAGCTTCGTGATCGCGGTCGTCTTTCCCGAACCAAGAAAACCGACGATCAGATTGGTTGGGATACGATGTCCCTTTTCCCATGCCATGTTTGAATTCCAGATTGCTGAGGGCGACCTTTGGGAACCGCCGAACCCAATCTCGTTGCAGTTTATTATAGGCATGGCAATCGCATTTGGATAAGATCTGCTTTCTCGCGAATAGAAATGAAAGAGCCCAACGATGGCAGACGAACAAGACTCACCGGTATTGCCTGTGTTGCAAAGCTTACCGTTGGTGGCTTCCAATCCGATTCCGGTAACGGTCCTTTCCGGTTTCCTTGGAGCCGGAAAAACGACTTTGATGAACCACATTCTCAACAATCGCGAAGGCTTGAAAGTCGCGATGGTGGTCAACGATATGAGCGAAATCAATATCGATTCCCAGTTGGTCACAGGAGGCGAGGCAGCTCTCAATCGATCCGAAGAAAAGATGATCAACCTTTCCAATGGTTGTATCTGCTGCACGCTGCGAGAAGACTTGTTGACCGAAGTCGGCCGCTTGGCGATGGAGGGTAACTTTGACTATCTGTTGGTTGAGTCGACTGGAATCGCCGAACCGCTGCCGGTGGCTCAGACCTTCATGTTCGAGGATGACGACGGTCGAAGCCTCAGCAACGTAGCGCAGCTCGATACGATGGTGACAGTGGTCGACGCCTGCAATTTTGTCCAAGATTTTAACTCGGTCGATGAACTTCGCGACCGAAGCGAGAACCGGGGCGAAGAAGACGATCGCGATGTGGCTCAGCTGCTGGTAAACCAGATTGAATTCGCCAATGTGATCATTGTCAACAAAGTGGACCTGCTGACCGAAGCACAGGTTGGCGCGTTGCGTGGAATGATTGGGAGCCTGAACCCTCAAGCTCGACTGATTGAAACGTCTTACAGCCAAGTGAACCTTAGCGAGATCCTGAACACTGGCTTGTTCACCGAAGAGTGGGCAGAGACATTGCCGGACTGGTTGGATGCACCAAGAGAAGGTTGGGGCAGGGATGCTGAGAAATACGGATTCGAGTCTTTTGCTTTTCAATCAAGGCGACCATTTCATCCTGCTCGATTTGATGCCTTTCTGACCGACGGGGGTCTCGACGGCATTATCCGCTCCAAAGGCCATGTTTGGCTGGCGACCCGAATGGAGTTCGCTGGTTTGTGGCAACAGGCTGGCCGCTCGGGAAGCCTCGAGTGTGTTGGCATGTGGTGGAGCGCGATTCCCAAAGAAGAGTTACCCGACGATTATGATTTCCGTAAGGAGCTCATGCAGATCTCGGAGCCTCCGTATGGCGACCGGCGTCAGGAGCTGGTTGTCATCGGACATGACCTAGACGAGGCGGGCTTTCGCGAAAAGCTAAACCGCTGCTTGCTGACCGATGAAGAGTTTGCCGCTGGTCCCGACGTTTGGGTCAACTACGAGGATCCTTTTCCTGAATGGGCATTCGAGGAACATGATCACGATCACGACCATTAGTCCACGCATGGGTTGTAAGCCGGACCGAACGCAACGTGCCAGATTATCAAAGCAGCATGACCTTGCTGCCCTAGAATTGGCCCGTGTCGATCAACACAAGAGTGCAAGCCTCTTCAAAGCGAATCTCGTTGGCATCAAGGATCTCGGACAACTCAGTAGATTCGGCACCGGGATTGAAGATGACGCGGCCGGGTTTCAGGGCGACAATCTCATCGGCGAGACGAGCGGAAACGGCGGGGCTAACGTAAACGGTGAGCGTATCCACGGTTTGCTTGATCTGGTCGAGCGACTGTGCAACTTGAATGCCGTCGATCTCCTTAAGTATAGGATGGACAGGAATCGCGACGTGTCCATGCTTTTGCAAGAGTTGGAGTGCTTTATAGGAGTAGCGGTTCTGCTTATCGCTAGCGCCCAGAACAACAACCGTTTGCGAATTTGACGCCGTTTTTCTGCTTTGTGTCATAAGCTAATTTCTCGGGACGGTGTGAAGAACAAAAACTTGAACGAAATCAACGACCGGCCCCCTTAGCGCATCGGTCCGACAAATCGGTGCGGCTCTCTCACTAATGCTAAGATCGAACTGCTGGTCTGGTCGCTACTTTGTTCCGACGGGGCGGTCTAACTCCAGCTGAGCCGCCAGAGCTTCGCCGACACTCATGTTCCAGACAGGAAATGGATCGTCGAATTTCATCCAAGCTTCCATTCCCATCGCGAACTCGTCGTCGGTCAGCAAACAGGCCTCAAGCGATTTCGTGATCGAAGGCTCATCCATTTCGATCCCAATAAAGACAAGTTCTTGGCGACAGTCACCCACTTCAGGGTGCCATTTCTTTTCGAGCTCAGACTCAAACCCATCGACGTCAGGCCAATTCTCCCGTGGAACAGCTGCCCACCAGAATCCACCAAAGTCAAGACGCGCTATCCGCCCGGCCTGTGACCAGACTCCGATCTTGTCAAGCTTGCTTGCCAGCCAGAAAAAGCCTTTACTTCGAAGCACACCATCCCAGTCCGAATTCAGGCGATCAAAGAACCGTTGAGGATGAAACGGACGTCGGGCTCGGAATACGAAACTGCTGACGCCGTACTCATCCGCCTCGCTGGCGTCATCCTCACGAAGTGTCAGTTGCCAACCTTTGCTTTGCTTCGCGATCTCAAAATCGAAACGATTCGTTCCCATGATCTTTGATGATTCAATCTTCGCAAAAGACGATCGAAGCTTGAGGGCATGGGGATTCAGCTGTTCAATGAAAGCTTCGATCGTTGCCAGAGATTCTTCGTCAACCAGATCTGTTTTGTTTAAGACGATGACGTTGGCAAATTCAACCTGTTCTGTCAAAAGATCAGCGACCGTGCGAATATCGTCTTCCGTTGCGGCTTGCTCGATGCTGTGCAGATCTTTGCCAAGCCTCAGGTCTTCCATAAAGTTCGCTGCATCGACCATCGTGACCATCGTGTCCAGCTCGGCGACGTCAGACAGCGGAATATCGTCACCGATCGCGAAGGTGAACGTATCAGCGACCGGTGCCGGTTCCGAGATCCCAGTTGACTCAATCAACAGATAGTCGAAACGACCTTCTTTCGACAAGGCGGCAACCTCTGCCAGGAGGTCTTCACGAAGAGTGCAACAGATGCAACCGTTGGTCATCTCGACCAGTTTTTCTTCCGTGCGACTGAGGGCTGCTTCGCCACCTGCGACCAATTGCGAGTCGATGTTGACCTCGCTCATGTCGTTGACAATGACGGCCACGCGTAGGCCAGCTCGATTGGACAACACGTGGTTGAGCAAAGTCGTTTTGCCCGAACCAAGAAATCCGGACAGAACCGTTACGGGGAGTTTTTTGGCTGCGTTCATTGCTGTTTAGTCCCATGCGGGTCACGTTTTATGAATGAAAACACAAGCCCGAAGCGCGAGCGAGTGGTTTTTGCAAGCTGGACGAACTGCGGTAGCCCAATACTGGCGAACACCGTCTGAACCACTCGCTTGCGCTTCGGGCTTGTATTGGCAGCCGGTGCTAAAAACACGACTACTCGACCGCGAATTCGTCTTCCGGATAATCATCCTCAGTCGCCATCTCAATCGGTGGCAACGGATCGACGAAGTGCTCCCAAGACGCCGGACCGAGTGCATACTCTTCATCGTCCAACAGGCATTCTTTAAGCACACGCGTTACGTGTTCCTGATCAAGGTTCTGGCCGATGAAAACCAGTTCCTGTTGGCGATCACCATATTCATTGATCATCCGTTTCTTGATTTCGGCGATGATGTCATCATCTTCAGGCCACGAGTCTTCTGGAGCAGAAGCCCACCAGAATCCTGCGGGCTCCAACAAAACCGAACAACCCGCTTGAGACCAGTTGTAAGCCCAGTCATGGCGTGACGCGACCCACGCAATTCCTTTGCTTCGCAACACGTTCTGAAAAAGTCCTGTCTCCATGTCGTCGCCAATCGCATCCCAAATTCGCTGAGGATGAAACGGACGATCACTGCGAAACACGAAATTCGAGATGCCGTATTCTTCGGTTTCAGGTTCCTCTTCACCACGAGGAATGGCCAGCCATTCTGATGACAACTCTTCGGCCTCTTCAAGTTTGAATCGACCGGTACCAACGATCTTGTCCAGCGGCACTTGGCTCTTGATGGACTCAAGAACAATGGCCGAGCTATTTAGCTGGCCAATGATCTTCTTGATCAATCCAATCTGTTCAGGCGTCACCAAATCGGTTTTGTTAACAATGATGACGTTGGCAAACTCAACTTGGTCAACCAGTAAGTCGACAATGTTGCGTTCATCGTCTTCGCTGAGCGCGATCTTTCGGTCTTTCAAGTCGTCCCAAGACCCAAAGTCCTTCATAAAGTTAGCGGCGTCGACTACAGTGACCATCGTGTCAATTTCAGACACGTCACCCAAGCTCTGACCATCTTCGTCTTCAAACGTGAACGTCTCAGCAACCGGCATCGGCTCGCTAATCCCTGTCGATTCGATCAGCAAATAGTCGAAACGATTTTCTTTGGCCAATCGCGTGACTTCGATCAACAAGTCCTCGCGAAGTGTGCAACAAATACAACCGTTCGACATCTCAACCAGTTGTTCTTGAGTCCGAGAGAGATTTGCTTTGCCGTCGCGAACCAATGCGGCATCGATATTGACCTCGCTCATGTCATTCACGATCACCGCAACCTTCAAGCCGTCGCGATTTGACAAGACATGATTAAGCAAAGTAGTCTTCCCAGCGCCAAGGAATCCGCTAAGTACGGTGACAGGGAGACGCTTTTTTTGGCTAATTGCTTCGGTAGACACAAGGAACTCCAACTGTTGGACAAATACTGCACGCTGATATCGGGGCCGATTGTATGTATTTGCAATTGATGTGCAAGTAATTAAATTGTCGGTCGGCTCATTTGACAGACAATGAAGCACTCAAAAAAACAACTCGGTTGGACGACAATTTCCGTGCCGGAACAAATGCAGTTAGTAAACATCGCGTTCGTAGCGATTTTCTTTGGCCAACTTCTTCACGTAGTCTTTGGCTTCGTCGGCTGACATCTTGCCATGCGTAGCAACGATCTCATGGAGAGCTGCGTCGACATCCTTGGCCATGCGACTGGCGTCACCGCAGACGAAGAAGTAACCACCAGCTTCGAGCCACTTGAAAATCTCGGCCGCGTTTTCTCGCATCCGATCCTGAACGTAAATCTTGTGCTCCTGATCGCGACTGAATGCCGTATCGATTCGGTTCAACAATCCGCTTTCGTGATAGCCTTCCAACATTTCACGATAGAGGAAATCGGTTTCTGATTTCTGATCGCCGAAGAATAACCAGTTATCACCTTTCGCTCCGGTCGCATCACGCTCTTGCAGGAAAGCAACGAATGGAGCAATCCCTGTCCCGGGCCCGACCATCATCATCGGTGCTGCCGGATCGGAGGGAACCGTAAACCCGTGCGAAGGCTGAATGAAAACTCCAAGCTCGTCGCCGGACGAAACGCGATCGGCAAGCATCGTCGAGGCGACACCTTTGCGAACCCGTTCGTTCTTTTCGTAGGAAACTTTCCCGACCGTGAGATGCACCTGATTCGGATGCTTCTTTAGAGAACTGGCGATCGAATAGAGTCTCGGATTCAGTTCTGGCAAGCATTGGACTAAATCGGAGAACGGAATCTTGATCGTGTTGAATGCCAGCAAGAAATCCAAAGCGTCATGTTCGTCAAGCGCGTCGTCATCCGCAGCGATGGCTTCCGCTTTCTTCTTTTCGTTGTTATCGATCAGGTTTTCGACAAACCACTCGGCAAGTTCATCGGTCGCAGCGGTAAGGTCCGCCGTCGCGAGCAAGTCAGCAGAATCCCCAGCTGAGACTTCACAGGCTTCCATGATTTGAGCGATCAAGTCAGGGCAATTCTTTGGCAGGACGCCCAATGAGTCACCAACCCGATAGTCGAGTTCGCTTCCTGTTAGATCGATTTCGACGTGACGCACGTCTTTGGCCGATGCGTCACCAGTTAGCTTGTCGTTGCTGATCAGTTTTGCTGGAAAGGGATTCTTTCTGGTCCAGCCAGATTCGGTTTCGGTCGCTGCTGCAGGCGCCGCAGTTGCATCACCTGATTCTGCGTTGAGCTTAACAAGCTTTTTGATTGCCCGATTGGTTTCTTTTCCGCCAGGCGAACAGAGCGTCAGATTCGTCTCTTCACCGGAAGCGATGGCTTCGCTGTAAGTCTGGCACAGGTAACCGCAAGAACCGCAGTCGAGCTGCGCCATCGCGGCCATCAGCTGCCGCTTATACGGACGACCTTCAGCCAGCGCCATTCGTTCGTCGAGTTCAATGCTGTCGTCGTGCCATGGGAAGTCTTCTTCCTCTTCGACAACCTGTGCGGCTCCAGCTGATGTGGATGTTCCGCCAGCGCCATAGAGTTCTTCGATGCCGGTCATGCCAGCGAAGAATCCGTTGAGCCACGCTTTTTGTTCGGTCGAGAACGGCGCGGATTCAGGAATGATTGATACAGCTGAAAGCAGCTTTTGTGGATCGGTGATTTTATTCATGACTAATTTAACCTTTCAATACAAGCCCGAAGCGCCAGCGAGTGGTTAGTGAAGCAGGCAGTCGAACCACTCGCTTGCGCTT
>CAZORS010000012.1:0-45176 GCA_964582025.1 uncultured Pirellulaceae bacterium | reverse complement strand
GCGCAAGCGAGTGAATAGCCGCGACAGGCAGAAACCGTTTCGCCCTCAAAAGTAAGCTCTAAAATTTCTATTCGCATTGACCATTGAACGGATCTTTTCGTTGGCCAAACCCAAATTCAAATCCAAACCAAAGTCCATATTCACTCGCTTGCGCTTCGGGCTTGTATTGGCAGCGTCCAATCACGAACGCCAATGTTTCTTGAAAGCCTGCTTTGCTTTTGCCGGCGAAGTTCTACGCAATCGAACATCATCGCAATCGTTAAATCGCAGAAAACATTCCAGTTCTTTTTCCAAGGCCACCAAAAAGACATCGGTATTCGCAACAGACGGTTCCAACGCAAGGTGCTGGATCAACAATAGAGACTTGGCTCGATCGACTTTGCAGTCCATGCGAGCGACCAGTTTTCCGTCCCACAAAACGGGAAGACAGAAGTAGCCGTATTTGCGCTTTGCTTCCGGAACGTAGCACTCGATCTGATAATCGAATCCGAACAGAGCCTGCATGCGTTTTCGCTGAATCACTAGGTTGTCGAATGGCGAAAGTATCCTCAGCTTGCGACGAGACAATGGCTTGCTTAGCAAAGCCAGCGACTCAGGCAGCATGTGATACAGATTTCCATCGACGCTGACTGTCACGAGTTCGCCGTCGGAAACCATATCTGCCATCGTTGCCGTGACGAGCGGTTTTGTATCTTTCAGCAAGTATGCGATCTCAGCTGGTTGCCCAATGCCGTTTGCTCGCAAATATCGTGTGATTAAGTAGCGAGCATATTCCTCCGACTCAGGCATTGAATCGTTGATTCCCTGCGGCAAGACTCGCTCAGTCAGATCGTAGACCTTGTGAAAGTTCTCTCGACGCGGAATCATCAAATCGCCTTGCATGAAGAGATACTCGAGGGCACGTTTGGCTGGCTTGGATTTCCATTCGCCGATCTTTTTGCCAACGTTCTCAAAATCTTTTGCCATCAACGGCCCTTCAGATTCAATCCGCTTGAGAACCATTTCCATTAACGACGCATCGGGATCGTACCAATGCTTCTGCTGCCCCGTTGCGAGAGCGTGCTTGCGGACGAGACTGAATCGAAAGTCACCCATCGGAAGATAAGCCGCCGCGTGGGACCAATATTCAAAAACCTGTTTATTGGCCAGCAGTTGATCAAGCTGTGAAGCCTGATATCGGGGATTGCGATTCCAAAGCGTATGATGATGAGCTCGTTGAATCACAGAAATCGCGTCGATCTGGATGTAGCCCAAATGCTCGATCGCTGAAAGAGTCGCGTCCGTCGTCGAACCGACTTGCTTCTGCGGGGGAAGTCTCTGAGAGTGCAAAACCAGCTTTCTGGCTTGCTCGATGGGAAGTGTTTCGGTCATTAAAGCGCAGTTTCCAATGAAACACAAATCCAATCAAGTACACATTGGATGATGCTTTCGAGAGTCAATACAACGCCAAATTGAAATTGAAAAAAGTTTGCTGATGCAAGTAAGAGTATTCAGTCGCCGGCGTCCAAAGAAGCAAACATATATTCAAAACTTGAAGAGATCATGATGACACTGAAAGCCAGAATCGACCAGTACAAGCAACAGTCTGCCGGAAAGGCGACGCCAGAGATGGTCGCTATTATGAAGCGTTGCACGGCTGAACTTCAAGAGACCGTTTCGACTCGCAAGATCCCGCAAATCGGCGGAGCGTTGCCGAGCTTCAGTTTGCCGGATTCAAATGGAAACATTGTCTCTTCGAAAGAGCTACTGGAATCGGGCCCGCTGGTGGTTTCCTTTTTTCGTGGAATGTGGTGACCGTATTGCAACTTTGAGCTAGAAGCTCTCAACACCGCGGTCGCGGAGTTCAAGAATCTCAACACGACACTCGTCGCCGTTTCGCCTCAAACTAGCGAACACAACCAAAAATTAATCGCCAAGTCCAAATTGGATTTCGAAATACTGTTCGACGATGACAACGCTTACGCAGAATCAATTGGCTTAAAACATGGCTTCCCTGACGATTTGAAAGGTGTCTACGGCAAGTTTGGATTGAACCTCGACAGCTTCAACGGCAACTCAAAATGGGAACTGCCAATTGCTTCTCGATTCGTTGTGGATCAAACGGGAATCATTCGAGCAGCTGACATAAACGCAGACTACACGAAACGACCTGAACCAACGGAAACTGTCGAAGTACTACGCTCGTTCGCATCATGATCGGCTCAAGGCTTAAACTTGATCCGAAAAGCATACGCGGCATCACATGGTTTGTTGCCGCTGGTGTTAATGACTAAAGCTTCATCCGTCTGCTGCCACTCGATTTTGCCTGAACCACTGATGAATTCGACTGATGCGATAGATCGCGATTCGTGTGGGTTTCCCTTGCCCAGCGACGTGATGCGAAACGTTTTGTCTTTGGGCCACGCGAGCGAAATCGCATAGAGCACACCATCTTTTTCGGTGAAGCGAATGTCAGCAGCGACAGACTCCACATCGTTGTATTCGGTGTGGTGTTTGTTTTTGAACTTGGTTTTACCCGCGGCGAATTTCGCAGGGCCCTCACCGTAAACCTTCCACGGACGAGTCCCATAAATCGCTTCGCCATTGATCTTGAGCCAAGCTCCAAAATCTCGCAGGATCGCCGCTTCGTTTTCGCCGATCGTTCCGTCGGGCTTGGGGCCGATCGAAAGCAACAAGTTGCCGTTCTTGCTGACGATATCAACCAGTTCGTCGATCAAGAAGTCAGATGATTTATAGTTCTCGTTGATGATCCAAGTCCAAGAAACCTTGCCAACAGCGGTATCGGTTTGCCACGGATGAACGCTGGTCTCGGTTCTGCGACCGCGCTCGATGTCCAGCACCATTAGATCCTCGGGGAACGATTCCATCCGCATGTTTTTGTCCTGGAAGACGACCGGCTTGTTCCAATCGAGTCCTTTATTGTAGTAGTAAGCCATGATCTTCGCGTGCACGGGCTCGAAGCCTGGTTTATCGAGACCGAAATCAAACCAAAGAATATCTGGCTGGTACTGATCGACTATATCCGTCGTCCGATCCCACCAGTGATCGAGAAATTCCTGCGTCGGAGGAGCCTTCGGATCGACTGGTTTCCAGTACAGATCTTGATACTTTGGATCGTTGGTGTCGAACGATGGATCCCACTTTGGATAAAACTCTCGGTTCCACGCGAAGTGTGACGACAGCCCGACTTTAAAATCTTTCTTTCGAGCTTCGTCTACCAGCGACCGCATCACATCGCGTTCCGGTCCAATATCAACCACGTTCCAACGAGTGTGTTTGGAAGCATACATGGCATAACCATCGTGCATCTCCGCGACGGGCACAATGTATTTCGCTCCGGACTGTTCGAAGAGCGAAACCCATTTCTCAGGATCGTACTTCTCCATTTTGAACCTTGGAAAGAAGTCCTTGTATCCAAACTTGGACGGGTGGCCAAAATGAGATTCGTGATACTTCCGATGGTCGACACCCTTGGTGACATACTTACTTTTCGCATCGTTACCATACATCCATCGGCCATATTTATCATTGCCGACTTGCGGCACAGACGCCGGTCCCCAAAAAACGAAGATGCCAAATTTGGCGTCGCGAAACCATTCGGGGCACTTGTAGCGACTTCGAATCGACTCCCAATCAGCCTCGTAGCGAAATTCGTCTTGAGCATGGAGTTGGCCGACGAATAGAGCAAAGCAAAATGCAAGCAATGGCAAGTGTCTTTTAAAAATCATGTCAGCTAAACGGATGAACAAACGGGCAGGCTTCTTAGTTCGTCGTCGTTCTAGCGTTTCGACGACAGAAGATCAATCTTTCCAAATTGCAAAAATCTCATCTCACTCAATGACCTTCGAAACGCTTAGAAAAATACGTTGATTTTAAAGCTTTGGCATCTAGTGTTTATGAGGCCATCAAAACACCCCACATCCATTGCATAGCCGTGCGTTTGTCGCGTCTCCGCGTTTTGAAAATCACAACGAGCTACAAGGCGACAGATCAGCAAAAGCGGCCCCGGAGTTTCCTCGCGGGGCCGCAATTCACGACAAGCAAGTGTCCATTAAGCCAGCGACTTAACGAATTCAATCACGATTGAGTAGTCAAAACCGTTGGCTTCTCGGGCGACGTCAACCACTTTCATCACGATTGCCATGTCAAGCAATCCGAATGAGTATGGAATCTTTCGGCCTTTGAGCCGTTTCAACTTTTTCGCCAACGCGACGCGACTGTCTAGTTTCTTCTTCGAAGCCAACCAACGCTTCTTCGCCTTATCAAGTGACTCATAGAGTTTCATCAACTTGAGTTGAGCAGCGTATGCGGCTGGTCGGCCGACGGCTACTTCGTCATTCTTACAGTCACGCTCAAGCAAACGAAACGATTCGCTTGCTTTTTCGTAACTGGATTTTAGCCGGTTGTGCTTCCACGAAGCGAGCTTGCGAAGAACCACAATCCAGCTAGTCAACATTGCAAAAATCAATGCCATAGGAGATCCCTTTCCGGATTCAGGTTTAGTTCGTTCGCCCAACCACAAGCGCAGCTCTAGCACAAAAGTGTTGGAGGCTTGAACTCGCGAATCGAGCGATGCAGGGCAACTCGGCGTCGTGGCAATCCCGGGCTGCCACGTTAGATAGCACTTCCTGTGCGCGGCTTTCAACGAATCGAAAGCTTGTGAATTAGAAATTCACTCTCACCTTGGGTAGATAGAACCGATTGAACAGTTTTGGTTCGCGTGGCGAGATTTTTTTTGTTCAAAAATGCGGATTGTAAAACTTCGCAGCGGCGAAGAAATTTAGATACAAAAAAGAAAGGACATCCTTGTCCTAATAAACTGTAAGCCGTCATTTATCCTCGACGACGCAGCTCAAATCCATCTTCCATCGTAAAGATAGATTCAGGATTGAATTCTGCGAAGAACGAATCAACGAACTCGTTTTCACCTTGCAGGTCAGTGAAGCAGACTTCCATTTCTTCGTCGACCAGATCGTCAATCGAATCGCCTTCGACAACGTCGTCGATTTCAACAGAGTCTTCGATTTGATCAATAGCCACAAGATCATCGACGGGATCAACTTCATCAATTGGATCCGTCTCACCTTCGCTTTCAACAACCTCAATCGAAAGCGTCAATTCATAAGAGGCCGGAACGCCGTTGATTGAATCGACTTTGACTTGATAAGAATCGCCTTCGACAACATCAAAGACAATTCCGACATCGTCATTGGTTGTCCCGTCAACAACAGCCTCTCCGTTGGCGTCAAAAACCGCAACGGAAGCGTCGGCAGCGTTGGCTTCACTTTCAGCAGTTAAAGCAAGAGCTGCCTCTCCGTCAACTGGAGCAACAAACTGGTATGCGCCTGAGCCATCAGCCGCCCCGACCTCTCCCGTGATCGTGGCCAAGCCATCTACGAACTCAAGCTCAGTCGCTTGGTCGTCAACTTCGTCTACTGGCTGATCGACAACTACTTCAGCCTCATCAACTGGCTCGTCAACAACGACGTCTGTTTCATCGTCAACATCATCAACTGGTTGGTCGACAACATCTTCCACCTCATTGACTACTTCATCAATTGGCTGATCAACAACCACGTCCTCGACATCGGCTTCCAGATTCATGTCAAGCAGATAGGATCCTGTTTGCCCTTCGCCAGCGCTAACAGAAAGGAAATATTCTCCGCCGCTCTGGACATCAAACGAAATGCCAACGGTTTCGTTGGTGATTCCGCGAGTAATCGCTTCGCCATCGCCACCGAAAACTTGGATCTGCAACTCAGTCGCGTTTTCCGCATTCAGTTCCGCCAAACCTAGCGAAACTTTCCCGCTTAAGTCCGCAGTGAAACGAAACGTATCGACATCGCCTTCCAGCTCCAGATCGCCAGAAACATCCGTCAAACCATCGACAAACTGTAACTCGGTTGATTCTTCGCCAATCGTGTCCGCGTGCCAATCAATCGGCTCAGGGATCTCGTTGTGATCAACGGTTACTTGAAAGTATCCTACGGCTCCATCTTCTGACGAAACATTCAACTGATATGTTTCACCAGCTTCAGCTTCGAACGAGAGCATCTGAAATCCGGAAAGCTCCTCGGCCATCGTCGCCGCAACGATGTCACCATTGGCATCGGCTACATCCATTCTCGTTTCAGAATCGCCGAACGACGACGCAATCACGATGTCAATCATGCCAGATTCCGACGGCGTGATATTGAATGCTTGACTTGGAGAATCCGCATCAATCGAACCAAAGAATCCATCGACACCGTCGACGGGATCGCCCAAGTCGTGAATTTCTGCCTCCGATTCCCCGTGTACGTCTACGTCTGGCTCGACATCAACATCATCGACAACATCAATTTCTGCATCGACCTCTAGAGTTTCGTTGTCAATCACGTCAACATTAACTTCAGTCGTGTCGAGATCCAAAACTTCGGCTTGATCTTCAACTTCTGATTGAACTTCCAAATCAGCAACGTAACAGACGTCCGGTTCAGCAGTTTCGACCGGCGCCAAATTAACCACAGCGAAGTCTGCCGCTAACAGTCGACGATCTTCCAAACGCTGAATGTGAAAGCCACTTCTCAAATTCTGTCTCTTCATTGTCCCACAGCTCGTTCGAGCCGCTCCCTAACATGGTGAGTAAAACACAGCCACGAGGTAAGGCAACCGTTGTGCCATCGAGAGACAAGATCGAAGGTCAGTCGGCTTTTCAACTGTAAAAAGCAGCCCGAAGCCAATCGCCAGCATGCGATCGGCGAAGCGAAATGTAAATTCGACACGGTTACTAGGAGCTTTCTACAAGCCCTGAAGAACCAAGTCGCAACCCCCATTTAACAATCCATTCTGGGTATGATTGAACGATCAGAATCTCTTCGGGACAATTCAATGAGACGCTCAATATTTTACGTACTGCTGCTCAGCACAACGCTACTGTCGCAAAATGTCTTGGCAGAAACTCCCTCCGCAGAACGCCCCAACATCGTCTTCATTTTCAGCGACGATCATGCCCAGCACGCCATCGGAGCCTACGGTGGAATTCTAAAAGAAGTCAATCCGACGCCCAACATAGACGCATTGGCTCGTCGCGGAATGATGTTTCAAAACAGCTTCTGCACCAATTCAATTTGCGGACCGAGCCGCGCGGTGATCTTGACCGGATTGCACAGCCACAAAAATGGCTTCATGACCAACCGCGATGATTTCGATGGATCACAAACCACGTTTCCAAAACTGCTACGCAAAGGCGGATACCAGACGGCGGTCATCGGAAAGTGGCATCTGAAAAGTGAGCCGCAAGGGTTCGACTATTGGGATGTGCTTCGCGGCCAAGGCGACTACTACAATCCGGTTTTCCTTTCTGCGAAGGGCAAAGAAACTGTCGAAGGTCATTGCACCGATGTTGTGACCGACAAAGCAATCGATTGGCTTTCCAAATCACGCGACAACGGAAAACCATTCATGTTGATGTGCCAACACAAGGCTCCGCATCGCACGTGGATGCCAGCGATTCGACATCTCGATTTGTACGCCGACATGAATCTTCCAGAACCTAGTTCGTTATTTGACAAATGGGAAGACAATTCTCCAGGCGCCAAACATCAAGAGATGGAAATCGATCGTCACATGCATATGAATTATGATCTGCACTTGCCCCTGCCAGAAGGCTTCGACCCAAAAACGGCTCCACCAAGTCTGTCGAAGGCCGCGTTTCGAAACATGAGCAAATTCACAGACTCTCAGCGGCAGCTTTGGGATGAAAAATGGAAAAGCCGCAACGAGGAATTTGCGAACGCCAAACTGGAAGGACAGGCACTCGTCCGCTGGAAGTACCAACGCTACGTCAAGAATTACCTTCGCTGCATTAAAGGCGTCGACGAATCAGTCGGCCGGATCGTCGATTGGCTGAAAGAGAACGACCTGAGTGAAAACACGATCGTGATCTATTCGTCGGACCAAGGATTTTATCTTGGCGATCATGGATGGTACGACAAACGTTGGATGTACGACGAGTCGATGAAAATGCCTTTGATCATTTCGTGGCCAGGCGTCACGACGCCCGAATCAGTTAACTCAGACATGGTTCAGAATCTGGACTACGCTCAGACGTTTTTGGAAATCGCAAACGTCGAGGCTCCCGCTTCGATGCAAGGTCGATCGCTGGTTCCGTTACTCAAAAACGAAACGCCCGAGGACTGGCGAACCAGTGTTTACTATCACTACCTTGAGTATCCGGGGGCTCACATGGTGCCGAAGCACTGTGGCGTGCGAACGCAGAACCACAAACTGATATACATTTATCAGTTCGATGAATGGGAGTTTTACGATTTGAATTCAGATCCAGACGAAGGCAACAATCTTTACAACGATGCAAAGTACGTCGATCAGATCGCGGAAATGAAAATTGAGTTAGCGCGTTTGCAGGAGCAATACGAAGACGAATCAGATTTAAGCGAGATGCCCGAACCGTGGCAGAAAGAACAGCGGGCGAATGAGTAGTACTTCTCGTAATCTGGGACATCTCTTCGTCGAACTCAACTTTCAGTCTAGTGGCAATGTCATTCAATGAGGTTTGACGATTGCGATACCAACACAAGCCCGAAACGCAAGTTTTGATGTTGCGGTAAACCGGCACGTAAGTGTCGGGACACGAACCAGAAATTTTGTCAGACCTGAAAGGACGACATGTGCTGCGGCTTGGTTCATGTCGTCCCTTCAGGACTAAACGATTGATTTGGGACGACTTCCCTCGAACTTGCGTTCGAGGCTGAGGCATGCTGTCACTCCGTGACTAAATATCAATGCAACTTCAAAAGGTGCAAGCGAATGATCGCCCGTCTTTCAAAAGACCACTAATAGCCTACCGCACTTGTTGAACATCGCTAAAACCGTTGATTTATTCGCCTTCTAACGCGTTTTGCTAGCGGAATATCTCTAGGGCAAGTCGCTGCAAAAATCTACTATTCGCGGCCCTCTCCCTTTTTCCTTAATTGCCCAGTTCACTGCAGATTCGTGTCGCCCTACAGAGCACATCTATATAATCGCAATTCGCAGTCGAGCGAGCGCTCTTCGCTCGCGCGCGGTGTGTGGGCAACGGCAAAATTGAGCGCGTTTATAGCTGTCGTTGGAGTCGCTGGATGGCTATTTTTCCAAGATCAGATTCAATCAAAACTCTGTTCAACGCTACAAAGCAAATGCAACCGCTTCCTCGACGGATCCGGAATCGAAACAACGATCGGCAACGCTCAATTTTTCGACCAGCAAGGCATGCTGCTTTCCAACTTGCAAGTTCAAGCTCCCAATGTTTCGTTAACAGCATACGAAACGTTTCTTGCAATGAGTTCCAATACGACCGACCTCGTTACCGGAAATTGTGACGTCGACGGAATCGAGATGCGGCTCGTGGAATTTGAAATCGTTCGATCTACGAACGAGTCCTTTGACATGACTGCGTTGGTGAAACTTTTTGAAGCAATTAACAACGCAACGAAAGAAACTCGAAAACGGTTAATACCGATCGCCATCATTGATTCGCGAATTCATGTCGTCGACCGAGCAACTGGCTTTGAAAAAACAATCTCGGACATCAATCTAAAGCTAATTCCGATAGAGCATGACGGTCGCGTCGTTCTGCAAGTCCATGCTTCGGCTGCGACCACCGAAGTTCAGCACGTGGATTTGAGAGGATACGTTGACCCAAAGACAGGCCAGTGGAGCAGTAATCTGACGCTCGACGGCGCCAACGTAAGCAGCGATGTTTTTGCCGTGCTCCCAAGAGACATTCAACAGCAGTTGAGCTCAATCAAATCAGTGTCGAGTCGAGTCGACGGTTCGGTTCACGCGAAAGGAAACTGGAAAACGAACGAATTGAGTTGGTTTGAAGGGCAAGGCATTATCAGTCAACTAAATTTGGAACACCATCGCCTGCCTGCGGCGATTCGAAATGGATTTGCAAAATTCCAATTCACGCCAAGAGAAACCACCGTTCAAGAGATCACAGGACTTTTGGGATCTTCCCCTTTCACAGCACACTACGAACAAACCGACTTGCTCAATCCGACGGCTTGGAGGCTCAACGGCAAACTTGACAAATTCCACTTCGACGGCTCCGAAAAAACATTAAACGCGATGCCAGCTGCCGCAAAGCGACTGGCGACCGACTTCCAGACTCGTGGAAATTTCGACTGTCAGTTCGACGTTCGCTACGACGGAAAACGGATCAAGAAATCGGCCGATATCCAGATTAGCGATCTTGAATTCAACTTCAACAAGTTCCCTTACCCGGTTTCGGATTGTTTTGGCCAAGCACGTTGGATCGACGATCAAATTACCTATGAACTTTACAAACGATCTCGCGACCAAGAATTGTCCGCAAAAGGCTTCGTAAACAATCCTGGCCCCAACGCTACTTGGAAATGCATTCTGAAAACGGAACGCGGTCAGCTTCGATTCGACGATACGCTCCAAACTGCGATCGATGCAAATCCACCGCTGGCGAAAACGATTCGAGCATTCAATGCTCATGGGTGGGTCGCCGGATCGGGCACGCTGGAGAAGTTTGTTGCCGGCGGCGAAGTGCGAAAAACTTTCGACATTGACTTGATTGATTTGACGATGCAACACGAAAGGTTTCCGTATTTCATCAATAGCGTGCAAGGCAAAATCCGCTCCGTCGACAGATCGTTTCGATTCGATCAAATCACAGGCAGCAATGGCATCGGAAAAATCCTCTGTAACGGAACTTGGAATCCTCGCGATGGGCTCAACGCAAGATACATTTGCAACAACATTCAACTTGACGAACGTCTCAGGAAGGCACTTCGTCCAGAACTAAAAGAAGTTTGGGACGGGTTTCGTCCGCGTGGAACGGCCACAATGACGACGGTCGACATGACGCTTCCCGTCGGTGCCGATGACTGCAACTTGATCGTTAAAGCAACGCTTAATGGCGAAAGCGAGGGCGTGCGTAAAAGCAACCTTTCGATCTATCCGACTTGGTTTCCTTATGAACTCAACGATCTGGCGGGAACGCTTATCGTAGGTGACGGTAAAGTTCAGTTGCGCGATTTCCGAGGTCGTCATGGCCAGAACACGGTTGTCACTTGCAATGGTGACGGCGCGTATTCTCCAGACGGTTGGGAAGTTCGATTGTCCAACTTGCTTACTCAATCGCTTCGTGCCGATGCCCCGCTGATGAGAGCGCTACCAGACTCATTGGCTCAGCCCATTCAATACATGAAGTTTGACGGACTGTTGAACGTTTACGGCACGATGACCCTTGCGGGCCAGTACCGCAAGCCCCAACCATTGCTGGCGAACCGAATTCGCCGACAACCGATGAATCGTCCGGCAGAGTCGTTTGTGCAACAGGCGTCGTTCACTCGACAAGCACCAACCGTTCAACCACTGGCACGAGGATCGTCCACGCCCGACGTATCGATGGGATGGGAACTAAGATTTGACATGAATCAAGCAGAGATGTTCCTTGGCATTCCCGTCAAAAACGTGTTCGGCAGTTTCAATCTATTCGGGCAATACGATGGCGAGAACGTGGAATGCCGTGGAAGTGTGAAACTCGATTCACTGACGATTTACGATACTCAACTCACAAACGTTCGTGGTCCAGTTTGGTTTGACAACGTTCAGGCGCTGGCAGGTGGAATGATCAACCAGTTGTCAACGGGGCAGTCGCCATCACCGTCAGTCAAAGGCGAAATGTTT
This sequence comes from uncultured Pirellulaceae bacterium, assembly GCA_964582025.1. GTDB lineage: Bacteria > Planctomycetota > Planctomycetia > Pirellulales > Pirellulaceae > Mariniblastus. Next base: position 33,473 of record CAZORS010000012.1, on the reverse strand, counting down.
GGTGGCGTGGTTAATCTTGACGCCGCAATCAGTTCCGACCAAGAAGGTCGCTTCGTCATTCAAACAACACTGGCCGACGGAAACTTGAAACAGCTTGCCCAAGAATATGCGCCCGGGCTGGAAGACGTTCAAGGTCGAACGTTTGCTGCATTGACAATGCAGGGCGACGCGAGAGGAACCCACACCTGTAGAGGAAGCGGACAAATACATCTTCGGGACGCGAAAATTTACGAGTTTCGGCCGGTGATGCGATTGCTGAAAATATTGCAGGTCAAAAGAGTTGACGATGTCGCGTTCGACAGCGGAGACATCTTCTTCGCCGTCAACGGGGAGGACGTAGACATCAATCGAATGGAATTCAACGGAGACGCGATTTCACTGATCGGGAACGGAAGACTCAACATGGATCAAGACCTTGATCTTAACTTTTACTCCGTGATGGGACGAAACCGGATCAACATCCCCTTGATCAGCGAACTCTACCGCCGTAGCAGCCAAAAATTCATGTGGATCAACATTGGCGGAACGTGTGGCAATCCACAAATCACTCACGAAATAATGCCGGAGCTGAACGACTCGATTCGGCAACTCTTTCAACAATCCGAGGCCCAATAAATTGACGACCACCGCACACGGTTCCGAACGAAACTCCTTCCGTTGCGAACCATCACTCATTAGAATTTACGACTTAAACATACAATGAAGAAGCTTAGAAAGGAACGCGTGGAAAAGGATTTCGACGTACCACTCAAATTGCGAATGATGGGTCAGGTAGCCGCACTGATTCTTCCGCGAGCCATCAGTTGCTTGGACACCAAGATCGTTCACTACGATCGCAGCACTGATCCTGCGCGGCCCGAGTACAACGAACACATGGTGTTTTCGTTTTGGCACGAATTCATTGGAGTCATCCTACCTCGATGGGGGCATACTCCGCTAAGCATTCTTGCATCTCAGCATCGCGATGGTGAATGGGTAAGCCAAACGGCATTGGCGTTGGGATTGCGAATTGTTCGCGGCAGTTCGACACGTGGCGGAGCTTCTGCGATTCGACAGCTAAAGAAACATTGCCAAGAAACCAGTTTGGCAATCACACCTGATGGTCCCCGCGGACCTCGACGCAAGATGGCAATTGGCCCAATTTTCATGGCGTCGCGATTGGGCATGCCGTTTGTCCCACTGGGGATTGGCGTCAACGATGCGTGGAGATTGAAGACATGGGACTCCTTTGCGATTCCCAAACCACTTTCACGAGTTCGAATTATCTTCGGACCAAAAATTGACGTTCCCCGAACAGCAAAACGTGACGAGCTTGAATCGATTCGACAATCGGTCGAAGACTTGATGAACGATTTGAGTGATGAAGCTGAATCGTGGGCCTGCTCGGGTCAAAAAATGCTCGGCGAACAACCGTTCACTCGGGTGCGTCGAAGTAAAATGATCTTTGATTCCAAGCCTGTCCGTGAAAAATTTCAGCCTGAACTACGAGTCATTTCCAGCGACGTTGCGTAGTTTCTGACTCGTCATCGTCGGATGCCCCACAACACTGAAACGATTGTCCCGCCGAAGCCTATTGCTTTGGCAACGTGACGACCTTCTTTGAACGTTCGCCCGAGATCGGATGCGATTGTCCATATTCGAACAGCGCTGCCGAATCCAACAGTTCGTTTTCGCGAAGCCACTGAATTGCGGCTGCCTTCTGAACTCGCCCTTGGGGATAAATCGGTACCCCCAGCGATTCCAATGACCATCGATCGAGAGAAAATTGCTTACTCCCAATTCGCACGTCCGAGTCAACAAGATACTTGCCAACTGGCTCTTTCAGACGAGCAGCAGACGAATCTGAAACGAAGACTTCGACACGAGAATTACTAGGAGAATAGAGTCCCCAAGCGAGCCAATGATCCCACAACTGCACGGGCCGAAGCAAAGGCCCTACCAAAATGACAATCGCGAACACGACGGCAAACTTTGTGGCAATGGTTGGTCGGTGTTCCCCAAAACCGACCGCTTGGCGACGCAGCAGGAACAACCAAACTACCAACAGAATCGACAATCCGTTCCAAATCACAACTGGCCAACGATGCCCCAATCCCAACGGCGACAGCACCAACATCAGCGCAACATGCAATAGAATCGCGATCCAGGCCGCCAGCTTTGCAGTCCTACGAATCATCAAGCCGATCGCGATCAGCAACTCGCCAATGGGGAAGAGCAACGTCAGCCGATGTTTTGCCAAATTCGAAATCGAATCTGATTGCCCAAACCACGAAAGGACTACTTCCAAGAATTCCTGTCCGGTCGAATGGATGAACTGATAGTCAAATTTTCCGATCGCTGAATAGAAGTAGATAGAAATCAGAACTCTCGTGATCCAAACTTTCGCTTCATTCATTGGCAGACATGCGAACAAGACTGCGATAATGAACGCCTGCCAAGCCCATGGTTGCAAACAATGTTGATTGCAGCAGAACAACACCGAAAGTGAAATCGCAACTCCAATTGCACACCAACGGTATCGCTTGATTCCAAACACCAGCGCCACCAATGCCGCAATCAGCAATGAAGAGGCCGTGTAGTGCACCGCCGTCAGCGTTCCAACATCCAACGATCCAAACAATGGAACTCGAGGAAATTCCGTGAACCCTGGCAGCCACAACTTCCAAGTGAACGCAAACAGCGCAACACAGAACGCGGCCCAAACTCGCATGCAGACAAAATTCGCATCGTTTGTAGAGGTCTGTTTTCTCATCAGGCCTGTTCGTTTTTCTGTATCGCATGCCTACTCAATTGAGCCAACGCGTTTTCGAATTCTAATCCAACGCTGGCTTCGACTTCGATACTCTGCCCATTGATTGGATGCGAAAAACAGATTCGTTTGGCCACCAACAACAATCGATTTACGCCGAACTGTTCCCGGAAAAGACGATTGTGTCTTCGATCCCCGTAGGTAGTATCTCCAACGATCGGATGAGCCATATGGTTGAAGTGCCGACGAAGTTGATGTTTGCGACCGGTCAACGGCTTGGCTTCAATCAGTGAATATCGACTTTCAGGATACTTGCCAGCTGAAAACGGAACCGTCCAAGAATCCAGAGACTCAAATTCAGTTACTGCATCTTGGGCGGGCTTATCCTTGCGAGATTTCCCATCGGTTGCTGGATCGTGTTTTTCGATCAGCGGTTCGTCCCACCGCTTTGATTCAGGAGCCTTGCCTCGAACGATCGCGAGATAAGACTTCGAAACGGTCCGATCAGCAAATTGAACCGAAAGTTCACGAGCACATTCTTTGTTCAACGCGAACAGGAGCACGCCAGAGGTTGGTCGGTCGATGCGGTGAACCGGAAAGACGAGCTGGCCAATTTGGTCTCGAAGCATCTGCAACGCAAACTCTTGAGCGTGAACGTCGACTCGACTCCGATGGACCAACAGACCTGCCGGTTTGTTGATCGCCACAAGGTGATCGTCCTGGAAAAGAATGGAAAGAGCCTGCATTTGATCAATCATTCCATGAAGGTCGCGACATTCGTAGCCGGACTGGCAACAGTTCGGGTGAAGTGGAGACAATAGTACGACCCTCTGTAATCTCCCCGAAGTCTTGCGCCTCCAACTACAGTTACCCTACTTCATCGCCGGCAGAAAACTATTCAGCGGTGCCTTGAGAAGCCTCGCCCACTTCTTGTAACCCTGTTCATTCAAATGCAGTTTGTCATCCACAAAGTATTCGGACTTCGGTGTCCCATCGGCATTAAGGTAATGTTCGGCCGTGGCGATGAACCAAGTATTGTCAGACGTCAACGCGATCTCTCGAAGCGTCGCGTTGATTGCGCGAGTTTGCTCCCAAGCGGCAAAGCGTGATTCCGTTGGCGTAATTTCAACAATGAAGATTGGTGCGTCGGGCAAGTGAGCTTTTGAAATGCGAATAATTTCTCGAACGGCACAAGCGACTTCTTCCGGCGTTGAATCATTGTCTTTCCCCTGAACATCGTTGGCTGCAAAAAGCATCAATGCTCGATATTGGTGCGGCTTAAACATTCGCTCGGCGAACAAAACCATATCGACATACTTCGCACCGCCGTAACCTCGATTGATCGAAGGGAATGGCACCATGTCCGCGTTCATCGTTTCCCATCGCCGGAAACTACTACTGCCGAAAAACAAAAGCGACCCTTTAGGCCAATCGCCTTCGTCGACGTTCCGCTGTTCCAGCTTTTGAATATGTGATTCCCATTTCTCTTCGCCGATAGCACGGTACTTTTCGAGGAGGGAATCCAGAGTGATTGTCGGTGCAGCTTGCTCCTGCAATTCATGAGCGTTTGCAAACAACTGAAAACTAAAAACAAACGCCAGAGCCACGACCAAAGGGCCGCAAACTCTGACGCACTTGTTTCGAAAACCAACGCAGTTCATTAAGAAAGGCCCTGCAGGTGCTTCATGCTCTGGCCAATACTTTCGATCGGACCCGGAGATTGATCCTGCTCAACGTGACATTGCTCAACACCAAGTTTCTCTGCCAGTTCAAGCACTTTCGCCATATCGATCGAACCATCGCCAAGTTCTTCGAACGCTTCATGAGGAACCTTTCCTTCGTCGAAGTTAACTGGCGTATCGGCCTTCAGATCCTTCAGATGGATCTGTGTCATGCGGTCTTTAAGTTTTTCCATCGTTTCAAATGGATCCCAGCCACCGATCTTTGCCCAAAAAACATCGAGTTCAAACTTACACTTGTCGTTATCGAACTCGTTCATCATCACGTCAAACCCGGTCGTCTCGCCATCGATTGGTGCGAACTCGAAAGAGTGATTGTGATAACACAGCTTGATTCCGGCATCGTTACACATCTGACCGAAGTCGTTCGCTTTGGTAGCAATCTTCTTCACCAACTCAGGCGTTTCACGATGGCCTTTGCCAACGTAGCCGAACACCAAGTGCTCGAGTCCCATCTCTTTGGCATCCGCAACGATCGTTTTCAACTCAGGATGCTTTCCTTCGTTGCCCAACACACTGTTCCACTCAACAAAAGCTGAAGTCACGTTCAAGCCAAGTTCTTTGGCTTCTTTGACGAGGTCTTTGGAACCCGTCACTCGCATTAGCTCGACTTGCTTGTAGCCGGCGTCTTTGATCGCCTTGAGCGTCGCCGTCTGGTCTTCCTCCATTTGATTACGAACCGTCCAAAGCTGAAGGCCAATCGTATCGAGGTACTTTGACTTCTTTGCTTTGTCTTGCATTGCAAGGAGAGGTTTGGAAAGTGAGAGAGAAAGGCTCGCGGCTGCCGCGGTGCCGGCGATAAATGTTCTACGTTTCATGATGGTTTGCCGAATGGTTGAGGAATTGACCCTTCCAGTATATCAACAAGCTGCAATGCGAGCACCAAACGGAAGCGAGCGAGTCTAAAATGTTGGAAAATTCAAAGGTTCCCGAGCCCTCCAGCTGCCTTAACTCCGGCCTTGGCAACCACCTCTTCAGGCGATAGCAATCGCCCGCTTGGTGACATAAAAATTAACTCGGAGGCGGATGCATTTTTTACGTTAGCCTCAAACTTTCCCAGCAATCCATCTAGGTCGACCATACAACCGCTGGCAGCGCGAATGTGTTTCACAAGCTTGACTAATTCTTCTTCACTCATCTCGTTTCGCCTGATTTGGTGCTTGTCGGATGGCCGGTTTCGGCTAATCTAGTGGCAGGGATTTGATGCCGCTTGCAGCCTTTATCTGCTAAAGAGCACTTCGACGCCAGCCATGCAATTCATTTGCGGCCTGTGTTGTTGATCTTGCCGAACGCGATCGGCGTTGACTCCTGTTTCTACATCGGAGTTACGGAATGTCTATCGTGTCAAAAAGCCAAACAAAACCGACCGCACAACCCGGCCTTTCTACCACCGCCGTTCACGCCGGTGAAGCACGCCAAAAAGCACTCAACTCGATCACCGATCCGATCGTGATGGCTTCGACGTTTACGTTCGAGAATACTCAGTCGATCATCGACTACGTGGAGCAAAAGCAGGAACGCGGCGAATACGGTCGCTACGGCGTGCCTGGCGAACGAGTCGTCGAAAAAAAGATGGCGGCACTCGAAGGAGCTGAAGAAGGAATCCTGTTTAGCACCGGCATGGCTGCATTCGTTGGATTGCTAAACGCGAAACTTTCCAGCGGGGATGAGATTGTATTTTTCGACGAGTGCTACCATCGCTCGCGTGACTATTGTCGTACTTACCTTTCTCGATTCGGAGTCGTGACGCGGGAAGTCAAGACCGGCGATTACGATGCGATGGAAGCCGCCATCAACTCGAACACGAAATTGTTGGTCAGCGAATCTCCGACCAATCCTCACTTGAGCATCGTCGACCTTGAGCGATTTGCTTCCCTCGGAAAAGCGCACAATGTCGAAACGATTATCGACGCAACGCTGGCCACACCATACAACCTGCAGCCGATTTCCTACGGTGTGGATTACGTTTTCCACAGCGCCACGAAATACCTCGGCGGCCACAACGACCTGTTGGCCGGCGTCGTTCTCGGCTCAACCGAAAAACTTGCTGACATTCGCAAGCTTCGCGGAATCACTGGGGCCATCAATTCACCGCACAACTGTTTTCTGCTTGAACGCGGTTTGAAAACGTTTGAGCTTCGCATGCAGCGGCACAATGAAAACGGATTGGCGATTGCCCAATTCCTCGAAGATCACCCACGCGTCGAACGTGTCTTTTATCCGGGGCTCGAGTCACATCCATACTATGAAACCGCTCGATCGCAGATGCGTGGCTATGGCGGATTGGTGACGTTCGAAGTCAAAGACGCTGACTGGAAAGCAACGTCAGCCATCGTCGACGCGGCAAGACTTTGCCGAATCGCTCCAAGCCTCGGAGGCGTTGAGTCGCTTATCGAGCAGCCACTTGTGATGAGCTATTGGGAGCGAACTCCTGAACAACGCAAGGAGTTTGGCATCACCGACAACATGATTCGATTGGCGTTGGGGATTGAAAACACCGAAGACATCATCGCCGATTTGAGTCAGTGTTTGGAAACATAGACCTGCGTTCGCTACAAAACCGATCTCATTCAATTGCCGAATCTTCGGTCGCTTTATCTGCGACGGTGAGACGTGTCGATCACCCCTTTCATCGATCCGAGTGCCCCAAGTCCTTTTCTGGCGAAATCACATCACGGACGCGACGTTTGAGTTCCTTTGCTTGGGGAAAGCCGCCATCAACCTTGCGATCCCAAACGGTCTGACCAACGGCGATCACCTGGAACACCCCTGATTCAGCCGGAGAGAGCGCGACTTCACCGATATCGTTTTCAAAAGTCGACAACAACTCCTGAGCAAGCCAACCAGCACGCAGCAGCCATTTACATTTTGTGCAATAACGTATTTGAATTCTTGGTCTGTTGTTCATCAACTTTTTATCCTTGTGCCCCTGAACCCATCATGACGTATTGCTCGACTCGACTCAAACGTCGAGCCCACGAACGGATTTAAATGTGATCACATTCCGAAGCCAAGAAAAAAAGCCGCTCGAAACCGAGCGACTTTCTTGAAGCAGAAATTAACAGTCGATTTCGCAACCGTTAGGCCAGATCAAATCGATCGAGGTTCATCACTTTGTCCCACGCAGCAACGAAATCCTTTACGAAAGATAGTCCAGAGTCGGCACATGCGTAAGCTTCCGCAATCGCACGAAGCTGACTGTTGGAACCAAAGACAACGTCGACAGCGCTTCCCATCCATTTAACGTCGCCGCCTGAGTGAGCCGAACCTTCGTAGAAGTGTTCGCATTTTTCCGACTGTTTCCATGTCAGATTATTGTCCAACAAGTTCACGAAGAAGTCATTCGTCAGCGTTTCTGGTTTGTCTGTGAAGACGCCCAGATTCATTTGCGTCACATTCAAAACTCGCAAGCCACCTACCAAAACGGTCATCTCCGGTGCCGTCAGTGTCAGCAAATGAGCTTTATCGACGAGCAATTCTTCCGCCGGACGAGTGTGTTCTGGCAACAGGTAGTTACGGAAACCATCAGCAGTTGGCTCGAGGACATCGAACGACTCAACGTCAGTCATCTCCTGAGTCGCATCGGTACGCCCTGGCGAGAACGGAACCACAACATCGTGCCCCGCTGCTTTGGCAGCAGCTTCAATCGCCGCACAACCACCTAAAACGATGACGTCAGCGAGCGAAACAGTCTTTGCAAAATCGGATTGAACTTTTTCGAGCACCGGAAGCACCTTCGCGAGCTCTTCCGGATTATTGGCAACCCAATCTTTCTGAGGAGCAAGACGAATGCGAGCGCCATTGGCACCGCCACGCTTGTCCGTTCCGCGGAAGCACGAAGCCGCAGACCAAGCCGTCGATACGAGCTGCGAAATCGAAAGCCCAGAATCAAGGATCTTCGCCTTGAGATCAGCAATGTCAGCGTCGCCAATCAATTCGCCATCGACTGCTGGAACCGGATCCTGCCACAACTGAGCTTCGGGAACTTCCGCCCCAAGGCAGCAAGAAACCGGACCCATATCGCGGTGAGTCAGCTTGTACCAAGCCTTTGCAAACGCTTCGGCGAACTGGTCTGGGTTCTCGTGGAAACGTTTTGAAATCGGACCGTAAGCTGGATCCACTTTCATTGAAATGTCGGTCGTGAACATCATCGGAGCATGCTTCGTCGACGCATCATGTGCATCCGGAACCGTCGCGACGCCACCGCCATTGGCAGGAGCCCACTGGGTCGCGCCAGCGGGGCTCTGCGTTTGCTCCCATTCGTAACCGAACAGGTTGTCAAAGTAGTTGTTGTCCCATTTTGCGGGCTCAGTCGTCCAAGCGCCTTCGAGACCACTGGTGATCGTGTCGCCTGCGTTGCCGCTTCCGTAACTGTTGATCCAACCGAGCCCTTGATCGGCGAGTCCGGCACCTTCGGGTTCTGGGCCGACGTACTGATCTGGATCAGCAGCACCATGTGCTTTTCCAAACGTGTGACCACCGGCGATCAGCGCCACGGTCTCTTCATCGTTCATCGCCATACGACCAAACGTTTCGCGAATATCATGAGCTGCCGCAACCGGATCGCCGCTACCGTTGGGGCCTTCAGGATTCACGTAGATCAACCCCATCTGAACCGCACCAAGCGGTCCTTGGAGTTCACGATCTCCGCTGTATCTTTCGTCGCCGAGCCATTCACTTTCTGGACCCCATGAAATATCGCCTTCTGGTTCCCAGACATCTTCACGACCACCGGCGAAACCCATGGTCTTAAATCCCATTGACTCCAGCGCACAGTTACCGGTCAGCACCATCAGGTCAGCCCAAGATATCTTGCGGCCGTACTTTTGTTTGATCGGCCAGAGCAAACGACGAGCCTTGTCGAGGTTCGCGTTGTCGGGCCAACTATTGAGAGGCGCAAAACGCAGCGTTCCTGAACTTGCACCGCCGCGACCATCTGCAGTTCGATAAGTTCCCGCACTGTGCCACGCCATCCGAATAAAGAATGGCCCGTAGTGACCGTAGTCGGCAGGCCACCACTCCTGAGAATCGGTCATCAAAGCAACCAAATCAGATTTCACAGCTGCAAGATCGAGCGATTTAAACTCCTCGGCGTAATTAAACTCCTCGCCCATTGGGCTGCACATCGGTGCGTTCTGATGCAGCATCTGCAGGTTCAACTGGTTCGGCCACCAGTCGCGATTCGAAAGGCCTCCAGCTGCTGTGTTTCGATGAGCCGGGTTTAGTACGGGGCATTTGCTCTCACTGGACATCTGCTTTTCTCTCCATCCGCTGCATTTAGGACAAGTGTTGAATTGACCTGTATAACGCAACAGAAAGTCCCTGTGAAGCGGGTCAGATTGACGCGTTGGCATTGTCGCTCAGCCCACCTAGCTCTCTCCGAGCTGATAGCGGACCGATGTAACATTCTTCCATCGGGAAAGCGTTGCCGGAAGCTGACCGCAACATCTCGCTCGCTTTCGGTTCGGAGAACCGAGCGACAAAACAAAAAGGCCGCCTGAATCTCAGGCGGCCTTCTCCGAACAACACAATTGAGGAGAGTCAATTGTTCAGGCTAGGTATCTCAATCTCAACGCCGGCTGGCGATGATGTAATCCGATCGAGCACCTCTCTATTGGCTTTGTAAATTTCTAGATAGTAGTCTGCCGAACCGTAAAATCGCATCGAAATGCTTTGCAGCGTGTCGCCAGATTGAATTTCGTAAGTGTTGGCAAACTGTGATTGAATGTTTGACTGACGACTCCAGTTCGATGACGTGTCAGATTGAATCGGTTGCATCCGACGTTTCACTACAGGAACTGGAGGAGCAGCATCCTGACGTTGTCGAGTTGGCGTGTAGTAAGCAGTTTCGAAATCGGGTTCCGGAGGGTCAATTGATTTTGGGCGATGAATCACACTGCTGTGAAATCGATTGCCCGGATCTTCAATCTCAAGCGGATCCCGTTGATTTCGTTGTGCCGCTTTGCGAGTCACCTTCAAGCGTTTGGCGGTCATCCAATCGTCCTGCACGGGATCCGTCGCAAAAGTTGTCTGAACGTCATCAGAGTCTTTCAAGTAGTCCGCACTGCGACGCGAAAGCACATCTTCAATCGATTGTTGAGGCTCAAAATCCTGACGTGGAGCTTGTCCTGCGTTTCGAAACTGATCGATTTGTCGAGAACGATTGACTCGCCAGCGCGTCGATTCCGCTTGCGGCTTAGGTTCATTTGCAGCAAACTCATTTCGGATAGACTCCTCGATACGGTCGACTCCTCGTGAAAAATCTTGGATTGGAGCTGGCTGAACCGGCCGAAGTTTCTCAGGCTGCCGAATCACCATTTCTGGTGCGTCGAAAACGGTTGAGAATCCAGGTGCTCTTTCTGACTGATGAATCGCACTCCGCTCAGAGGGACTTTCAGGCGTCGTCGATGCGGAACCAGAAAGCTCAAGCGGTGAGTTACGAAATCGCGACGCCAATTCCGAGAAATCGGGAACGATGGGCTTTCGAGTAACCGCAGGAATCACGTTTGATTCCGCCGATTGAGTAGACTGTGTTTGCCGAACAGGATGATGGGCGGCGTCAATCAAAGGAGCTCGCTCAGACGGGTCGATCGCTGGCATCACAGGTGCAGCTGGCAATTGTGCCATGCTGCCCTGATTGTTCTGTTGAGCGATGACCGTTGGCTTTTTGATTGCGCCATTGGCACTCGAATCGGCGACCTTCCCAAAAGAGAAGAGCGAATCGAGTGGATCGACAGAAGCAACTTGGCTTAAGTCGACTTGTGTATTTTCAGCGGGGCGATTGTGCAAGTAGCTGCCGAAAAAGAAGGCTGCCGCGAGGCACGTAACACCCATTAGAATTTGTTGAAAGGAACCCATTAGTTACTCCATGGATGCCACCAAAATTACTGTCGTAGAAATTTCAGTAGCGGATCGAACCGAGCCAATCCATGGCCGTAGAGTTTATCCTGTGGTTTGCACCGACGAAGTATTGCACGGCGCTCGGCAACAGTACGCGGTTAAGCGGAAGATGGATCGTAACCAATCGAAAAAATCTCGGGTTTTTCCGTTGAGTGAAAGTTGGACATCCAAACCGGCCATTTGAGGTAGTGGAGAAATCAAAGCAATCGCTAACGCTTAACATTGCGAGGGTAAATCGACGAACCGTTTTGGCAATTCGAGTGAAGTGCCACGGAAGTTAACCGCGCCGAAACTCTAGCCACGGAGTGGCGGCCGCGACTAGCTGTGGGTGTCAGCCCACAGAAAAAGAACCGTCATTAGAACGAAAGCCACGAAGTGGCGACAGCAATTCAGCACTCGAGTTACTGTCGCCACATTCGTGGCTTTCCGTTTTCAGGATCGCATAGACTTTGGGCGGACACCCACAGCTATATGCTGCCGCCACATTCGTGGCTCGCCAATCAATTGGTCCACTTAGACCTGTCCGGCAGCAGCCTCTTTTTCGACTGGCTCCGGTGAAAGTCCAATCGTATTCATCAACCACAACAGTGCAGGGGATGCGATGAAGATCGAACTGTACGTACCGACGATCACGCCGACAACCAATGAGAACGCAAATCCGTGGATCGCGTCGCCACCGAAACAGTAAAGAATGAACACAACGACGAACGTGGTGACCGATGTCAAAATCGTACGACTAAGCGTCTGAGAAATACTCGTGTTGATCATGTCCGAAGTAATTTGCTTTCGCTTACCACGGACTTCTCGAATACGGTCGAACACCACGATCGTATCGTTCAACGAATAACCAATCACGGTCAACAACGCCGCAATGATTTCGAGGCTGATCTTGAACTTGTCGATTCCCAAAATCCCAAGCGCTCCAGCCACGTAGTGCGACAGAGCAATCATTCCGAGTACGACCATCACGTCGTGCAACAGAGCCACAACAGCCGCAAGGCCGAAAGCAATGTTCTGGAATCGAGCCCAAATGTAGGCGATGATTCCGATCAAACTGAAGATGATCGCAAGCGCCGCGTTGACTCGCATCGATTCAGCAATCTGACTACCAACTTTACTGGAAGTCGGGAAATATGGTTGAGCATTCAAATCCTCAGACCAACTGTTGATGATTTTGGCTCCGTCTTCTTCTTGAGGCACATTGAGCTTGATTGTCCAGTTAGGTGACACGGTACCGTCTGCGTTTTCGCCTTCGAGAATGTCTTTCGAAATCAGAACAACTTGTTCCTCTTCAAGATCCATCTCAAGCTTGCGAGCCGATGCTAAAATTTCCGCCCGCAGTGATTTACCAAGAATCGCAGGTTCGATCGTCACTGTCGTTTCGGTAGTAGACGAGGCACCCATTTGACGAACAACGGGACCTTCATCGACAACCAAGTCCCCACCGCTAAGTGTAGGCTTGTCCGATTCCTCAGTTTCCGCATCTGGTTCGACGACTGGATCGACATCTGTATCCTGCGTTTCTGTCGCTGGCTCCGTAGCAGCTGGCTCCGTTGTTTCTGGTTCAGCAGCAGCTTCCTCAGCCTGCGTTTCATCGCCAGCGTCTTGCAACATGATCGTTGGATTGGCAATCAAAGACGCGACCGTCGGAGCCGCACTCCATGATGCGTTTCGCGAAGGAGTTCGCAATTTCCAATTGCCCGTATCAGCAGGGGCAGCACCTGAGCCAACTCCGCCGACGATGTCGACTTTGTGGAGCTTTAGCTTGTCCATAAACAACTCCGTCATTACTTCGTCAAGCCCAGGCCATTTCTCGTCTTCATTGCCACCTTCCCAAGCCGTCAAGTTACTGTCGACTCGGAAGATTCGTCCTTTATCTTCTGGCTTCTGTTCGACTCCACCAAATTCTGCGACTGAGAATTCGATCTTTTCGCCTTTGACTTCCAACTCATCGTAGTCGTCGAGAATTTTCTGAATCTCGTCACGGTTCTGCTGCTCATTGAAAACCATTCGAATGGTGGAACCGCCGCGAAGGTCGTGATCCAAAATCTTTGAACCGAGCAAGAACATGCCGGCGATCCCGCAACCAATCAACAGGGCAGACATGACTCCCGTGAGCCCGATCTTGCCGATGAAGTCGAATTTCTTCTTCTCCAAAATTCGCGTCATGTTCAACTTCGTCAACCAACGCTTACGCTCGGCGATGTCGAAGATGATTCGCGAACAGAAGATCGCGGTGAACATACTCATCAGGATACCGAGAATCAGCGTCACGGCGAAACCTTTGACTTGCTCAGTACCAACGGCGTAGAGAACGATCGCTGTGATCAAAGTTGTCACGTTGGCATCGACAATCGTGGTTCTAGCTTTGTCGAAACCGTTTCGAATCGCCATTCGCAGCGTGGAGCCACGGTCCATTTCTTCTCGAATACGTTCAAAGATCAGCACGTTGGCATCAACTGACATACCGACCGTCAGCACAAGACCAGCCAGTCCCGTCAGAGTCAGCGGTTGCTGAATTGCCATCACGACGGCGAGGATCAGCACAATGTTTAACACAAGGCTGATCGCGGCAACGATACCAGCGAAACGGTAATAGAAAATCATAAACACCAGCACCAAAGCCAGTGAAACGGTAATCGCCCAGATCCCTTTGGAGCGAAGTTCTTGACCGAGCAGAGACTCGACGTAGTTTTTACTGATCGGGTTCTTGTTGAGAGCAGCTTTCATCTTGCCGCTTTGCAGCTTGGTGACTAAGTCATCGATCTCTCGGATTGTGAAGTCACCTTCAATGATTCCGCGAGAACTAATGCGGCTGTTGATCGACGGAGCCGAATGCAGCTTGTCATCGATCACGATTCCCAGCAGTCGTTTGTTGCCAGCAGCGTCAGGCTCATTCATGCCCGTTAGCATCCCAAGTTGCCCAGCACCTTCGGCGGTTGTTTCGAATTGAACGATCGGTCGACCGGTTTTTTGGTCAGTACCACGCGTGACGGCTGCCATGTGACGACCTTCAACATTTTCATCTGCACGAGGCTGCATCATCAGAATCTGTGGACGAATACCACGAGCATCACAGTACTCAGCAAACGATGCTCCGCGGAAATCGGGATTACGTGGCATGATCGACATCCATTCGCGTTGGTCGAAAATTTGACCTGTGTTGCGATCGCGGAAAAGCTGAGTTGCATCGGGGTAGTACTTGAATGGGATGACCGCGGGAACCGTTTGGCCTTGTTCGATCTCAACACGAGCAACCGGACACCAGAACGCAACTTTCTTGCCTTCTTTATCTTCGATGACTTTCCCACGTCCACCATCGTTAGCGTAGTCCTCGGCCAATTGAAATTCCGCCTTATGGAATCTGTCATCACCAACGATACGAAACTCGAGCTTTCCTGCCGACACCAACAGCTGCCAAATCTCATCGGCTTCTGCAGACGTCACATCTGGAATTGTGACTTCGATTTTGTCTTCACCGAGTGGTCGAATGACGATCTCCATCGTTCCCGAAGGATTCACACGCTTGATCAGCTGATCGATGATGTCCTGAGCACTCGGACGATTCTCCTTGGGGAAATCTGCCAGGTTCAACGACCCCACAAGATTCATTCCGCCTTTCAAGTCGACACCGAATCGTGGCGGCCAACCGCTGTAGATCAACAGGGCACCCAACATCAACGGCAAGATCGCCATCGTCAGTCGGCTGCGATACTCGGGCAAACGCAACGAGCTAGAAATTGTCTTCGCAAGGAACCAGCCAAGGAACAACACTGCCAACAGCAGGATGAATCCAAAGGTGCCCGTTTGGAAGAAGCTAATTTCATCCGTAGCCTTTTGAGCAACCTCAGCAACACCGGCTTGAGCGAGTACGTTTGGCAAATCGGACGGGTTGATCGTCAAAATTGAATCAGACATTCGTTTTTGATTTCTGAATAGGAAAAATGGTTTGGTGTATCCGGCAAATTTACAGTGAGCTCAAAAAATTTTGGCTCAAGAGAAATACCGGCGCCGCATCAGCAAGTAGCGGCTGAAAAATGAACGGTCTCTACTTTTTGTCCGAAGACGATTTCTCTTTAATATCCTTCTCGTCGGAGAGGACTTTGACGATCGAAGAAGTCAGGAATTGCATCCTTGCGTTGCTCGATTCGTCGACTCGAAGCGTCGTTGTGTCAGATTCGGGATCGTTCTTGATTACTGTTCCGACGATTCCGCCCGCCGTCACGACTCGGTCGTTCTTCTTAAGCTCCGGCAGATCACCCTTGCCGCCGCCTTTGGCGGGTGGCTTCATAATCAACAGGTAGACCAGCATCATGGCCAGCATTGCCGGCAGGAAATAAATCATTGATTCGAAGAAAGACGGCTCAGGCGCCGTTGCTCCTCCGGTTGCGTCAATAACATCGGAAGCGGCCGCAGCTGCGGACCCCGCCGAGGTTGCTTTGGTTTGCACCAGCAACAGACACAGGATTGAGTACAAGTAATACATTAAGGTTCGCTTTTGAACGATCGTTTTTTGGTCGTCCACCGGATTGGTGGAACGGGAGCGCAGAACTCCCGCAAATGTCGAGTTTGTAAGCCGCTAGAGTCTAAATTCTGGGCAAAAATGCGACAAGGGCAGAATCGAGGTCGGAGGTCGGAATTCGTAGGTCGGAGATTGAATAAATGGGAGGTCGGAGGTCGGAATGCGAAGAATCAATGACAAGGACGGAGTTTCCCTAGGATGGACTTTTCCCATATCCCATCTCTTCTCTCATTCCCCAAGTTATCTCTCGAATTCCGACCTCCGACCTCCCATTTGCTACTCCGCCTTCCCCCCAGCCCAGCCAGCCATTCTTTCCTCGAAAAAATCGCGATATCGATCCGCAGCGATCGCTTCGCGGGCCTGGGTCATCAAACGCTGGTAGTAGCCGATGTTATGCATCGACAGCAGCATCCCGGCCAACATTTCCTTTGCCATGAACAAATGGCGGATGTAGCCGCGAGAGAGTTCCGCATGGGGCGTTTGCATGCCTTCCTGAATCGGCCGCGGATCACGCTCGTGGATCGCATTCTTCATTTTCAGGAATCCGTCGTCCGTGAAAGCCATCGCGTTGCGGCCATTTCGAGTCGGCATCACGCAGTCGAACATATCGACGCCACGCAGAACCGCTTGAAGCAAATCTTCGGGCCGACCGACACCCATCAAGTACCTCGGTCGATCTTCGGGCATGTGCGGAGTCGTCGCTTCGATGATGCGATACATTTCTGGTGGCGGTTCGCCGACGCTCAATCCGCCGATCGCGTAGCCGGGAAAGTCAAGCTTCCGTAGCTCTTTGGCACATTCAACTCGCAAGCTTTCGTCGAGTCCGCCTTGCAGGATGCCGAACTGAACTTGCGAATCTAACGTATGAGCATCCTTACAGCGTGCGGCCCAGCGAATCGATCGGTCCATCGCATCTTTGACTTTGTCTCGAGAGCTTGGCAATTCGATAACGTGATCGAACACCATCGCGATGTCGCTACCGAGATCTTGTTGAATCTGAACACTGATCTCAGGAGTGATCGTGATCTTGCTGCCATCGATGTGAGATCGAAACGTGGCTCCTGTTTCGTCAACGACGGTTCGCTGCGCCAAAGAGAAGACTTGAAATCCGCCGCTGTCGGTCAGGATCGGTTTGTCCCAACCCATGAACTTGTGCAGTCCGCCAAGCTCTGCGACGACGCCTTCACCAGGCCGAAGATGCAAATGATACGTATTGCCCAACAGAATTTGCGAACCGGTCGCTTCGACCATGTCGGTCGTCATGCCTTTAACGGTGCCACAAGTTCCGACCGGCATGAAGGTCGGCAAGTCAATCACGCCGCGTGGCGTTGTGAGTCGACCAAGCCGAGCACCACAATATTTGTCGACGTGAAGGAGTTCGAATTTGAACATGAGCGGAAGCTAAAAGTAAAAAGGGTACAGTTTTCAGAATCGAACACTGTACCCTGTAAGCTGTAAACTTTCACCTTCGACTACTTCTTCATTGGCTGCAGCAGCGTATGAGTCTTGGGCGGCTCCTCCTCAGTCTCCTTTTTCGCAACCTTCGCGACGGGAGCTGCCGATTTCACTGCGACTTCCTCTTTTTCGAACCGAACTTCATTGCGAAACGCCGTGTAGTGCATATAGTTTTCGGCCTTTTGATATCCAATCACACGTTCGTCCCATCGTGTTTCACGATTCAACAGGACACCCCTAGCGATATCAAAAACGATAAAACCCCTCGCCATATGACTGACAATCTGTGCTCGAATCGTTTCATCACTGAGCGGCGTAAGCACGTCGGTGTCGAACGTGATGTGAGCCTTTCCATCGACGACTTTCTCCAAAACATATCGCAACCGAAGCTTCAATTGCTGCTCATAGCCGTATTCATCTTTCGCACGAACAACATGAGTCACATCCCATTTGTGTCCGACGGAGATCGGCTTGTTCGGAAATGCAACCACGGGATTGTCGCCGACTCCGCCAAGCGTAATCTGCTGATAGTTTGATTTCTTGGCAACGACCTGACCGTTAGGAGAAATCGAATACGTCGCACAAACGTTGCCGAGTCGTTCCTTGTAAGGAACACATGTGTTCGGAACCTGCTTGTCTTTGTCGCTGTTGTAGTAAACTGGATCTTTAGCACCAAGTTGCTCGAGGACTTTGATGCGTTCCATTTCGATATCGAAGCGAATCGTTCCCCGAGAGTCTACGTTTCGAACAGTCCATTTGAAATCTGGTTGGGCTCGCGTCGACGTGTTGTCTGTCTCGGCACCAGAACGCGTTTTGATCACAGTGCGATGATCGTGCTTCCATTGAATCACGTCACCCTTTTTAAATTTGTACTCGAGCGTATATTTCTGAGCCGCAACTTTACGCCGAGCAAACTTGTCAATCTGCGCCGCGAATTCCGCGCTCTTGTCTTCGGTTGGCGATTCAACTTTCGCAGGTTCGGATTGCTGCTGCGTGGCTTGCTGGGCGAAAGCGCCAGAAATGGCGATCAGAGTCAGCGCAATCGTTAGTGATACATTCTTCAACTGCAATCGGGTCACCATCGTCTCCTTACGAAAGGCTCGGTAGTCGGGATCTCGTCAACAAATGTCTAGCCGCCCAATACCAGCCCGAAACGCAAGCGAGTGAATGAATACCTGCGGCCTATTCACTCGCTTGCGCTTCGGGCTTGTATTGGGTTACTGCAAAACATGGCCCAACGTTACTTCTTCTTGAACTCGCCGCCCCAGCCGAGTTTCTCCCGGAGCGTGCGATAGTAATTATTGCCGCTGACCTCGATTAATTGAAAGATCGATTTGGCCCGAGAAACGCGGACTCGATCACCTGCTTGCAGTTTCGTCACGATCTGACCGTCCAAAACCACGCAAGCAGACTCATTCGGATCCGCTGCGACCAGCTCGTAAACGCGATCTGCGGTATCAACGATCGGGCGAACCGTCAGCGTATGTGGGCTGATTGGAGAAATCACGAAAGCCTGTAAGTCCTTGCGCAAAATCGGACCGCCCGCCGAAAGATTGTGAGCCGTCGAACCCACCGGCGTGCTGATAATCAAACCATCACAGCTATAGGAAGTCGCCGGAATTCCATCAACCAAGAGATCCAGTTGCTGAATATCAAACGGCGGTCCTCCCAGAATGGCAACCTCATTGAGCCCCGTTTTCTCAGCGATCATCTCGTCACCGCGGAATATTTGAAGCTGCAGCATCAAATGATCGATCAGCGAAAACTCGCCCTGATCAGTTGACCTCAGAGCCGGTTCGACATCGCATGGATTCACGTCAGCCAAGAAACCCAGCTTGCCCAAGTTCACGCCGAGGACGGGAATTTGGGAATCTTCCATTCGAGTCGCGGCTCGCAAAATCGAACCATCCCCACCGAGCACGATTGCAAAGTCAGCTCCCATTTCACCCGGGTTCTCTGAATAGTCGAATTCTTCGCCAACGACTTCGACGACCGATTCGATCAGTGGACGAAGTTCGTTGGCTTGCTCGACAACTTTCGGCCGACGGTCTCCCGAACCAACAAGGACGACTTTAAATTTCTTTTGGCCGTCTGTTTTCTTCATCCGGTTTTACTTTCGTATATCAATACAAGCCCGAAGGGCAAGTGAGTGGACTTTCGCAGCAATTGCCGAACACTCGTTCGTGCTTTTTTTTGAAATTGCAGTGTTTCAGCCCAGCGGGCGACACAGCCATTGCCGGTGTCGTAAGGCGCCTCACGACACCGGCAGGGGCTATGCCGCCCTCCGGGCTAAAGCAATGTGCAAGTCTAAAAAACACGCTTCGGGCTTGTACTGACGGTGGCCTACGACCCAACCGAGTCGACAGCAACATCCGACGCCGCCCCCATCGCGTCGCGACAAGTTTGAGCGATTCCTTTTGTATCGAGCTTCAGATCAGCAAGCAAGCCGGCGCGATCTCCATGGGGCACGAACAAATCCGGAATTCCGATGCGGCTAACTTTTCGGGCGTCGAGTCCCATTTCATTAGCGGCTTCGAGGAAAGCACTTCCGAATCCGGCATGCAACATTGCTTCCTCGACCGTCACGACAAAGCCATGATTCTCAATCGTGTGGCGAACCATGTCGCGATCGATCGGCTTCACAAAACGAGCATTGATCACCCCAACATCAATTCCGCTTTCTGCCAACCGCTCAGCCGCTGCAACGCAATCGACCAGCGGAGTGCCGGCACAAACGATGACTCCATCGCGGCCTTCCCGAAGCGTCTCTGATTTACCAAGTTCAATCGGTTGCAGTTCGCGTTCAATTTCAGTCGCCGTCAGTTTTGGATATCGAATCGAGCAAGCCGTGTCATGATTCAACGAGAAATCCAACATGGCTCCAATGTCGTTCGCATCTCCAGGAGCCATCACAACCATATTTGGGAACAGTCGCATGTAGCCGTAGTCGAACGTGCCGTGGTGCGTGGGACCGTCGTTCGCGGTCAGACCGCCGCGGTCGAGCATGAACGTAACCGGAAGTTTCTGTAAACAGACTTCCTGGAAAATATGATCGAAACTTCGTTGCAAGAACGTGCTGTAAATATCGACGATCGGACGCATGCCGACTTTGGCCTGTCCGGCAGCAAACGCAACGGCGTGCCCTTCACAGATACCCACATCGAAAAATCGATCCGGGAATTCCTTGCGAACAGGTTCAAGCTTATTGCCTTGGCACATCGCGGCAGTGATCACCGTCACGCGTTTATCGTGTCGCATCTGATCGCCGATGGCATCAGACGCATGGTTCGTAAACGCTTTCGTCGAAGCACTCGACAACGGAACCGGTTCGCCTTCTTCGCTACGTTCGAACGCGGGTGGCGTGTGAAAGTAAACCGGATCTTCGGCCGCCGGTTTATAGCCGTGGCCCTTTTTAGTAATCACGTGAAGCAGCACGGGTCCGTCGATCTCGCGAACCATCTTCAGATACTTCTTCACCAATCCAATATCGTGTCCGTCGATCGGACCAAAGTACTTGAAGCCGAAGTCTTCAAACATCATGCCGCCGTGCAAGCCAGCTTTGACACCTTCTTTGATTTGGAAAAGCAACCGCTCGGTCGGATCACCCAACAACGGAACCTTGTTCAACATGCTAACAACTTCCGATTTGACGCCCGAATAAATCGGATTCGATCGGAGCTTGTCCAAGTAATGTGCCACGCCGCCGACACGAGGACAAATCGACATCTCGTTATCATTGAGCACGACCAGCATTTTGCTTTTCAACTCGCTGGCATTGTTGATCGCTTCATAAACGATACCCGACGGAAATGCTCCATCACCAATCACAGCAACGGTGTAGTTGTCGCGACCCATCAAATCGTCGCCGCTGCGCAGACCGACCGCAGTTGAAACACTGGATCCTGCGTGACCGGTGACAAATAGGTCGTAGTCGCTCTCCTCAGGATTCGGATAACCCATCAGCCCGCCACGAGTTCGAATCGTATCGAACTGCTTGAATCGGCCCGTCACTAACTTCTGAGGATAGATCTGATGACCTGTATCCCAAATCAATCGATCATTCAAAAAATCAAACGTGCTGTGCAACGCCAACGTCAACTCAACAACGCCAAGATTGGATGCAAAGTGAGCAGCTCGTTTACTGAGCAAATTGCAGAGCGTCTCACGGATTTCGTCGGCGACCAAATTGAGATCAGCCAACGACATCTCGTGGAGATCACGGGCGTCGTTAATTTTGGAAAGGAAGTTGGACATAGGTGTCTCCGTTACTGCGTTGTTTGCCGTTACTTCGTTGTTGCTAACCCAATCCTATTGGGTACGACTCACAACAAAACGTGCGAGGAGTTCAAGTGGTTTTGCCGCTTCACCGAATGGTTCGATTGAAGCGATGGCTTTCTCAGTGATTTCGTGGACGTAAGTTTCGCTTTCCGCTTCGCCCAATACGGACGGATAAGTTAGCTTGCCACGGTCCGCATCTTTGCCTGTTCGTTTCCCCATTTTGGTCTGTGAACCTCGAAAGTCCAACAGATCATCTACGATTTGGAAGGCTAGGCCTAAATGTTTCCCGTATTCTACCAACGAACTGCGCTGCGATTCGCTGGCGCGAGCCGTCACAGCCCCCATTTCCAGTGAAACCGTTAGTAATGCACCCGTTTTTCGGCTGTGGATCTTTTCCAACATCACGCGGTCGCGTTCCCCAAATTCACACCCGAGGTCATCCGCCTGGCCACCGACAAGTTTGCTCGGCCCGGAAGCTCTTGCCAGCAAGCGACTGCATTCAAGTGCCACCTCGGCGGGTCTAACCTCTTTCGCGATCGTTTCGAACGCCATCGGAATCAGAGCATCGCCAGCAAGGATCGCCGTCGCTTCGTCAAACTTGATGTGGCACGTCGCACGTCCGCGACGAAGCTCATCGTCATCCATCGCTGGCAGGTCATCATGGATCAGCGAGTAATTGTGAATCATCTCAACGGCACAAGCAGCTGGAATCGCGTTGGAGATTTCGCCGCCGCAAACTTCGGACGCCGCCAGCGTCAGCAGAGGGCGAATTCGTTTTCCGGGGGCCAACAAACAGTACCGAATCGCATCGGCCAAATGTTGTGGGCAATCAGAATCGAAATCACAATAGCGCTGCAGCGCGTCTTCGATCAGTTTTCGATTCGCTTCGATTTGCGGAGGAAAGAGAGCAG
The DNA here is from genome assembly GCA_964582025.1 of uncultured Pirellulaceae bacterium. Classification (GTDB taxonomy): domain Bacteria; phylum Planctomycetota; class Planctomycetia; order Pirellulales; family Pirellulaceae; genus Mariniblastus. The sequence continues at coordinate 10,919 of CAZORS010000012.1, read as the reverse complement.
TGCTTGCCATTGAGTTTCTTGTCGTTCAAACGGTGTGCTTCGATTAGGTTCTAACCGTAATCCATGTCCAGCCAACAACCTCAAAGCCCCCTTATTCTAGCGGCTCAAGCAATTCGGTCCATTCGGTCTAAAAATCGAGCCAAACTGGCGCAAGATCGATGATACGGGTCTCGATTCCAACGTGTGAGCAGTTTGACCACACCTGCCTCAAGTACCGATTCCGCTGCGCAGAATGTGATGGTTGTGTCGACTATTGTCCACAGAACATCTATTTATCTGGTTTGGCACGGATGAAAGCACCAACTTTAGACAGAGGGGAAACCTAACTTTTAAAAACTATTCGGGAGAGAACGATGACACATTCAAGCGTAAAACTAAAAACGCTTTCCTTGTTCGAAAGGAAAGAGTACGAAGAACTCAAGCTGCGTTATTCTTACGACGCCAAACGGCTTAGAAAGAATAAAGTATTTCTCGGCTTGGCGATCGTCACTTTCGTGGCGACGTTGGCAGTTTCAGGCGTTTTCAACTAATTCGATCGTCCACAGCATTTGCGTCGCGATACCACTGCAGCGCTTTCTTCGGAATTTCGGGCGGAGCCGTGCGAAATTGTTTCAGCAGTTCGCGATCGAAGCCATCGGCATACATCTTCAAGTTGCCCATCGCCGTGCGTTTCAGACATTCGTCCATATTTTGGCCAGCCATCAAGCGATAATATTTTTCGTTTACTGACGTCGCAATTGAGCCAACGTTTAAAACGCGATCGCCAGGAACAATTTCTCTCCACGTGAAATCGGGCAACGACATCGCCCGTTGACTCGCGTCCAATATTCGCTCCGGCGTAATCGTATCGAGCCGGTCAAAACTCTCGGACACGAAATACGTTTTCTGAAATTCACTGATCATGTAGTCCGTATTGGCCAGCCGCAACAGATCAGCGTCCACCTGCGGATCGATCAGAATTCGATTCGATTCATCATTTTGAATGCTGTACTTCGTCTCGCCTGGCGACGAAAGAATTCCCGCTCCAAAGTCACGCACTTCGTCGTCCTGCATCACCAGTCCGAACTCGACCGTGAACCAATAGATCCGCCCGGCATATGCAAGCAACTGATCCGCATGAAGTTTGATCGCTTCAATTTTCGCGGGATCTGTCACGCCACTCAGCTCCCGGTCACGGTGATCGTAAATCAGATCGCGAGCTCGGCCATGATTCTGCATCACGTTCGCTACGGCTGGAATCGTAAATGTGGCGACATGACCAGCAACGTCGTGTCCGATATCAGGCTCTTCAAGATAATCCGTTCCCAGCGGACGCATGAACGTAGTCACAGGGAAGAAGCGCCGTGAATGACATGTAAAGAATAGCTCGGCAGGGATAATTTCCTTCACCGTCGCCAGCTGCCAACCCGTCTGCTGAAAGATCCGAGCATTAAGCAACCAATAGTTCGGAATCATCGCCGAACCGATTTCGAACAACGCTTCGCCCTGAAGATACTCGCGACACGCAAACTCGTGCTTTGTTTTTTGCTGTTGAGCTACCAGACAGGCCCAACTGAGATGTTCTTCGAATGTGTACTGATCGTAATCTTGCGCATGGGCGAACTCTTTCAAGTCCACCGTTTCGTTCGAGAATTCACCGATACTGAAAAGCTCGCCGGCAACGCAAGCATCAACATACGTTTGTCGTTTTTCAGCTGGAATTGGAAAGGGAACATCATCATGGTTAACCGTCGAAATCAACAATTCCAAAAACGCATCGCGTGGCATCGGCCCAACGGACGACAGATCAACATCGTTCTCGTCGGCAAACCGTTGATAGTCGCTTTGCGTGAAAGTTGAATTGCTCATAGCGTTGACCGTGCCGCCTCCAACAGTTTGTCCCCGCCAGCGGCGATCAATTTCTCCGCAACGGAAATGCCCAAGTTTTCGAATTCATCATACGGTGCCGAATCACTGGCTTCGATCTTTATCTTACCATCACGGCTCAGCACGACACCGGTGAGAGTTACTTTTTCGTTTCCGATTTCACATCGGGCACCGACCGGAGCCAAACATCCCGCGAACAGTCTTCGCAACATCGACCTTTCCGCCAAAGCGGCTGAATAACTTTCGCGATGATTCAATTCCGCAACGGCAGATCGAATCGAATCGTCATCGCTTCGCGTCTCGAGCCCCAACGCCCCCTGGCCAACGGCCGGCAAAAGTTGAGACTGATCGAAACGGAAAGAGATTCGATCTTCGAGCCCCAATCGCGTTAGCCCAGCAGCGGCCAAAACAATGGCGTCGTACTCACCTGAGTCCAGCTTTTCCAATCGCGTATCAACATTGCCGCGAATGTCACGGATGTCGAGGTCCGGACGCAGGTGTAAAATCTGTGCAGCGCGTCGAACGCTACCGGTTCCAACAATCGCCTTCTCTGGCAACGCGTCAAGCGAACTGACGGCGACATCCGAGCGACAACAGATTGCATCGTCGGTTGTTTCACGCTGCGGAATTGCAGCGATCGAGAGCCCCGGCGCATCTTCAGTGGGAAGATCTTTCAGGCTGTGCACCGCCAAATCAATTTCATTTTCATGCAACGCAACCTGCAACTGTTTCGTAAACAAGCCTTGACCGCCGATTTGAGAGAGCGGACCGGTCTTGATGTCGCCTTGAGTCTTGATTTGAATCAGCTCAACAACGCGGCCTCGGTTCTCAAGTTCGCTTTTGACCCAATTGCTCTGCCACATCGCAAGTTTACTACCGCGAGTTCCAAGGCGAATGTTTTTTGATGTGGATGATGTCATGATGCGAAAGTGTTTGGGTGTGTTCTATGCCCACCATCGTAGCGGGCAACGTTCGTGCAAAGAACAGGGCTTCGCCAAACATCTCCCTCCCTCTCGGAGGGTCGGAGCCTACGCGACGGGGAGGGGGATGTTGAACCACAAAACCGATCCAAAAAATCACCCGTTTCGATGTCTGCCCGTCGCCCTCGCCACCACCGCACAATGCGCCGACGCCGCACCACATTTCATCAACATCTTTGCCAGCTCGCTCAACGTCGCACCGGAAGTCATCACATCGTCCACGATTACAATTCGCGACTCCGCAACGGTCACCAACGGCTTGAGCTGAAACGCTTCCTTAACATTCGTAAATCGCTTCTGGCCGGTCAGCGTTCCCTGCTTCTCCGTCAATCGACCACATCGCAACATGCCGCATTCAACACGAATGCCAGTCATCGAGCTAACTCCTTCGGCAATCACGCCGGCCGCATGGAATCCACGCTGGAATCGGCGACGCCAATGAATCGGAACGGGAACAAGGAAATCAATTTCGTCAAAGAATCCTCTCTGCAACAACTTCAAACCAAGCAGCCGACCAAGCTGAAACGCGAGTTGTTCGTTCATGTCCCGTTTGAGGTCGAGCACCAGTCGCTTCAGCATTCCGTTGTAGTTCCCCAACGCGACTGCCGAATCAAACCGCAACGGAAAGTCTAGGCACAAAGCACATCGATCGCCAAAAGACTCCGGACGCTTAATAAATGAACCACATTTCGGGCAACCTCGTTCCCACGATTCCGGCAGCCGAATCCAACAATCATCACACCAATTCGACTGAAACCCGTCTTCGACATGCGTCGGCAATACCGACAGAGCTTCATCGCAACCCACGCATGTTGCAGGATAAATCAACGAAGCTATTTGAATGAACGAATCTCGGAACACGATTCCTGATTCCGATCGAAAGAGCAGGGCAGTAAGGTCGACAGCGTCACGCTAGCAAAAAATGCTCTGCTTGTCCTGCTGAACTGCTTCTACAATCCGACGTACCAAGCACAACCAAATCAATGTAGCGATTACGAAAACTGTGACCATCCTCGACCGATATCTTCTGTTCCTGTTTTTGAAGATCTTCGCGGTCTGTTTTACCAGCTTCGTCGGCCTGTTTTTGGTCGTTCATCTATTCAGCAACCTCGATGAGTTGGCTGCGTTGGCCGAACCCTGCGGCGGTTGGCCAACTTTGCTGGCCGAGTTTTACTTTCCGCGAGTCGCCGAACTGTTTGACAAAATGGCTGCGGTATTGGTTTTGATTTCCGCCATCTTCGCGGTCAACATGATGCAGAAGCGTCGTGAACTGCTGGCGATCGAAGCCGGTGGAATCACGCCGCTGAGAGCCATTCGACCGATCATTGTCGCCGCCCTGTGCATCATCGGGCTCACCGTCGCGAACCGTGAAATGGTGATCCCGGCTCTGAAAGATCGTCTTGTCCGGACGCCGCAAAACTGGCTGGATCAGGGCACTGCAGACATGTTGGTGCAACAGGATTCCGAAACAGGAATCCGATTCCGTGGAAAAGAAATCGTGCTCGCCGACAAACAGATCATCGAGCCAAAAGTTCAATTGCCGGCCAGCTTGAGTTCAAGAAACAATCGTTTGACGGCGGTGTCAGCATCTTTTGAGTCGGCAGATCAAACTCACCCTGCCGGAATCCGATTACATCAAGTGACCGAACCGGCAACGTTGGCTGGATTTCGTTCAATCGTCGTCGAGCAAAGTCCGGTCGTTTACGCGCCTTCCGATGTGTCGTGGCTAAAAGATGATGAAGTCTTCGTTGTCAGTGATGTGTCTCTTGAGGAAGCCGCGTTCGGCAATCGGTTGGCTCAATACCGGACGACTCCAGAGATGATGGTCGCAGTACGGAAGCCGCGGACATGGTTCGGTAACAATCAACGAGTTGGCTTGCACGTCCGTGTGCTCCAACCGATTCTCGACTTAACTCTGTTGCTACTTGGCTTGCCATTGGCGATGTCGAATTCGGATCGCAACATTTTCGTCGCCGCTGGAATCAGCTTCGCCGTTGTGGGTGCCGTTTCGATCGTGACTTTGGCCAGCCAGTCACTAGGGACTTACAACTTGATTCAGCCAGCTGCTCTTTCGGCGTGGATTCCGCTACTTGTTTTCGTTCCGCTGGCTGCGTTGTCGATGGGACGATTGAAGTAGCGAGAACTTGTTCTTGTACTGGCGGCGCCAAATCAAAGCTCATTGAACGGCATTTTCGTTCAACGGCGTCAAACCAACAAATGCTTCTGCATCGCCAGAAACATTTCCTCCGTCGCCGCAGCGCAGAATTTGGGCTCGAAAAATTCGATCTCGCCTCCTTCGATTGTCTTCATCACCGCACCGGCCTCCTGCAGAATCAGCCAGCCAGCGGCGATATCCCAACAACTCAAACCCGTGGCCCAATATGAATCGGCTCTGCCGCACGCGACAAAACACAAATTGAGCGCAGCCGAACCAAGCCTTCGAATACTGGCTGCTTGTCCCAGAACTCTCAGAAACCGTTCGACTTCGGGATGATCACGATTCGCACTGCTGGAGAAACTGCAAACAACCAACGCTTTTCCAATGTCCGTACAACCGCTGTGGGAAATCGGTTTGCCGTTGAGCGTCGCACCTTGACCCTTGATCGCGCAAAACATTTCTCCGACGACCGGATCGAAAACGACGCCAACAATCGTCTCACCGCCATAACGCAACGCAATCGAAACAGAAAACGAATTGAGCTGGTGAACGTAGTTGACCGTCCCATCGAGCGGATCGACGACCCAACAGAAAACACCCGGCGTCGAAACCAACGACTTGTCGGTTGACTCCTCGCCGAGAAACTGATGTTCAGGGAACTTTGCCAACAAATGGTCGCTAATTGCTTGTTGTGATTCAAAGTCCGCTTGTGTTACCGGGTCGCGAAAACCTTTCTCACGAACATCAACCTTACCCATCCATTCGATTAGCTTATTGCCGCCGAGCTTCGCTGCTTCGATGGCTACATCAAGAAAATTACGCTTTTCTGCATCTGAAATGTTCAAAAGTGCTCCAGTTAGAATTTTTTGTTGCCTAAACGCTTGGATCGCGACTTCACTAGTGTTAAACTGCGGTCATCATACCGAAGGACAAGAGCAATTTCATTCGGCCTCTTTTCTGTTCCGGCCCCGCCGCACTGTTCGCAGAGCGGCGGGGTTTTTTCATGCGCCAACGTGATTGGGAATCTCACCTTCAAACTTTTCTATCTGGGCAAATCTCAGGGCATCCCTGACCAGAATATTCGATGAATTCATTGGTGTGAAACTTCTCAGGCCTGATAGGGATTTCATCACATTCGTCGTTCTATCGACCAGATCCCGTCGTCATGTTTTCTGTGAAGTACGTTTGCCCACCAACTGCCACTTTTACGCTGCTTTTACTATGCAGTCAGTAACGGGAACACAACAGGTCGAGATGCGCGATGAAGTTAAAAATGTCACTAGGTGCAAAAATAGGCTTCGGTTTTGGCGTCGTGATCGCAATATCAGCGATCATGGGGTTTGTTGCAAATCAGCAAATGAAATCAGTGCAACAACAAAGCACAATTCTGGCCGATGAATTCATGCCGGAAGTGATTGTCGCTGCAAAGATGCGAGGTGCCACGAATCGAGCCATGTATGCAATGCGTGGTTTTGGCTTAAGTCTAAAACCAAACTATTTGCAGCAAGCAAAATCAGAACTTTCTGAGCTACGTAGTGCCTTAAGTGAAGCTGAAAAACTTGACCTGAAGTCAGCTCATTTATGCAAACTTGGCAAACAGCTAGAAGTTTCACGATCGAGCTTGATTCAGTATGAAGGACTAGTAGATCAAACGCAGCAAGCCGCGACTGAGCTCTCTCAGTTGAGAACTGAACTCGACGCCGCAGCGAAGATTTACATGCAGAACACAGAGGATTTTCTCACCGGTCAACAAAACAAATTCCAAACAGATCTCGACGAAAGACTACGAAAAATTTCCGCAGGAGATGCCATGCAAGATGCCGCCAGTGCAGCTCGCATTCTCAACTTCAAAGCGCAGGCAACGGAAAATTGGTCATTAATGGAAGACGCAATCAAGGCCCTCGATTCCATTCCCGAGAGCCGAGCCAAAATCATCGACATAACGCGGAAGCCTAAGGACATCGAAAGCTTGCAGTCGTTAGTGACTTCTGCTTCTGTATACCAAGACCAAATGCAAAAGTTCATCAGTGAGGTTGAGAAACCGGCCAGCGACACGGGCCGCTTGAACGAGATTCGCGGACACATGGATGCAGCTGCTGCGAACTACGTAAATACAATTGAAGCCTTCGTCTCAAATCAAGCTTCAGCGCTTGAATCTGACATGCGAGACCGAGTAAAAAAAATTCGCCTCGCAGGCGATATTCGCAACCAGGCTAACCAAGCTCGCGTTACCGCATTTAAAGCTCAGGCACTCGATCAACCGAGTATGATCGACGATACAGAAAGGTATTTCGCGAGTCTCGACCAACTGTTCACTGAGTTAGATGCGATCTCGATTGATCCGATAGACAAAGAACGTATCGCGAAAACAAAGTCTGCTGCCAACGATTACGAGCAATCGCTGAAGTCAGTAAAGGTTGAATGGGAGGCTTTGCAGCGACTCGGGAAAAGCCGAGACAAATCCGGAAAGGCATTGATCGCAGCAAGCAAAACCATTGCTGAAGCAGCTGTCGACAATACTCAGCTGACCGTTGGCGAGCTGAACGATGTCGCCGTTCGTGCTGGTGCAGTCAATCTTGTTGGACAAGTGATCGCCGCAATTATTGGATTGGGAGTCGCGATGATGATCACGATTGGCATCACTCGAGCTGTTCGATTTGTTATCGCCGGACTTACAAACGGAGCTGACGAAGTCAGAAGTGCATCTGGAAGTGTCTCTAGCAGCAGCCGAGATCTTGCAGAAGGTGCTAACCAGCAGGCCAGCAGCCTTGCAGAGGTAAACGCTTCGTTAACCGAAATACTTTCGATGACCAAGTTCAATGCCGAGCACGCTTCCAACGCTGAAAATGCAGCCGAAAACGCCAGTAGTGCCGTCGGACGTGGCAAAGAAGCTATCGGAAGGATGTCCGAAACGATCGATAAAATTAAAAATTCTGCTCACGAGTCAGCAGGCATCATCGGGACGATTGACAGGCTTGCAGCCCAAACGAATCTGTTGGCTTTGAACGCTGCGGTGGAAGCTGCTCGTGCCGGGGAGGCTGGCGAAGGTTTCTCAGTGGTTGCGGAAGAGGTTCGCGTTCTAGCGCAACGAAGTGCAGAAGCTGCAAGCATTTCTGCAGGTCTGATTGCTGACGCTCAAACGTTTGCAAAGCAGGGCGTTGAAGTGAGTAGTGAAGTTGAGTCCTTGCTCGAGAATATTGTTCAATCGGTTGAGGAGGTTACCTCCGTGGTTCGCAAAGTTGCGAGCGATAGCCAAGAGCAAAGTCACTGCATTGAAAAAGTCTCTAAAGAACTTTCGCAAATGGATCAGATGACTCACACCACCGCCAATTCGGCCCAAGAATCCGCAACCGCAGCCGTTCAACTTACGGCTCAAGCTTCGGAGTTGTCGAACATGGTCGATTCACTGATAGCGATCGTTGGCAGCAACGCCCAATCATCTGGCAATGCGAAACAAACTACCGCGAAAGTCTAAAGTACCGGACGATTTTGGGCTTTTGTCAAAACCGCCGCCCCTAAATTTTCACCCAAGTTTCTCGGAAATCAGCTGCTTGGCCAAATCAAAGTCAACATTTTCAATTTCATCAACGCCATCAACAAGCCGTGCCAGAATTTCGTTTTGCAGAACTCCCTGTCGCTGTGCTTCCGCGTAGGGAATGTTGTGAAACATCACCAACGAATAGCGTGGAATGAACTTTTCTGGAAAACGTCTCTCCAGCTCAAATCCAATCGCCTTCTTTAGATGAAACTTGGGATCGATGACGCTCTTCTGCATCGTCGTATGATTCTCAATTGCCATCTCCGCGATCGCATCGGCGTTCGGTTTGCGTTGGCGACTGAATTCGGGCAAAACGAGTGACCAATCTTCGTCATGTTCGTCCAATAAGCGGATAAGCTCGCTGCAGTCCTCGAAGCCGGAATTCATTCCTTGACCGTGAAACGGAACGATCGCGTGAGAAGCATCGCCAAGGATTAAACCACGATCTGAATGATGCCACGGCGAACAACGCACTGTGCCAAGGATCCCGGCGGGGTTGTCAGCGTAGTCATTCCTAAGTTCAGGCATCAACGGAACGGCAGTCGGAAAGTGAGCTTCGAAGAACTCGTTGACCGATTCCGAATTGTCTAGCGATTCGAAACTTGGATCGCCCTTCTTTTTCAAAAACAACGTCACCGTGAAACTTCCATCAAGATTCGGCAATGCGATCAGCATAAATCCTCCACGGGGCCAAATGTGGAGTGCCTCTTTCTCGATTTGATAACCTCCATCGACCGCGGCAGGAATTTCAAGCTCTTTGTAGTCGTGCTCCAAAAAATCGGAGGTTGCCTCGCCATCGACGGCTTGAATCAGTTCGCGACGCACGCGTGAACCCGCTCCATCGGCACCAATGATGATATCGAATGAAGTTTCAGTCACCGAACCGTCGACCGTATTCTCAAAGCTAACCGTTCGATGATCAAAATCGATGCCGGTACACTTCTGATCGAAATTCACATGAACCGGTTCAGCAACGACTGCCTCGTTGACCATCAGCTTGTTCAGCCCACCACGCGGAACCGAATAGATGACTTCATGTTCACGCTGCCCGTAGGCAGAAAATTGTTGAGTCCCATCGGCCTGATGTAACATTCGTCCACGCATCGGAATCAGCAGCGGTTTGACTTTCTCGTAAAGTCCAGCATCCTGCAGCGCTTTGATGCCGCGTGACGAAAGGGCAAGGTTAATTGAACGTCCGGAATCATCGTCAACTTCTCGATCATCGCTGCGTCGCTCATAAAGGTCAACTTGATAGCCGCGTTTGCCAAGCAACACGCCCAACAACGAACCCACCAATCCCGCCCCAACGATGACGATTTTCTTTTTGCCCGATGCCACGCTATTCATCTCCGCGGAAGAAGAATCCAAGTTCCTTGCGAACTTCTTTTGGCAATGACGGCAAATCTTCACGAGGAATCAGCAGCGTGGAAAGATTGAACAGGTCCAAAAAGACGCGATTCTTTTGTGTGGTCGCTTCTAGGTAACCTGTCCCCGAAGATCCACCGGTTCCGATTTTCGTGCCCAACATTCGGTGCACCATCACGGCATGACGTTGACGCCATCGAGTGAACAAGCTGTCGATATCGACCAGCAACGTCAGGAACCGAAATCCCGTGTACAACAACGGTTCGTCACGATAGAGATTGATAAACAATGCCGCTAGGAATCCTTTATGCGAAAACCGCAACTCACCTGCTTCACGAAGTTTGTTGTATTTGGATTCATCGAGCATCGATTCGAATTTTGAACGCGTGTTCTCGATTTCCTGAAGCTGCGATTCCTTGTCTTCATCGGATAGCGTTCGGTTGTCGCTAATGATCTTTGCATCTGAAGCCAGCATCTTTTCAACGGCCTCGCTGTAGACTTCCCAAAAATTGAATCCGTCGATCTTGAAAAGAGGCGCCCGCTGTAGCCACTCGTCCACCAATTCCAGAATATTCTTACGATCTTCAACATCAGCCAGCCGCTTCTGATCGGAGTACGACAGCCGAGTCTTAAAGAAAGCGCAATCTGACGGGATACGATTCTCTTGCCGGATACCCATCATGATTTCAATTCGCTTGAACATGATGCTCTGGAATCCGGACGCCGGAACCAACAAGTCACGGAACTCGAGGAAATCCAACGGCGTAATCGTCTCGATGACTTCGATTTGCTCGATCAGCACACGCTGAATCGTTTTTATACGAGCCAACAGATGCAGCATTCGCCCCATCTTTTTATCTTCAACCACGTCATCGGAAAGCATCCGGATGATTTCGTGAAACTCAAAAACGATCTGCTTGAACCACAGCTCATAAGTCTGATGCGTGATGATGAACAACATTTCATCATGCGCTGGTTTGCCAACTTTTTCGCTTTCGAGCTCCTGAGCCTC
>CAZORS010000011.1:0-45961 GCA_964582025.1 uncultured Pirellulaceae bacterium | reverse complement strand
AGATGACGCGATCTTCGTGCGACGTCGGCATCTCTTTGCAGTTGCTGCAAAGCTTAATTGCTGAAGACTTTTCACAGCCACAGTTGAAACACACGGCGTTCATGGCATTCCATTCTTTGATTGGGTATTTCGTTGATTGGGCACTTTGGACTTCTGCAAACATAGGTCACGCTTTAAGCCAAGAGCTGGTTTTCTAAGTAACGATTGCCCTCACATTCGGTAAACCCGAAACAGGTTGGCAAGCCTCAATTTCCCGACTATTTCGAGGTGTTTGAGCATCGCGCAATGGCTATTCGCATGATCGTTTAACGACAAGCCGAAAGGCGACCTCGTTTTTGCCTGTCAAACGCCGACACCTGCCGGATAATCGTTAAACGTATCGCGTCGTACTCAATGAGCCATTCGCTTGCTCAAGGCTAAAACAGAAGGCCGGCGAATTATTCAATGCAGAAAATTTCGCACTATCCGTCAAACCGACTTTTCTGAGCCCCATCGTGTGCGATATTGGATCGTGATTCAGTTCACTCCAATTGGGCAAAAGTCATGCTTCACATTCGCCGTCTCCTACTTGGTGTTGTCGCCTTCAGCTTCTCTATTTCCGCTGTCTTGAGTATCGCAACCGCCGCGCCGCAAGACAGTCCAGACGAGTTGCGAAAATGGACCGCGGCCAATCAGAAGTTTTCCATCACGGCAAGACTATTGGCGGTAGACGATGGCAAGGTCAAACTCGAAACCAAAGATGGGAAAATCCTGAACGTTGAATTGGCGAAACTGTGCGACGCTGACAAAGCATGCGTCAAGAAGTTTATGGATTCCGAAGACAATCCGTTTGCCGAACAGGCCCCCCAACAAGGCTCGCCAAAAGAATCCCGCGATTCGAAAGTCGAATCCGACCCGTTCACCAACCGATCCCAACCTAGAAGTAGACGCAAAAGGGATCGCTCCGATTTTGGGAACCGAACCGGCCGCTCAACATTTGGTAACAATTTGCCCAAGGCGGTGCATCTGAAATTTGGTCGGCGCAACATTCGACTACAGAGTGAAGAATACGGCGTAGAAATTTCGCCTGCCGCGAAGCTAAAATTTGATCGTGACTCAATTGAGTGCACGCCGCCGCCTGTTCAAGACCGATTCAAATTCCACAATCGAGTTGGCAGCTGGGCACTTTCACTCAACGAAACATGTTTGGCAACTTCGGTATCCAATCCATTCGACAAAAAAGCTTGGGTGGCGATCTACAATTTTTCAAAGGGAACCGCCAGCGATCCAATTGAACTTCCGTGGGAGAGAACGACACTGCTGGCCGTATCGGATGATGGAAAGAAAATTCTGACAACCAATCACGATCCAAATTTACCATCGCGATCCGATTTGTGGTTGGTCGTTGAAAACAAGCTTGAACACGTCAAAGGCTGGAAGACAAGAGGCTTCCATGATCACGATGGAATCGAATTAAAATGCGCCACGATGGTTGATGACGAAAGAATCCTGTCAGCTGGAACACAAACAGCGCTCTGGAACGTCGACTCCAACTCTGACGAATACGCCTCGACGGCAAGGATGGCTGGTCACACTCCTAAACTGACACTGTCCCCAGATCGCAAGTCATTCGCCGTCGTCGCAAACGCAAGAATTCACATTCTGAACATCCTCTCAGGCGTTGTCGAAGGCACCCTTGCGAGACCCGACGATGAACCGGAATCTGCTTCGGCATGGCAAGAGATGGCGTTTTCACCCGATGGAATCTACTTTGCGGCCCGGCGAGGAAACGACCTGACGATTTGGAATCTGAAAGATGGAAATGTAGCCGACCAATTCGTGGTGCTAACTTCGGGCGGGCTCACGTGGATCGACAGTCGATATATCTTGCTCGGCGGAGCGCTTCACGACATTGATCTTCGCGCTGTTGTTTGGCGATACAACGCCAGTTCCAAAAACCTTGTACCGCTCTCCGATGGACGAATTCTATTCGTTGACAAAGGAGGCGTATCTCTAATCGAACTTCCACATGCCGATCTTGCAGACCGAATCGAACAATTCGACGACGATGAATTGCTAGTCCTTCAAGAGGGCGACACCGTCGGCTTGGACCTTTCGGGCCTAAAGAGTGTCGATGCAGATACGAAAAAGCAGATCAGGAAAACGTGGACCGACAAACTAGAAGACGCCGGCGCGAAAGTCCTTTCTGGCGACGACTTTGATAGAGTCGTTCGTTTTAAAGTTGGAATTCAAAAAGAAACGAAAACAGAAGTCCGCGACTTCATGAGCCCGTTTCCAATGGGCGGTCCGTTCGCAAAGCGCGGCGACAAAGTCAAATACAAGGAAAAAACGGCCAGCATCGAACTGGTTGTTGACGGAAAGGTCTTGTGGCGAACCTCCAGACATTTCGGGCCATCTCCGATCGTCATGCACATGCGAAATGGCGAAACGCCTCAACAGCACGTGAACCGCGTCAGCAAAGTAGATACAAGTTTCTTTACTTCTCGTTTCATTCCCGAAGGACTCTGTTCACTTCCACCAGATCTGGTTGGCGAAAGCAAGATTACATTGCGTGGAGTCGAATAGCACCTCAGGAGGCCGTCGTGACCCTTTGGCCGAACACGAACCAAGCGACCAGAACACCTCTCAATGTCCAACAGACGGTTCGAATCCAGTTCGTATCAACGAGCCGTCGATGAGCCTCCGCATCAAAAGCGATGTTGAGTTTTGCGTGGCAAGGCACTTGCAAAAAAGCCGTTGAAAGCCAGACAACAAACAGCAGGATCAATGCCACCCAAACCCAAGCCGCCGAAACTCCCTTGGGCAGATAGCTCAGCAGCAGGATCGCCGTGACGATCTCGATGATCATCGGCACGCCAACGACGGGCGTAATGTAACGCTCATGTAGCTGCTGGTACTCAACGTAATTCTCAGCCGAAACTTTGGCGAACAAAGGATAGTGCACAATTTGCACCATCCAAATCAAGCCGACCATATACCAAGTGGAAATCAGGTTGAGGCAGAGAATAAAATTAGCCAATGTCACCTCGTGCCTACAGTCCTTTAAAGATCTTTCGACCGATCGAAGGGTGGTAAACCGTCCAAGGGCTATTTGGATTCACGTCATCTTCGATCAATTGTTGAAATGAATGCAGTTTTGCGTCTAGGCTATCAAGGTAATGGAGCGCGACCGCTTCGAGCGTCATCGGCACTTTAGGACTACCGAACTCAAGCGTTCCATGATGCGACACGATCATGTGGCGCAGTTGATCAGCAATGTCATCAGGAAACGGATTGCCAGCCTGCTTTTCGGTCTCAGCGAGTTTCTGATCCAGAATCACAACGCCTTGCACCATGTGACCAAGCAGTTGTCCTTGATCACTGTAGCCAAGATCAGGCGAATAGGTGAGCTCCCGGATTTTCCCGAGGTCATGCAAGAACGTACCGAACACCAACATGTCTTCATCAAGCTTCGGATAGCGAGGCGACACCAGCAATGCGACTTCCATCAGCGAAAGCATGTGCTCAAGCAAGCCTCCATGATAGGCATGATGATTCTTGACTCCGGCAGGCGCCCGTTTGAGCATGCTCATGAATTCTTCGTCAACCAGAAAGCACTCTGCAAGATTTCTCAGATGCTCGTTTTTGAGCGACCGAAGAATCTCCGCGACGCGAGCGACCATCGTTTCGAGCTTCTGCGTCGAGAGCGTGATGAAATCAGCTTCCTCGATCCCGTCCTTGCTGGCCTTTTTGACTTCCCGGGCGAGGACTTGCATGGTTCCGTTGTAAACCTGAGCGGCCCCTTTGATCGTGACAAAATCTCCGTTCTCGAAACTATCGAAGTGCTTCTGCTGGGCATTCCACAGCATCGCCGTCAGCGACCCAGTGCGATCGCTAACTCGCAACTGCAAATAGAGATTGCCATTTCGATTGGTTCGCAGTTGCTTTTCGGAAGCCAGAAAGACTTGGTCGAGGTTTTCGCCGTCGGCAAGCTCATTAACAAATCGTCGAGTCATTTTGTGCTGCTGGATAGATGGAGTGGGTTCGGCAAGCATTCTATTGGCAGCGAATTTAACTCACAAGTGACGCATTGAATGCAGGCTACCGTCAGCGAACCTGAACGAATAAAATGTGGACCTTCTAACTCACGACAGCTTCAGCAGAACAAATTCGGCTCATGGCAAAAAACAAAACCGCAATCACTCCAACTCGCGAACAGGACTACCCGGAATGGTACCAACAGGTCGTTAAAGCTGCCGATCTGGCGGAGAATTCACCCGTTCGCGGCTGCATGGTCATCAAACCGTGGGGCTATGGAATCTGGGAAAGCATGCAGCGCGACCTGGACAAGATGTTCAAAGACACCGGTCACGAGAACGCTTACTTTCCGCTTTTCATTCCAAAAAGTTTCCTTGAAAAAGAGGCCGAACATGTGGAAGGATTCGCCAAAGAATGCGCTGTCGTCACGCACCATCGACTCGAACCGGGACCCGACGGTGGTCTCGTACCAGCTGGAAAACTCGAAGAGCCACTGATCGTGCGACCGACTAGCGAAACGATCATCGGATCGATGTTCGCGAAATGGGTTCAGTCCTATCGTGACCTGCCACTGAAGATCAACCAATGGGCCAACGTCGTTCGCTGGGAGTTGCGGACTCGGCTGTTCCTTCGTACTGCTGAGTTTCTCTGGCAGGAAGGGCACACCGCTCACGCCACTGAAGACGAAGCATTGGAAGAAACGCGACTGATGCTGGACGTGTACGCTGACTTTGCCGAAAACTTTATGGCGATGCCGGTCATCAAAGGAGAGAAGACAGAAGGCGAACGTTTTCCGGGCGCTGAAATGACTCTCTCGATCGAAGCGATGATGCAGGATCGTAAAGCACTGCAAGCAGGTACGTCTCACTTCCTCGGCCAGAACTTTGCCAAGGCTCAAGAGATTTCATTCCAAGATTCCAATGGCGGCGAATCGTTTGCGTGGACAACTTCTTGGGGAGTTTCAACGCGATTGATCGGAGCACTCATCATGACGCACAGCGATGATGATGGTTTGGTATTGCCACCGAAACTTGCTCCCAAACATGTCGTGATCATTCCAGTGCTCAAAGGGGACGACACAGAACAAAAAGTGCTGGACTACTGCGAGTCGCTTCGTAGCGAAGTTCGCGAGCTGCAGTTCGCCGGTCGGCAAATCGAATGCTGGATCGACAAACGCGATGTGCGAGGAAAGAAGTGGGACCACGTCAAGAAAGGCGTTCCCATTCGCCTAGAAGTTGGTCCACGCGATATCGAAAAGGACAGCGTTTTCATGGCCCGGCGAGACGAAGGAAAGGCAAACGGCATCGGCCGCGCTGAAATGCTGGCGACGCTACCAGACATTTTGCAACAAATGCAGGATGGTCTTTTTGAGCGAGCTCTTCAAATGCAGAAAGACAACACCAAAGAGATCAGCGACCTAGACGAATTCAGAAAGTTCTTCAAAGGTGACAAACCGAGCGGCTTTGTCTTGAGCCATTTCGTTGACTGCCCGGAGATGGAAGAAATTCTCAAACCTTTGAAAGTCACTCCGCGATGCATTCCGATCGCGGACAATGATACGCCCGGAAAATGTATTTTCACTGGTGCCGATACCAATAAGCGCGCCGTGTTTGCGAAGGCCTATTGATCGATGGCCCCAATTCGCCAATTCCGTCCCGTGCTGCGCGTGCTGGCGGTTTCCAGCCGTCACGATGAAGCATTTGATTGGGCGATCGCGAAAGCGACCAAACATTGGGGACCGATCGCGATCGCCAGCGAGCGATTCGACTTTTCGGAAACCAGCTACTACACCAAAACGATGGGGGAAGGCTTGCAAAAACAGTTGCTTGCTTTCGTTAAACTAATTCCGCAAGACGAAGTCGTTGAATCGAAGCATGATTCCAACGCTTGGGAAGCCGAATTCGAATCACTTCGTTCATGGGAAGAGTCGCGTCCAATCAATCTCGATCCGGGCTACGTCACCGAAGCAAAATTGGTTTTGGCAACGACAAAGGATCGTGACCACCGCATCTATCTTCGCAATGGAATCTTCGCCGAAGTGACTTTGTTTTATCAGGGCCTTCGCTGGCAAGGCAGTCGCTGGACGTATCCAGATTATCTGCGTGAGGATGTTCACCAGTTCATCAATCGTTGCCGCGAATGGCTACGTGATCGCTACGCAGAGATGTCAGCAGAGAGTACCGAGAAAAAGCCCGGCCAACTCTGATAACGAGAGATGACCGAGCTTCGACAAGGTGATCGATGTGCCCAATTGGGCGATTGCTCATAACTGACTTTTGAATGAATCTACAGTCGGCAGTCTAATCGCGGCCGACAACACTCAGCAGAGCACAAACTACGCCTACAATTCCAAGCACGCAACTGGGAACTGTCATCCCGAAGCAGAGCGTGACGAGTGATCCGATCAATGCGAGCAAACTAACCGTAACTTTGAGTAGAAAACTCTGTTTCTTTGCTTTGACGCTACTATTTCGAACAGCGTTTCGGCTGCTCGAGTTAGCGATCTCACGGAGCTTGTCATAGTTCTCTGGACGACTCGCTTTATGGCTCGGAACGAACTCTTCCGCTGAAAGAACGGCAGGAACCGTCTCTTGCTTTGGCTTCACTGCGGCAGTTGCTGGTACCTCTTCGCTTGATTCTGATGCGGGTGAGGCAGTCGCTGGTGCGGTGGTCCGATTCAATAGTCGATCCATATAGGCTTGGATGTCATCTTCCGCTGCCGACCCTTGGAGATTCGGCGTCGCAGTTGGCTCTGGTGTTGGCGTCGGAGCAGTAGGTGCTTCTGCTTCGGTTACCGGAGTTTCGACCGCCGAATTGACGTTGGCGAAAACGGGAGAAGTCGGAATGCCCATCTCAGGAGTCGTCGTCGCGACAGATTCCGGCAATGCGGTTGCTGCTTCTGGCTCAACATTCATTTCTTGGGCGCCCGGCACTTCGATACCCATGTTTACCAGAACGTCAGCAACACTTTCAGCCTTTCTGGCTGGTGGCTCAACCGCTGTGACTGGTACAACGGCTGGAACTTCAAGTGGTGCGGCTGGTGATTGAGTTGCTTCGACAACCGGAGCTGGAACTGGAATTTCCGCAGGTGCATCCGCACCCTCTAACTCGAGCGAAGAGACAAGGTCATTCAACTGGTTTCGCAGATCAGATGGTAATTCTGAAAGTGCATCATTTGCTGATGCGACCGGAGCGGTTGGCTGTGGGACTGCCTTTGGTGGAATGCCTGCTTGTGGAGCGACAGGCTGCGGAGCTGCAACGGGAGCAAGAGTTGGACTCGCTGCTGGCATGTCTGCAGTTGGAACCGCTGCCGGAATGGACGCGACAGGCTCAGGGTTTGTTGCTGCTAAATTTTCTGACATTGAAGTCTCCTCACTAGTTTCAAGCTGTGTCTCGGCGACGACAGGTTCGACACCGTTCGCGACTGTGGGTTGGGGAATGGGTGGAATGTCGGAACCACTGGCATTCGCGGATTCAATCTGTTTGCGGATATTCGCCACGCAATCTGCCTGTTCTTCCTCTGGGACAGGAATAGCCGATTCAGCTCCGTCAACGGATTTTTCATTTGACGATCTTGGCGTTGGCATACTGCCATCGCTTGCCAAACCAAGTCGTGCAAAAATCGACTCAAGCTCATCCAGTTCAGCTGGTTCAGCATCGAGGCCGGGATTCGCATCTTGCGAATCTACAGTTTTGGCTGGTTCAAGATCAGGCGACAACGGACTGAAGAAGACTTCTTCTGGTTCGACTTGCGTGAGATCCTGCTGAGGAACAGCGGGACTTTTATCTGACCGATTTTTAGAGTGCAACATTTCGGGTGCCACAAAGTTAGTGTTTCTGTTAGTGCCATTCGGCTGCATTTGTACTGCTTTAACTTCAATTTGAGTTGAGCACGGCAGTTGGATTTGATCACCAACGCTAAGCCACTTTACTGAAGTCGGTTCGCCATTTACTAAAACGTTTGCGGTGTAACTCCTGATTGCCGCGCCGTGGGGTCCATTAAAAATGGCACAACAATCTATGCGTCGATCGTTGTGAACGGTTCGTATCAGGCACTTGTCATGATTGATCGCAAGTGGCGAGGGATCGCCAGCACGCTGCAAAATCACTTTAGGGTGGGAAGGATTCATCGTGGGTGTCGCTGTGAATTGACCTTGTCTGTCATACACAACTCTTTCGAGTTACAGAGATCTAGCTTCTGGTTATCGATTGGGCAAGTTTTTACAGTCGAAATCACCTCCACGCTCTTTCTACTTGGTGATTCCAATTCCAAGCCGGAACAACCCGTACATTCGGCGCCGGAAATTACTTTTGGCGCGATTAGAGGACGAGCGAACTTGGCTTCCGCTCGTACGGCTTGCCTGTTCCGAATTTTTAATAAAAAAGGAATCGGCGGTTAGCTGCGTACTATGTTTCGACAGCCCTACGGGGCTTTGAACATCAATCACTACGAGACAATTCAGTGAAACGAAAACAATTCATCGAAAGCGTTCGACAGTCGCTATTGCAACGGCGCGACGAACTATTGAACAACGTATCTGGGCCAGACAGTCAATTGCGCTCGCTGGGCAGATCGACCGAACTAGGTGACTCTGCCGATCAGGCATCAGACACTTTGGCGAGCGAAATAAGCGCGAAATTGGCTGATGTTGAATTTCGTGAAATCGCCAATATCGACAAAGCGATTAGCCGCATGAACGACGAATCTTACGGAGTTTGTGAAGGATGCCGCAAGAATATCCCGCTCAAAAGACTCGAAGCGATTCCTCACGCGAGCGTCTGCATTACCTGTAAACAACTCGCGGAAGAGCACGGAATAGACGAAGGATCGACGGTAGATTGGACCGCGATATTTGGGGCCAACGACTCATTTTCGAATCCAGATGCCAGCGTTTCCTGATTCGTACAATCCAACGCCACTCGACGCCAATAACACTGTTTCCCTATTTTTATGGTCGAAAACCAACGACTGACTCGTTATCTTCGATCCAACGATTGACATCATGCGTAGCACCTTGCAAGCCAGTACTCAACCTGTAGATTTCATTTTGAACTGCACTCAAAAATCATTTTTCATTCTTGGAACGTGTCTCGCGGTCTGCGCAGCTTCCTTTGCTCTAGGTAGCAGTACTGCGGTTGCGCAAACAGCAACCCAAGCGACACTTACATCGCGAAAAGAACTTCAACCGACTCGCGAAGCGTTGTACAAAGACCTTGAGTCGAAAGCGGCTTCGTTTGAAAAGCAGTACGAACTGATCAAGCAAATCGTTCGTACCGTACAACCAACCGTTGCTCACATCGAAGCAAAAAAGCGACAGGCCGCAAACTCTTCAGACAACAGTTCGAAATCAGATCGACGTGTTGTCGTGATCGAAGAAGCCGGTGCGGGTGTTGTTATTCAGTATCGTGGACGAACTTACATCATCACAAACTACCACGTGATCGAGAGTTCAGGAATCAGCGACATTCGAATCGAATCTGACGGGATCGTATACTATCCAACCCGAGCAATGCACGACCGCGCGACTGACCTTTCAGTTTTGGAAGTCGACAAACGTGGCCTCACTCCTGCCAAACTTGGCAACAGTAGAGAAGCAGAACTCGGTGATTTCGTAGTCGCCATCGGCAGCCCGTTTGGCTTGAGCCACTCGGTCAGCTACGGGATCGTTAGTGCTCTCAATCGACACGATCTTGAACTTGGCCCTCAAGGCGTAAAGTATCAGGACTTCTTGCAAACCGATGCCGCCATCAACCCTGGCAACAGTGGTGGACCGCTGATGAATCTTCGCGGAGAAGTCATCGGCATCAACACCGCGATCGCCAGCAACAGCGGTGGCAACGACGGAATTGGTTTCGCAATCCCGATCAACATGGTGATGCGAATCGTCAGCGACCTGATCGATTTCGGCGAAGTCAAACGTGGTTTCCTTGGCGTTTCACTCGACGCAAGATATTCGAGCGAACGAGCCAAACAACTTGGACTTGATCGCAGCTATGGTGCCCTCGTAACTAGCATCACACCGAATTCGCCGGCCTCTGTTTCCGACTTGCAAGTCGGTGACGTGATCCTCGAGTACAACAACCGTCGCGTTCAGAACGACTCTCACTTGGTAACGCGAGTCAGCCTCAGTACCATCGGCGAAAAAGTGCCAATGCAAATCTTCCGCCGTGGTTCTTTTCAAACGGTCTACGTTGAGATCCAGAATCGCAGCCAATTCCAGCGATAACCGTAGGACGGGTACCTTGCCCGTCAAGCTTTGGAATCGCCCGATTGACGGGCAAAATGCTCGCCCTGCCGTTCTGGCGCTATGCGGTCTTCTGCTTCGATCGTTTCGATTTACGCAATCGTGCCTGATGAGCTTCGACAATCGTTCTGATATCGCGAGTTGATTTTCGTTTTACAGACTTCTTCGCACTCAAGTCTTCGCGGGCTTCCTTTTTTGTCGTAAGCCGACAGACAATTGCGTTGCCGCGTTTGCCAACCTCTTTTGCGGTTCCAGTCTTACGTAGCACGTAGGCAATTTTTTGGGCTTCCCAACGCGGCACACCGAGTCCCTTCGCCAACTCACCGGTGTCCCATTCTTGGGGAAGTTTCGGAATCAATTTCTGCAAGTCGCCGACGGTAGAAAACTCGTGGGTCTCCAACACATCAACAATCGCGCGGTCCTGCACCACAAAATTTCCTTTGCGACGCCATCGTTTCTTGCCCTGTCCCGGAAACCGAATCTCCTCAACAGTGATCAACGGAACAATCATTTTTAAGTTTGGATGCGGGAACACCTCGGTGAAGTAAATTAACTCTTCAAAGAAACCAAGAATCGATTGTCGCTTCGGACTCCATCGCTCGCTGCTGACACGGCCGTTTTGACGAGCCAACTTCACAAGCTTCTTCCGTGCAACGACTGGCTTCACGACCTCAACCAAGTAGCCCTCTTCGCACAGGTTAAGAATTTTTCGACGGATTGAAGAAAGCCCACTGCGCTGAATTTCGACCAAACGTTTTCCATTGACAACATCAATGCGATATCGACCAAGCTTGACTTCGATGCTGGAACCTTCCTCGCGGTAGATTTCCTTCAATTGATGATGCAGCGTGTTTTCCACGGTCGCCTGTCCTAACTCAAATATGCACTGCTCCCTTTTCGTGAAAAAGGGCCCTCAACACAAGCCCGAATCGAACTGTTTCACGGCTGAACATCGCTGCGACCTGACATTCTTGGCCAGCCCAAATAATTGATAGCAAGAACACCGTGTGTTTGGCTGCCGTCGGTGCCTCTGTGTCTCAAAACGCAAGATCCTGTATATTATCGACGTCACATTCTCAACAACATTCCACGCGAAACCATGACACAAATCTACGAGGACATCACTGACTGCATCGGCAGAACTCCACTTGTTCGATTGCGCCGCGTCACCGAAGGCTGCGTTGCGAACGTGATTGCGAAAGTCGAAAACATGAATCCGTTGTGGAGCGTGAAAGACAGAATCGGCCGCGCGATGATTGATGCGGCCGAACGCGACGGCCTGATCAAGGAAGATACAATCATCATCGAGCCAACCAGTGGCAACACAGGCATTGCCCTAGCCTACGTTTGTGCTGCACGCGGCTACAAACTCCAAGTCACGATGCCCGACAGCATGTCGATCGAGCGTCGTCGATTGCTGACAGCTCTTGGTGCCGAAGTCATCCTTACTCCCGGCGCTGAAGGCATGCCTGGAGCAATCCGCAAAGCGACAGAACTTGCTGAGCAGGAAGGTTACTTCATGCCGCAACAGTTCAACAATCCAGCCAACCCGGAGATCCACCGTCAGACGACTGCTCTCGAAATTTGGGAAGACTGTGGTGGCGACATCGACATCTTCGTTGCCGGTGTTGGAACAGGCGGAACAATTACTGGCTGCAGCGAAGTCCTGAAAAAGAAAAACCCCAACTTGAAATCGATTGCCGTCGAACCCGTCACCAGCCCCGTCATTACTCAACGTAAATCGGGCGATCAATTGATGCCGGGCAAGCACACCATCCAAGGCATCGGCGCTGGATTCATTCCTGGCATTTTGAACCTAGACATCATCGACGAAGTCTATCGTGTCAAAGACGACGACGCCGTTCAGATGGCTCGTGCTCTTTCCACCAAAGAAGGCCTGTTCTGCGGCATCAGTTGCGGCGCTGCAGCATCGGCTGCGATTGAAATCGCCAAGCGACCTGAAAACGAAGGCAAGACGATCATTGTCATCTTGCCAGACCTTGGAGAACGCTACCTTTCGACGAGCCTGTATCCTTCGGCATAAACGGATTGCTGTTGAATGAAGGTGGCATAGGCTTCTAGCTTGTGGACACGAAATCGAAGTTGATTTTCGTTGAGCCAGTCAGTTGTGTGTTCACAGGCTAGAAGCGCTAGAAGCCTATGCCACCGACGCGTGTCAAACTTGCCGACCTATCAAAGCGCAATCTTGCAGCACCTGTGAAATCAGTCGATGGCTTTTTGCAAAAGAAAAACCAGCCTTCCCAGAAGTGCGGGCCAATGGATCTTGTGTATAAACTGCGAGGATCGCTCGCGCACGAGTCATCGCGACGTAGAGACTTTTCGCCAACACATGAGACTCTTTGCCTACAAATTGATCTGCACAGGGAATCAACACAACTTCTGCTTCGTAACCTTTAAAGGAGTTCGCAGTCGTCACCAACACCGTATTGGCACGACGCTGAAACGCCTGACCTGTCTGTTGTGACAACTCCACATCAAATGGAGCCAGTCGCGACGAAAGTGAATTGATCAACTCCCTCGCGACGTGCTTTCCGTTGTACAAAATACAAATGTCGTTCGGCGAAACCGCTTCTGCCGTCAACAAATGAATCAAATGATCTCCAAGTTTCTCAAACTGCTCATCGACCCTTGAGCAAACTTGAACATGTGGCCTTGGACCGCCAACTTGATTGAACGCAACCTCCAACCAAGACTCATCGCCACGGACTGCTTCCTTCAGCAACCCAAGGTCAATCAATTCGTGATGCTCTTCGGTTTCGCTCAAGTTGTCCAAAACATTGACCGCAAACTCAATGATCGGCTTGGTCGAACGAAAGCTCTCTCGCATGACGCTCGATCGCCCGCGCATATCTAAACCGTACTGCGACCACTTCGGAGTTCCCGTTCCGTAAATGTTTTGAGCGTTGTCGTAAAAGATATTTGCAGCACGACTGTTCGGGTCCGAGCCAACATTCTGCTGCACAAGTGACAACAGCAGTCGCAGCATCGACGGCCCCATGTCCTGTGCCTCATCGATAAAAAGTGCGTCGCACCGAGGTTCAATTTCGCGACTGCCATACCGCTCCAGAAACGTATCTGCAGCAAGATCGTAGCTAAATTGGAATTCATGAATCGACAAACCGACTTCGGGAAGGATGGCTTCGAGCACATCCTTGGCATGCAACAACGTCACGTTTTGCCACGGAAATTCCTTTGCTTTGAACAGACCGCCTTGCTGCCGGGCTCGCCAAGCATTCTCAATCGCATCCTGCAACAACTTGTGAAGCGAACGATTGGCATACACCGCCCAGATCCGATAGTCCTGATCTAGCCTGCTGCCAATCCGTTCGGCAGTTCGAGCGACCCAATTCGACAGGACCACTGATTTTCCACTTCCAGCCACGCCGCGAATCAGTCGAGGTTTCCCATCCAAATCCAATCCGCTTAGTCGCTGCTGCTCCTGTGATAAAATCGGATGCATTGTCCTTCGAGCCGCAAACTGATCGCCCAGCCGGTGCTTGGGAGTCCACGTCTCGCAGTCTTTCGTTCGACCGTCGTCTGCCTCCTTCGCACGCAACTTCGAAACCCTCTTGCTCGTTCGCTCGCCCGTCGAAAGGGAGCTCGACTTAGGGGTTTCTCGATTGACCTCGTAGGATGGCCGCGATTCGCGTAGCTCCGTCCACTGCGGTTCCAGCTCTGACACCTCCGCCCACGAAAATTTAGAAACACCACGCATCAGAGTCGCCGGCTTCAACCAATCCAGCAGCGGACGCAAATGCGGTTCCTGCATCTCGCTGCGGCTGGCCAACACGATCACCGCCTCACGAGCTCGACTCAACGCGACGTTTACCAAACGTTGCCATTCGTGGACCGGCCAAGTTACATTCCCAGCATTCACCGTATCGAAAATGACGATATCCGATTCGGCGCCCTGCTGACTGTGAACCGTTGATGCTTCCCAAGTGTTCGCTTTCCACTGAGCCAGCAACTTCGACACCGCATTGGCTTGCGCTTTGAAGGGAGTGATAAACAAGCCGCGAGCTTGCTTGAAATCGTCTTCTTCAAACAGCTTCTGCAATACAGCGGGAGTCGCTTCTCGAACCCAACTTTTGTTCGCCGGCCCGCGCGATGCCCGGATGCTATCGATGCCAACATCTTCCTCATCCAACACACACCAAATCACACGAGAAAACGAATCCACCAAACGAGGAATCTGACTCGGTCGCTCAAGAACCGGTGCCGCCGTCGTCAACATACCTCGGTATTGAAACCCGGAAACCATTTCACAAATATCAGGATGCATCCGGTATTGCTGCGAAAGCAAATGCACTCCGGCGATGTTTGATTCGACGTTTTCGAGGTGACTAAGTCCACTACTGGAGAGCCATTTCGCGTTCCGTGACGGTAGCACTCTGGCGATGCGGCTGATCGGAGCGAGCTGCTTCGAATCCCCAACCAGCACAACACGATCGCTTGCTAACAGCGACAAAGCAGCGACAGCGGCCCTAGAAATAAGTCCGGCTTCATCGATGAAGATCGTCGTAAATGGCGCCCGCGATTCGTTGACCATCTGAGTCAACATTTCATCCCTGATCAACGTGACGGCTTTGAATGCTGTCGAAACGACAACTCGAACATCGCTATCGAAGAAGACTCGCTTGCTACGATCAGAGCACGCCTCACGAAGTTGATGAATCTGCATCCGCAACACAGCCCGATCCTGACCGCTCTCCGCCGCAGCGAGTTTCTTCCCCAACGTATCCATGCTGGACAGCAAAGCGGATTCGGTGCCTTGCAACATGTCGACCAATTTTGCATTCCGATACGCTTGCCAAGCCGCACCTTTTCCGACTCGTAATATTTCCCCGTCTGATATCGAGTCTTCGACAGCAGCTGATTCTCGAATCGCATTGCCGATAGAAATCGCCACCGAATCTGTCGCCTGATTCGTTGTGGAAACCACCAGAATCCGTTCGGATGGGTCTTCGATCGCAGCAGCAACCTGCTTTCCAGTGGAGTACGTTTTCCCAGTACCCGGAGGCCCCCAAAGAACACTCCAAGACCGTTGCCACCAATCACGCAAATCGGGCAAGCTACTTGGTGATTCGTTTTGCTTTGCTGGGTGAATGTCGCCACAGGACGCATTTAAACGACTCGGCAAATCGGATTCTCGGACCGGCTCAAAAGCGTCATCGTTATAGACCGCGTTGAGCACCGCCAGAAATTCGAATGGACGAACGCAAAAATCACCCGGCACCGGCGTCACTTCCGGATTGTCGAGACTGATGAACAGGCAACAGTTCTGCTCGTCGACTTCGAGGATCTCACCAGACCAAAGTGAAGACTGTTCAACCACTTCAGGAGCAGCATATGCTTGGGTGTCGACCAAACCCGTTTCGGATCGAGGCCGAAAAGCGATCGCACCCTCCCAAGTCCAATCGAAGTCGACCTCTCCTTCAACGTGTACGACATGCACAATCCCTCGCTCGCTTTCTGCGACAACGCTGACTTTCTCGCAATGCAATTTCTTCCATTTCGAACAGTCACGATACTCTTGCCGAACTGCACGAGCCGCTTGCTGGATGAGCTCGGGATCCGCTGGCGGCAATCGCAACGCTTCGTCAAAACTTGCAATGCGAGCGGAATCGTCGCTTGCAAAATTTGGGTTGGTTGAACGATCAGACATCGCCCCATTTTCATTCAACAACATTCGCAAAGCAACACAGATTCAATGCTCGGACAAAGCACTTTTCTGTTCACCTCCCCAAACGGCCCGCATAGGAGTCAATCAGTTCGAATCGTCTTCGCGTTGGCGGGTCAATAACACGTGCAAACATCTGGTCCGTGGTATCTGTCGGCTGCTGGTAGATAAAGACCGGAATTCGAAATCTGTCGATTGAATCTTTGACGATCTCCAAAACCAGCGGCCAATGGACGTTTGATCCATTCATGCCAATTTGAGGAAGATGAATTGACGCGCTCATTCGCAGGGCTTTTTGGGCAAGGCGTGCTAGGCACCCAGCGAGCACCTTGTAGCGAATCGGACGCACGCCAGCTTTGTATCTGGTTCCTCGTTCCGCGACCATATTTGCGACGCGTACGATTTGGTTTGCGTGCGTTCGATTGACGTTGACGAACTGTATCGCTCCCAACCCAAATTCATTGTGAAATCGATCGCGAAACCACCGGTTGTACGCTCGTTCTGATTCTGGCCAACCGCGAGCGATCTCGCGTGCATTTCGACCGCGCCAAATCCCAAGGTCATTGCATATATGACCAATGATTTGAGGGCCGATCGACTTGGGTTTGGAAATACTCCCGTTTACAAAGATTGGATTTTTCATGGGACTGGCAACCGTTCGCTTCGAGTTTCCTCTCGCGAGACGATCAAGCTGAATAATGAAATGAATAAGTCCGTAGGAATTACTCAATCGTCCATTGCTCGATTGCCAAAGGCTTTGACTGCATCAATTGTTCGGAGAAGTAAATAAGTAGTCAAACTGAACTTGCTATCAGCGTGCAGAAAAGCGCGGACAGTTTATTCGATTTAGTCCAGATACTTCCGAGTTCCAACAACCACCGTCCGCCACGGAGCCGGATAGCCTTCGGCGGTTTTGCTTGCATCTTCGGGATCAAGAAACTCAGCCAGAGAGTGATACGTCATGAACGGTGTCATTCGTTGCTCGTCGCTAGTGACTGGGCAGTGCGAAACGACTTCGACATCCTTGAAACCAGCTCTGCGAACCCAATTCACCAAACAATCCTGAGTCGGCAAAAAATAGACGTTGCGCATTTTCGCGTATCGGTCTTCGGGAAACAGAGCCATCGACCCCTCACCTGGAATGCTTTGCGATTCGACAATCGCGCGACCTCCGACGACAAGGCTGCTCCTTAGATCTCGGAGAATCTGAACGGGATTTCTCTGATGGTACAGAATCCCCATGCACAACGCCCAATCGAAACAGCGATCGAAAACCGTTAGATCTTCGCAGCCAAGTCGCTCGTACTGCATGTTCGGGATCTGCAGAAATCGCTGCATCATTTCGAATTGCAAGTAAAACGGAATCGATGGATCGAACCCAACCAACAGCTCCGGATTGAGCGCCGCAGCGCGAAACATGTAGTAAGCATTGCCGCAGCCAACGTCTAGGATTCGCTTTTTGGAGATGTCACCCAACACCGGCGCGATGCGATCCCACTTCAAATTCGAACGCCATTCCGCGTCGACTTCGAAGTCAAAGAACTTCCACGGCCCCTTGCGCCACGGATGAAACTGACGGATCGCAGCTTCCAACAATGCGAATTGTTCATCGCTTAAGTCCGAGCGTTTTCCGATCGAAACATGGTCGTTCTCAAAGTTAAAATCCAGCGGTGCCGAGAAGTCGTCCGCGGTCGGCAGCGGCTCGATGACTCGCATCAAATCGGCTCCGCGAGGCAGATCGAGTTCAGGAAGCCGAATTTTTCTCCGTTTGCGGACTTCTTCCATGTCCACATTTGGTGATAATCGTTCCAGCAAATCGGGGCGTTCCCAAAACAGCATCAAATCTTTCCGCGGCAGACCAGTGAATCAAATCGATCGACTCTTTAACGAAATCGATCCCGACTCGGGTACATTTTCCTTCGACGAAAACGTTGCGAGGGTATTTGATGATATGATCTCGCGCAGCGTCCCGCTATACGCCGACGTACAACGCAGCATTCCAATGCTGGCTGACCTACTGAATCACGATCCAGTTCGAGTTATCGACTTGGGATGTTCGACCGGAACTTCGCTGATTCATCTTTCGGCGATGCTGCCCGAACGGAATCTTGAACTGATCGGCGTCGACAATTCGCAGCCAATGCTGGATCAGTGTCGGCAAAAGCTGGACTCGCTCGATTTAGCTCATCAGATCGAAACCGTTTGCGACACGGTTCAGTCATACGAGTTCGAAAATGCTTCGATCGTGCTGATGAACTACACGCTGCAGTTTGTCCCCGAGAGCCATCGCCCTGCCCTGCTGCGTCGAATCAGCGACTCGATCCGTCCCGGCGGATTCCTCCTGATCAGCGAGAAGGTGGCTCACGAGCAACCGGCGATGGACGACGCGCTGGTGGAGTTATACTTCGAATACAAGCGACGTCAGGGGTACAGCGAGCTGGAGATTTCTCGGAAGCGGGATGCTTTGGAGAACGTTTTGGTCCCTTTGACGACAGGGCAGAATCTACAACTGATCCATGATGCAGGGTTTGCCAAGGCCGAAGTGTTGCTGAAATGGTTCAACTTTGCCACGTTTTTATGTCGAATTTGAGCCGACAATTTCCGAATAAAAACGAACCTTTTATCGCGTTGACCATACTGCAAGGTAGGATTAAAATCCTGCTCGCGTTAACACGGTGGCTGTAGCTCAATTGGTTAGAGTACTGGATTGTGATTCCAGGGGTTGGGGGTTCAAGTCCCCTCAGCCACCCTTCTTTTTTCGCTTCTTCCCCAGATGCTTCAGGGGAATTCGTCCTTGAGCCGACTGGTAAGCCAGACACGGCTGCTGCTGGCCTTACACTCGGTATCTGGCTCCGATTCTATCATTTGCCGACGTGACCCACCGACATCGAAGTGAAACAAGATTCGGGTTCGCTGCGTAATCGATGATCCGCATGTACAGCGGCGAAGCGAATCACTCCGGACAAGTCGATCACGTATCGAGCAGGCATCGGCAGATCCCAATTCGAGGTCCCATTGGTTTCGGGGAGATCCAACCCCAGAGTTCGCTCAGCTTCAATGACTTCCGGTGGCGTCTCCAGCGTCAGCCCAAACGCGGTTGCAATTTCGTTGTCTTGGTCTTGCAAAACTGGAAAAGACAACTCCAGTTCCTCCGCTGCGATGCGATTAAAGGTTTGGCGTTGCGGGCACAACGCAACCAACGCAGCTCCGTGATCGACAAACTTTTGAAAATGGTTCTGCAAAGCTTCCAGCTCCGCGAGGCAATAAGGTCACCAGTTGCCACGGAACCAAGTCAACACAAGAAACCTAGTGCCACATAATTCCTGTAGGGATTTGCAACCGTCATCCGTTTCGACAACATGATGCAAGGGAGCCGAATCTCCAACAGCAAGTGCCTGCCCTTCCGTTTTGGACGCTACCAGCCGATCAACATGAGCGTTGAGTACTTCAACAACTTCTGGTGAAGTCGGTCCCGTTTCAAATGAGTGTCTTATCTCGCGAAGACGTTGAGCCAATGTCGTCATGTTCAGCGTTTTACATAGGTAAATTTTTCACGTACACAATAAAACCGATCTCCGTGTCGTAAGTTCCGACAGCTTCCCGGTTTCCAAAGTCACTTGCGTTGAACAGCATCCCAAAACCAACCAGCGATTTGCCCAGGACTGTGCAACAGGAAAGCGACGGCGAGAACAACAGTTCCAAACAACGCCAAACTCCCGAAGACCGCCAATACAACCTCATATCCAACGTACTGAGCGCATCCAAGAATCAGAGCGAAAAGGACCGTTGCGATCATTATCCTGCGAATGCCAAATTGAATTGGAGGAACTTTAGGCTCCACAACTTCAAACGACTTCAGTTTTTGCAATGCCCGTAAGCCGTCGATTTGATGTTCTCGACTACAAGTTGGACAAATGGCAACATGACCAGCCACCCCTTTAGAGACCCTAAACTTCATTCCGCACTCACACGGAAACAGAAACTGAGTTTTTGTTTTCTTGAGTTCGGCCATCAGCTGCTATCAATTCTTCTGCGAACGCATCCACGCGATCAAGTCGAGGATATCGTCACGCGTCATCGTATCGAGTAGTCCCTTTGGCATCGGCGAAGTTGCAGATGGCTTCATGGCTTCGATTTCGGCGACTTTGATCTTCACAAAGTTGTCTGGGTTGATCATGTCGGGTTGAATCCAATACTCTTCTCCCGCAAGGTTCGCAACGCGCCCCGTGACGGTGCGACCGTCTTCCATCGCAAAGATCGTTGCTTCGTATTGATCAGAAATTGACTTACTAGGATCGGTCAACGTTTCGATCAGGTCGCGAGTCGTAAAACGATTGCCGGCGGCAGTCAATTCAGGACCAACGATCCCGCCCTGCCCTGACATGCGGTGGCACTTGTAGCAGCTTCCGACGCCGAACATCTTCTTGCCATTGGCAAGGTCGCGCGACTTCAATTCATCGTCAGAAATCGGCATCAAGTCATCGACAGACCATTCTTTGACCTTGTCGCGAGCTTTCAAGTCAGCGTAAGGATCGACGGCAACGGGCTCTTTGGCAAGAAGTTCAGCAAGTTCCGTTTTAGATTCTTCGGGCATGCTTCGAATTGCCATGTCACGAATTTTCTTCACGTAGCCGCCGAAAGAATGCCCGCCAAGGAACTCCGTTGCGTTCAGGAACCAGTTAAAATACTCCGTGCGAGCTTCATTGCTCCAACCCTTCTTTGCAACCGCAAGTTGCCAAGCGTAGACGACTTGCTCTTCTTGTGTTTCCGCCGCAAGCAATAGGTCAAGCGTCTTTGAGACGGCGGCTTCGCTATAGACTGAGATCAAAGCTTTCGAAAGCTCCCGGTTTAGGTCTGCATCGTCACACGGGAATTCGTTATTCAGGTTTTGGATCGCAGCAGCGGCCAAAGGAACTTGGTTTTCAGAACGAATGATCATCAGTCCGTAGATTCGCAACAACGCAAGTTGCTGATCCTTACTGGCACTGCTCCATGGAACTCGATCAAGAGCCTGTGTTGCGGCTACGCGTTGTTCGTTGGTTCCGCAGCGGGCAACGGCAAGAGCTCCTTCGAGGATTGCCTGCGGTCGTGATTCATTGTCAATTCGATCAGCCCATTTCTCGAGCGACAGATGCTCGAGTCCGATTCTGGCAGCGAATCGGATGAAGCGGTCTTCATGGCCAAGGTTCTCCCAGAGCTTGTCAAGCGAAACGGTTGAGTCTGCAACGTGCGATTTCTCAAGTTCTCGCCGAAGGTCAACAAGTGAATTTGAGATCGCATCAATCTCGAGTGGCTTGGTTGATTCAGTGCCAGTGTAAGTGATCTCGTAGAGGGCTGACTGGCTTCGTCGACCTCCGATCAAAAAGTACATTGCGCCGTTGACAGGATTGATCGTCAAATCTGTCACCGGCAACGCATTGGAGCTGCAGAAGACTTCTTTGCTGGCTTTCCACGACGCACCATCGGGCTCAAGGTTCACCGCGTAGATCTTTCCGTAACTCCAATCAGAAATGAACAATGCGTTTTGGAACTTTGCGGGGAACTTCGCACCGGTGCCGAACGTGATTCCGGTAGGGCTGCCGAGTCCAACTTCGTGAACCGGCGGAAGGCTGTCAGGATAGTACTTAGGCCATTTTCCGCTTCCGTTTCGCCATCCATATTCGCCACCGCTGACCACGTGACAAACGCGAGTTGGGCGATACCACGGCAATCCAACATCCCATTCCATATCCGCGTCGTAAGTGAACAGTTCGCCATTGGGTGCGAAAGCGATGTCGTATTCGTTTCGGAAGCCAGCGCAAACCAGCTCAAAAGATTTCCCCTCGGGATCCGTTTTGCACACCCAACCAGCAGGGGCCATTTTGTTGGCGGCATGGCCACCAGGATCGGTCATTCTTTCAATCAATTGATCCTCGCCCCAATGACGTGGCACACGGGAAGTTTCCGGATTTGGGATTTTCGTCATGTTGCCCGCGCAGATGTACAGTGACTCCTTGTCGGGGCTAAGGATCACAGCGTGTGGGCCGTGCTCAGAACCGCCGTCGAATTCGCGAAGCATCTTCACTTCGTCGTACTGATCGTCACCGTTGGTGTCTTTGCAGCGAAACAATCCCGGCGGCATGTCGTCGCCACGATGAGCAACGACGTAAAGGCTATCGAAAGCACACAACAAACCTTGGGCTCGTCCGATCTTTGCCGTCAGTTTTTCGACCTTGGCCTCGCTATCGCCTTCCGCCGGAGTGACTCGATAAAGTCCGCCATACTGCGACGATGTGATCAGGCGACCTTTCGGATCCGTCGTGATCGAAACCCACGAACCCTGTTCCTTTTTGGGAACGGTGTAGACGACTTTGCCAGAGAAACCTTCTGGAAGATTGAGCTCTGCAGGAACCCCACGATCTTGAGCGATCGCGACGGGCGAGCAGACAAACAGGAACAACGCGGCAACGAATCGGAGCGACAATTTGAATGAAAGCACTTTCATTCTCCTAGGGTGATCACGCAAATGTGGAACCCGAGTTTATCAAAAAATCATGCTTGGGTTGGCTGTTATGCAAATCTTTGGACAATGAATTGATCTTCATCGAGTTTGAACTTTCTTTTCCTATTTGGCTTCAGAGAAAAAGCGACCTGTCATGAGTGACTTTCAAGACCGAACCATTCAAGAACTCTACAGCCTAAAACGGAGGGGAGCTCAATGGCACGCGTTGCAAGCAGCAAACGAGGTTGGGATTTTCGGTGTCTTGGACTCCGGCCAGCGAACGGTCACGCAACTGGCAGAAACACTTTCTCTCAATCAGGAAGCCGTTGGAAAATTGATGAAGGTCCTGCTGCAAACGGAAATGGTCGAGCAATACGGTGACGACTTCGCCCTAACGACGCTCGGCAGTCTAATCCCGGCTGCAACTCGCAGTTTTGGATACGTGTCTTGGGAGAAACTCGTCGATCACCTCAAGACGGGTGAAGGTATCGAAGATTCAACCTGGTTTGCCGAACTGGATTCTCGCGAATGGACAATGACTCCTGCGGCCATCAATGCGATGAAGTGTCTGGATATCGGAAAGACACGAACGGGCCTTCGAATCCTCGACGTTGGGTGTGGTTCAGGAGTCTTTGGAATCGCATTTGCCCATCGAGATTCCACGTCGCGGATTACGTTTTTGGATAAAGCCAATCAGCTCAAACGTGCCAAGGAGACGATGGAAAGCGTTGGTGTCGAATCACAGATTTTGTGGGCGGAGTGCGACCCGGCGACGGAACTGGAAATGTTTCAGGCAGAAGAACCATTTGACCTAATCATCGTTGCAAATCGAGTGCATCAAATGAACGTAATCGATCAGGAAGCGATGTACGTAAAGCTACACTCGCTGCTTAAGCCTGAAGGAGAGCTGGCATTGATCGATGTTTTTGCAGGTCAGGAAAATGGCCAAGACGATGCAGCGATTTTCGATCTGGAATCTTCCTTGAGAGTCGGCGGACAAGTTTGCGACGGCCCACGGATGGAGTACTCGTTGAAGGCCAGCGGTTTTCGACAGGTTCAATTCGCGTGGTTGCCGTGTGAGCCACATTTGTACGGGCTGATGCTGGCAACGCGATAGATTTTTTACTAACCAGGCAATGAACTTCTGCGGAAATGTGGTCCGCCGTACGGCGATTCTGCTTCGACGTTGGCATCAACTGATTCGTTATCGATCTCCAAAAGTCGATCCACCAGCAATTGAGTATCGTGCTGAGTCTTTTCGAGCAGGACCATTCCAAACGACTTTGGAAGTCCCAAAGAATCGAACCGATCTGAAGGAAAGCACCCCAACAGCGAACTTGATATCTTGCGATTCAGTTCAGGGTTTGCAGCCCATTTACATTGAAAGGATTGAAGATCGGCTGCAAATGATGCGATCAGAATCTGACTTCGTCGTGAGTGTGCCATTGGCGACATCTCTTCGTTCTCTTCGCAAAAATCAGCGACGCGTTTTTCATCAAACGCAAACATCTTTGCAATTTCAACATCCGTTGTTTGCGACAGAAACAAGTCAGTCCAGCGTTCGACTTTTCGACGGAGGACATTCAAGCGATCGAATCCTTCCTCGTTAAGCGCCTGACTACCGAGTAGCACTCGCATCGCACGGCTACGAGCTTCGATGTGACTAAGGTGGACAGAATGAGCCAACCCAAAAAGCTCATCAGAATCTTGATAGCTGTCGTGAGCCAAAACGGCGGCAGACCAAATTCGCGTGAGAAACTCGGAAACGAACACTTCTTCGACAACCGCTTCAATCGCCATCCAAGGACTGTGATCCGGATCAGGATCGCGAAGATCATCTTCAAACATTCTTAACGCGGCGTTCCACGAAAGAAATCTGCATTTCGATGCGGTCCAATAATCGGCGGAAACGAGCTCTCGCGGTCCGCTGTTTCCAAAGATAAGTGTCGGAGCGTGGACTGCGATCCAGCTTCCGATTTGAGCTAGTTGACTTGCGTGCATAATTTTTGGTGATGCCGTTAGGCTTCTTGTTGATTGAAACTCAATTGTTCGAAACCCAGTAAAGCAACTGCAGTGCCAGTGTGAGCCAAAGGTGCCAAACGCTTCGAACTCGTTGTTTTGCGGTGCGTTTTCTGTAAAAATCTTTACCGCGAGGTTGTCGAAAACACACGTCGTTGTCGAAAACGAACGCGAGAGGAGTTTTTGCATCATCAGAATGTTTCGTTTGTGCCACAAGGCACTTAATTTCCCGAACAGCGAATTGGCCGAAATTCAATGAGTGGACCTGTTTCAAAATTTCTCGAGCATCATTTCAGGCATTTCAACGCACGAGAAACACTCGACACGGCAAAATCGTGGTGCAATTTCCTTGAAGATGGAGGGAAGATGCTGGTTAGTCTGGCCGGCGCTATGAGCACCGCGGAGCTGGGCGTGTCGTTGGCCCGAATGATTCGTGAAGACAAAGTCCATGCGATCTCTTGCACGGGAGCCAACCTCGAAGAAGACGTGTTCAATCTGGTCGCCAAAAATGATTACCACATGGTGCCGAACTATCGCGACCTGTCTCCAGAAGACGAATTCGAACTTCTGCAAAAAGGATTCAATCGTGTTACCGACACTTGCATCCCCGAAACTGTCATGCGGCACGTGGAACACAACTTCATCGGAGTCTGTGCAGACAATGAAAAGTCCAGCACGCGAATGACTCCGGCGGAGATCTACTTCGAACTATTCCGTCAGGGCGTTTTGGAACCTCATTTCCAGATTCCGCGCGAGGACTCGTGGCTGATCGCTGCTTGGGAGAAGAGCATTCCCGTGTACACTCCTGGCTTCGAAGATTCGACGCTGGGAAACATCTTCGCCGCGAGAGTCATCGAAAAGAAACTGTCGACTCATGATTCGATCAAATCTGGCACCGCTCAGATGCAGGAATTGGTCGAGTGGTATGTTGAAACGGACAAAAATTCACCGATTGGATTCTTTCAAATCGGCGGAGGCATCGCGGGCGACTTTGCAATTTGCGCCGTGCCATTGATCATTCAGGATCTTCAGAAAGACATCAAACTCTGGTCGTGGTTTGCTCAGATTTCTGATTCGACGACATCCTACGGATCGTATTCAGGCGCGGTGCCCAACGAGAAGATCACGTGGTGCAAGCTTTCCAAAGAGTGCCCACGATTTATGATTAACTCAGACGCATCCATCGTCGCACCACTGATCTTCGGATACGTTCTGGGCGACTGACGAGCGGGTTCATCACCCTCCTTTAGTTTAGGGAGAATGATGAACAAGAACCTAAGCTTCATTGGAATACGAAACTGAAGACCGGCTACAGCAGATCATCCAAAGTCGTCCAGTCGATGTCGTCTCGCGAATGAATTCGTTTGACCAACTCAACTGCGTCAGGTCGTTTCACCAACAAGCGAAACGCGACAGCGGCTAACGAAAGATCCTCTGCTTCGAAACAAATCGCGAGCTTTCCGTCGGTGCCGTTGACAGCGGCGTTCTTCAATCTGCACCTACTTTCAATCATCTTCGGAATTTGAGTTTCCTCAGAGTAAGTCGGCAACCCAACCAACATACGCATCTTACCACCGCAATCACTAACAAGCGGTTTCGCCTCATTTGAAAGCTTGGTGACCCATTGGATCAGCTGTTCAGGTGCAACATCATTTTCACGAATCAAATCTTCCATCGACAGTGATTCGTTGACGCTACAGATCGCTTGTTGGGCTGCAGTTCGCAGTTGACTTGGCAAGTTGTATCTGAGGATTGAATAGTCTGTCAGCACATGCTGAAATCCGCCTTCAGGTGCCACGAGTCCGTAGTACACCTGTCGTTCAATTTGGTCTGACATTGCTGCCAGCTTTGACTCAATCTGCGCCAACATCAGCTGCTGGGGATCAAACAAGCCAACGCTGTTTTCACCCTCAAAACTCGCATCTTCATTCTTGAAATCACTTGTGATCAAGTCAAGGTTTGACTTCAACTGAGCAACAACCGTGTTAACAGGCTGCAAATCAGTAACGATGATTTGGATGTATTCAGACGCAATTCGTTTTGCGAAATCGTTTTCGCGTTCAGCACACAAACGTGTCAACAGTTCCGCCAATGAGATTTGAGGCGGCGTTTCCAATTCCTCCGGTGTCTGACATGCAGCGATCGCTTCCATGGTCGATTTGATTGATTCGCGTCCTTGCGCCAAATCCTTCTCAACATTAACCAGCCACTGTTTCATCGTCAGGTTCAAGTGATCAACGGTTGCCTCGACTGACCCGAGTGCCAAGTGCTCCAAATTGAGCATCGCGTAGCATGCCTTGGAAATTGAGAGCATGCCTGAAATTGGGTCCGTCGTCAGGAATTGATCCATCGATTTTCGCAATCGAAGCTCGTAGGACTCTGGGCAATCGAACCCTTCCGAGGGTCCATAGACGTTGTCAAACACTGCTTGCAATCCATCTTGCGAGCTCGCATGTTCTCTCGCTAACGCAAGTAGTTCTTCTTGAGATTCAACACGTGAGCTGAGGATTTCGTTGTGAATTTTCCCTGCAATGCCCTCTTCATTGACTTGCAATTGAGAGAGAATCCCATCGGCAACTGCCGTCGCACCTTCGACTCCGCTTTCGTCCAAGCCGCTCCAACGATGAATCAGCTTTTGACAGAGCTGATCAATGAGCAGACGCTGCTTGCTAACATCGCCTGCTTTCGATGTTGCCACACCAAACGTTCGAAGTGCAAAATGCTCCATCTCCTGTTCACTTCTACGGCAAGCGTCGAAAAACTCGTTGCATCGTGTTGTTGCAGAAAGCGAAATATACTCAGCGACAGAATCCAGTTTCGCATCAAACTCAGACTGATTTAGGTCGTCGCCAAGCTCTGTATAGTACGTGTGCTCAAAAGGCGCCTCTTCGTCAAACTCCGGAATGCCCAGCGACGCGTCTCCGGGATATCCCTGCTCATTGAAATGTCGCAACTCGGTTAGGAATGCAAACGCGTTGGCAGCCGACAAGCCCGGATCACGCGCTCGTTGATAATTTGAGTGCAGCAACACTCCAGTTACAAACTCGCTCTTTAGCCCCTTTTCACCGAGCAACAATTTGACCGTGTAGGCCATATCGAGCATCATCCCGCTTCCGATACCACCGCTAATCGAAGAGATGATGTAAACTCGCGGTGAGTTGGGATCGCCCGGATTCATCTTCAGCGTATCGGCTGTCTTGCCAAGATTTTCCTCTTTGACAAGTTCACCAATCTCTTGCTCCAATCGATCACAGATGGACGAGAAATGGTCGGCAAACACGAGTCGCCCAAGTGGACGAAGACCTTCGGTTTGCAATGTACGAGGAACATTGTAAATCCAGCGACGACTCAACCAGCCAAGGTGAACATCTGCTCTGGCGCGATAGTCTTCAGGTTTTCTCAGTGGGACCTCGAGCGTATCGAGGGGACTCACCGATTCAGTGAATGTATTCTCAAGCTGCGCAAGATCCTTGCGATCGGAATCGACAAAGATCGACCGAATAGAGGGAACATTTCGACTGTCACCACTTCGCATCAGGAGCTTGGCTTTGAATTTTTCGCCAATCTTGTTCGCAGTCTGACCAATCGTAATGATCAGCGTCGGTTGAACTGCCGCTTCTTTGGCGTCAAATTCCGGTGGCTCGATGGAAACAATGCTGTTTGGCTGAAACGGGAGGGCGCGTTCCGAAACCATCTCGGTAGCGTCAACGCCTTTGATTTGATCGTTAGAAAAGATAAGGGTCTCTGAGCCGTCGTCCGCCTTTACTTCGGAACGCTTACGAGCGATACGAACATTCCTTCGCTGTTTCTTGAGGTCCTCAACAAACGCGGTACAAGACGGGTACCTAACGGCAGGATCTTTGGACAAAGCACGAGCAACGGCCGCTTGATCGCCTCGAGGTATCGGTCGAAGGTTCGGTTTTCCGTGCACGTGTTGAGCCGCCAATTGGGCCGGAGTCGTGCCTGGAAACGGACGAACGCCCGAGAGCATTTCACAGTACATAATCGCTAGAGAATACTGGTCGCTGCTGGCAGCAGGATGGCCATCAAAAAGCTCCGGCGCTGCATACGCAGGGGTCATTCCTTGCATCATCGATTGCGAAGCTGCTTGGAGATCTTTCATCAATCCGAAGTCAGCAACCTTGACGTGACCGCTGACCAACAGAAGGTTTTCGGGCTTGATATCAAGATGTTGCAGCGATTTCTCTTGCCAAAGAAAGTCAAGAGCATCTGCGGCGCTGGACATGTATCGCAGCATTTCCTCGCGAGGAATCCCTGGCTCGCCTTTGGTAACGTACGTGTTGAAATGGTCAGCGAGACTGGAATCGGCAAGTTCCGTGACGACGATTAACTGACCTTCGAAAACTTCGATACGCTCAAGAGAAAGCAAAAATGGATGCCTGAGCGACTTAACACGGTCAAGTGCCTTCAATTCAGACATCGCGCGTTTTTCATCATGAAAACCGTAGACGATTTTGAGGGCTTTTTTCAAACCACCAGGCGCTTCGGCAGACCAGACTTCACCGAAGCCTCCGGAGCCAATGCGTTGTTCAAGTGTGTAGCCGAGAATGTTCGCGGCGGATTTAATCGGTTTCGTCGACACGGGATTGCCTTAAGCCGGTGAGATTGGAATGGTGGAAATGAAAAAACGGTTTCGAAGCCGTTGTGGCGTGTGGAATTGTCGTTGTGCTTAACCAAGACCTTTTGCAAGTGTTCGAGGTGCGCCTTCGAGCACTTCTGTGAAGTAACTATTGGCGACTCGATCGAAATACTCGGGACGCAACTCAACCGGAATGTCGTTATAGACACAGAAGTTTCGAATCTGGCTGAGCAGGTCTCTCGGGTGACAGCGTCGTAAACGCCTGTTGTGAGCTTTGTAGTGCGTGTTCAACAGATATTCGACTGCATCTTCTTCGTACTCGCAGCCGAACTTCTCGCAATAAATCCGGAACAACAAGTGAAACTCCTTGCTTGACGGATCTGCAATTTCGATTTTATATGGAATACGACGCATGAATGCTTCATCTACCAATTGGGATGGTTCGAGGTTCGTCGAGAAGATGATCAACTGCTCAAAGGGAACTTGAATCTTCTTGCCTGTTGAAATCTGCAGAAAGTCGATGCGACTTTCGAGCGGCACGATCCAACGATTCAGCAGCTCTTGCGGCTCAACACGTTGGCGACCAAAGTCATCAATCAGCAGACAACCGCAGTTGCTTTTCATCTGCAGTGACGCTTCGCTAACGTTGCTGACGGGATCGTGTCGAATCTCCAACGAGTCCATCGTCATCTCGCCACCGACGACAACGGTCGGTCGCTTAATTTTGACCCAGCGTCGATCAAACGAAAAAGCACTCATCATGTTTTCGCCGTCATCTTGGGCTCGATAGTGATATGCCGCATCAAAGAGTTTGATGATTTGTCCATCTTCAAAAATTGCATTCGGAATCCAGATCTCTTGGCCGAAGCACTGTGTGATTCGCTGAGCAAGGGTCGACTTTCCGTTTCCGGGTTCGCCGTAGAGGAACAGTCCAGCACCCGAATTGATCGCAGGCCCAAGGCTCTCGAACAGAGTTTCGTTGATTGAAATATCGCGAAAGGCATTTCGCAACTGGGAACGCTTTGGCGATTCGGCTCGAATCGTTTGAGCTTCCACGCTAAGCACATAGTCCATCAACGGGACGGGTGCCGGACCAACATAAGAGCATGACTGACTATAGATGATTGCGCGGTCACGACCTTCTTCTGTCAAAGAGTAGTTGTAATCGTTGAGGGGAGCCGATCCTTTGTGAACAATGAATCTGCGAGCGCGTAGCGTTTGGAACAGCTCTTCCAAAATCGTGAAAGGAAGGCACAAATCGTTGGCCAGTTGTCGACCGCTGCTTACGCCGATGTTCGAAAGTCGTTTGACAATCAAAGATTCAATCAGAGAAACCGGAAGCCCCGTATCTGAAATCGACGATGGCTCGCTGGGACGAAATGATTCGTCCGCCATGATAGTAGCCAGAAGACTATTACTAAGTGATGCGCTGGAAAGTGTGTCAGTCATGTTGCGGTTTTCTCGCAAATCAGTGGATGTGAAGCTCGAAATACTAGGTCACAGTTAATCGCTGTCACTTCAGAAATATGAGTTGTCAGAAAACAAACTCGCTGAAACAAAAACCGAAACAACCCTCACGACCGTCAATACTGAGTCGGTTGGCCGTCCAACAACACGCAATGCTGGGAATTCAGTTTTCCTAGAGAAATCAGACATCACGGGCTCAAAGGGCGAGCTAGAAGACTTAGGCAGCGATTTTGCTCCGTCACCCAAACATGACTTTTCAATTTTAGCCATGACGATAAAAGAACAAATCAATCAATCTGTACAAGCTCATGCTCCTGAGGTTCCCTCGTGTTGGTTCTTATCTGGACAAACCTGCGAAACAGAGCCTCTTCGTAAGTTCCCAATTCATTCAGACACTTTCACCGTTGGACGACAGTCTGACTCATCGTTGTGTCTGCCAACCGGTTGCATTTCAAAGAACCATGCTGAATTGACGTTTCGTGCGGACGGTGCATTGCTGCTGCGTGATCTTGGAAGCACAAACGGCACTTACATAAATGGCGAAGCAATTAGTGGCGAAACGATTCTCCACGAAGGCGACATCGTTCAATTCGCTACCATCGTTTTTCGAATTGGCTCTGACAAACTCGAATCAGCTGGCAACACGATTGCCGAAGATGTTTGCGACCAAGCTTTAGCGATCATTCAATTTGAGCGACTGATCAGTGACGGCGGCCTGTATCCACACTTTCAACCGATCGTCACACTTAGCGATCAAAAGCGAATCGGCTACGAAGTTCTCGGAAGAAGCCGCTTGTTCGGATTACAATCTCCGCACGAAATGTTCACTGCGGCCTCTCAATTGAACATGGAAGCTCAGCTTAGCGAAGCTTTCCGGCATCGAGGTGTCGAAATTGGGACCGCATTCGGATCTGAGATGAACCTGTTCGTGAATACTCATCCCAAAGAACTGGATCGACCGGAATTTTATGATTCCTTAAGATCGCTGCGAGAAGCGGCTCCCGAACAGTTGATCACTTTGGAAATTCATGAGGGAGCATCGACCAACCTGACCATGATGCGAGAGCTTTGTGCTTTCCTAGCGGACTTCGATATCAAACTTGCATTTGATGATTTCGGTGTCGGACGTGCCCGATTGGTCGAGCTCGCGGAAGTTCGCCCGGACTTCCTGAAGTTTGACATGGGGTTGACGAAAAACATCGAAACAGCTCCGCCGCGTCGTCAGGAACTGGTTGCCCTGTTCGCCACGATGGTCAACAGCCTAGGGATTAAAACCTTGGCCGAAGGCGTCGAAACGCGAGAGTGCCACGATATCCTCGTCGAAATGGGATTTGAGCTCGGGCAGGGATACTATTACGGACGTCCATCGCCAATTTCCAAATACACCGATTTGGGCGAGCCAACGACCGACCCAAAACTTTCCCACAAAAACGCCGTCAACAGCAGCGTCGACTTCAGTTAGTTTTCACCCAGTTTCAAACCTTCTTGGGAAGGCAGCCAGCTGCAGGACGAACTTCAGAGTGGATTCTGAACTTCTCAGAGCTGCTTCTCTGTAAAATGCTGATGAACGTCGAGTTTTTCAGCCGATACGCTGTCCAACGGCAGAAATGCGAAGTTGCTGGCAACGAATCCGGAATCCTCCGCAATCCTCGCGTTTTCCTGTTTTATCGTCTTAACGGGCCTGAAACGCTTTGGTACACTCTGCCGCTCAAAATCATCGTTGATCTCTCCCACACGGTAGGGCAAGAAAATGGCAAAATCTGGCGGACGCAAAAAGAAACTTGAAGTGGTTCATCTCGTTTGCGAAGAAACGGGCGACTACAACTACACTTTGCGCCGAAAGTCTGGCGGCGAAAAACTGAAGCTCAAGAAATACAGCCCTCGGTTGCGTCGCCGTACGCTTCACGTTGAAAAGAAAAAATAGGTTTGGGCTGAATCCGTGGGGCAGGTTTTTAACCTGCCAATTGGATCTGTTTGGCAGCTTACGAGCCTGCCCCACTTGATGTCGGCATTCTCAATCTAGGCCGATGGCACTACTCTCTTATGCTCCCAAGAACACTCGAACCAGAGGTGATGGACTCCGAGCAGGATGCCCGCGAGTACAACCGGATGGATCACAGTGCCGTCAACGTAAAGTTCGTTGATGAACTTCTTCAGTTTCTATCCAGCAGCAATCTGCGTCTCCGCACCGAAGAAGATCCACCGTTCGATGAACTCGAAGACCAAACGGAAATCATCGGGAGCTTTCTGGACGTAGGCACGGGCACGGCGTTGATTCCTATCGAGCTTTGCAAACGGTCACCTGGA
The DNA here is from genome assembly GCA_964582025.1 of uncultured Pirellulaceae bacterium. GTDB lineage: Bacteria > Planctomycetota > Planctomycetia > Pirellulales > Pirellulaceae > Mariniblastus. Next base: position 13,124 of record CAZORS010000011.1, on the reverse strand, counting down.
GTTCGCGTCATGGCCATTGACTTGGCGGTCAGCATGCTGGATCTGGCGACGCTGAACGTAGATGTCGCTGGCTTCAGGAGTCAGATTCAACTGGCACAAATCGACGCAAAAGATTCTGGTCTAGAAGATGGAATGTTCGATTCCGTGATCTCCAACAGCATCATCCACCACATTCCTGAACCCGCGACGACTGTCGAGGAAATGATCCGCACGACACGTGAAGGTGGCGTTATCTTTGTGCGAGATCTGATGCGACCCAACTCCGCTGCGGAAGTAGATTCTTTGGTTCAATTGTATGCGGCTGACGAATCAGAATACTCTCGGCGACTGTTTGGCGAATCGTTGCACGCCTCTCTTACGCTTGATGAGATTCGTGAACTGGTATCAAGTTTCGGGGGTGATCCAGATTCCGTTGTCGCAACTTCAGACCGACATTGGACTTGGGCGACGGTTCGATGAAGCAGATTCTTGCGGTCATCAAGCCTTATTTGGTCGAGAAAGTTATTGCCGCGATGGCCGAGCTTCCGATCGACGAGATTTCGATTCGGGAGGTCAAAGGCTTTGGGCGACAAAAGAACTACTTGGATCGGTATCGAGACAACGAGTACTCTGGAGCCTTTATTCCAAAAGTCGAATTATCCATCTGGTGTAACGACGAAGACGCCGAAAGCGTCGTTGAAACGATGATGGAAGTTTCGCGTACAGGCCGAATGGGGGACGGGAAAATCATGATCATGCCAGTGCTCGGACAACAAATTATCCCCGAAAAATAGTCGCATTGTCCACCGATTCGTTTTTTGCCTAGAATACGGCAGCTTCTTACAAATACCACTTCCCATTATTGATGAATCGGCCATGCGTCATCGTCTCTACGTTTCAATCGTTTTCGTCTGCTTTGCACTTACATCATCGGCTTGGGGCCAAGTTAGTTTCGAATCGGATATCAAGCCGATCTTCGAAAATCACTGCATCGCCTGCCACGGCGAAGAAGACATGAAGTCTTTTCGTATTGACGATAAAGACGACACGATGGCCTATGTGATGGAAGAAGACGCCGAAAGCAGCGATCTTTATCAGGTGCTGGTGAGTGAGGACGAAGATGAAAAAATGCCTCCCGCCAACACGGCTCATGCCCTCAACGAAGCCCAAATCACGCTCGTCAAGACTTGGATTAATGAAGGGGCCGAATGGCCAGATGAACTGAAAAGCGAATGGAATAACGTTCCGCTACCCGCCGCCGATGATTCCCAACTACCGTATCGTGCGGCTGGTTCGCTCCATCCGGCTCTGGTTCACTTGCCGATCGGGTTACTTTTGGCGGCTGGACTATTCGCATTTCTCAGCCTTCGGGGTAACTTCGTGATGAGCGACTGTGCCTACTACTGCCTTTGGCTTGGCGCGATCGGAGCCGTGTTCGCATGTGCTTCTGGCTGGTTCTATTCAGAAGTCGAAGGTTACGGCACTGTGACCGAAGTCGGCGACGTGCTGAACCAGAAAAGCGAAATGTTCTGGCACCGAATCACTGGACTCGGCGCTACTGCTTTCGCCATCATTCTGGCATTGTTCGCCGCAAGTTCACGGAACAAAGACCCTGACGATGGCATCATGTGGAAGCTCGCTTTGATTCTGTTGGCCTGTGCGATTGGCTTCGTCGGCAAAACCGGTGGCGAGCTACAATACGGCAAGGATCACTACAAAGACCTGAATGCATTGTTTGAGTCTTTCTTCCCAGAGCAGGGAAAAGAAGACGGTGATCGCACGATCGACGATTCGGAAGATGAATCCGACGATGAGATGATTGACGGCGAATCTGGCGATCTGAAAATTCAGCCGCTCACCTCCGAGACATAGTGGTTGGTTTGTTCGAGCTGAACCATAGGTTGGCCACTCTTGGCCGACTTGGTTTTTAACGGGCTAAGAGTGTCCGTCCTAAATCCTGCCAGCGGCTCGAAATCCTGGGTTTATTGGCAGGTGATTCGCTCCCTTCTTTCCGGATCATCTTGGAAAAAGCGGCATCTTCGTTGTTTGTGCACGATTGGACCGAACAGAACACGCTCGACAGTTGCGCAAAATTACTTGGCCGTATAACCCGACAGACAGTTGGGCTATTTTTCCGATTTTGGCCGTTTCTCGCGTTGCCTTTTGCAGATTATGCACCCTTGAATTACTTTAGATGGACTAATCAATCCGGTTTTCGCTTTCTGCCTCATTGAGTGTGGTTGGCAAATCTATTTCCATTCTGATTCATCCACTGCGTCGGCCTTTGCCGGCAAGTTACTGAATGACCAAGGGACGTCTAATGAGTTCTAAAAGCACTCGCTTTCTATCATTTCCACGATTCTCAAAAACCAACCTGCAAAAGGTTCTCTCCGCGAAGGCAATGCGGCGCGCCTCTGCTGAGAAACACGGCTACGACAGCCTTGAGCCCCGGCAATTGCTGACAGCCGATATCGGATTGAATTTTACGTCTGCCGATGACGACAGCGGCAACCCACCGAACATTTCAGCGGCAGTCGGCGAGAATCACATTGTTCAGTTTACGAACAATAGCTATTCGATTTTCAACAAAGCCGACGGATCGCCCGCGAACGGCGGATTGACTGCTGACAGTGGATCACTGAATCAGTTCTTCATCGACGCAGGGACAGATCCCGGAGACGACATCACTTTGTCGCAACCGCGTCTTGTTTTTGATTCAGGATTTGACCGTTGGTATGTAATCGCGGTCGACAATCAAGATCTTAATGATGACCTACCACTCGTCCAAGGAAACCGTATGTTTATTGCGGCTTCAAATACGCCAGATCCGACTGCGTCGTGGAAATCAAGCACCATTCAATTGGACACGGGCTCCTTTGATGCTGATGGCAACATCGTATTCCTTTTTGGAACAGAACGAATCAACCTTTCGGTCGATGAGGTCGGCCTATCGATTTCAGCACAAGAATTTACTTTTACGCTTTTTGGAAAAACTCCAGTCGGCACCGCCGCGGTAGGCTTGCCTCAAGTCGCATTGTTTGGCGGAGCAATTGAAACGAATCGTTTGGAAGGCCTCCGCGGCGTTTCCAATAATGATATCGGATTTGAGATTCAGTACGGTCTCGACACAACGATCGACCCCCAAACTTTCCCCGTCACTTTCTCGCAATCGGTTTTCTCGTTGGCCATTGATGGCGAAGGAGACGGCGATACATTTCCGGCCGGTCGCCAAGGCGACGAACTGATTCTGACTGAGTTTACTCGCGATGGTACTCCGAACGTAAACCTGAACTTTGCCCAAGGTGTCAGCAAGCGAATCCCAATCGATTTCTATCGTGAACCAGATGTTGTCCGCCAACCTACTGACATTATTCGTGACCGTGATTCGACTTTGTTCAACGCGTCTGTTGCTCAAGAGGGTCGATACCTGTACGCAGTTCACTCCGTACGTGACGTCATCACTTTGGCCGACGGAACCCAAGCCGAGGGTCCAAATGCGGTCCTTCGGTGGTACAAAGTCGATACACAGCCGGAAATCGATCCGGTTACAGGCGACGAAATCTTGCTGGTTGACTTCGGCGTTATCCGAGCGGCAACGGATGACATTGACTACATCGACCCTTCAATTGATGTGAGTCCCAATGGGACCGTGGCTATTGGATACACCGCGACGGGGCTTAGTCTTTTTCCAAGTTCATTTGCTAGTATCGGAGTTCCAAGTGCCGGCGTTGATTCTCCAATCGTGTTCAACGATCCAACCGAACTCAGACTTGGCGAGAGCCAATACATCGACGTTGGAAACCATTTCTGGGGTCGCTACACGACGACTGTTAACGACCCATACGATCCAAACAATTTTTGGACTTTTCAGCAGTACACCAACGCAAACAACGAATGGGCGATTCAAACCACTCAGTTTGGACCGAGCAACAGCAATCCAACCATCGATATCACGCCTGTCGACCTCGACAACGTTATCGAGATCAATCAAGTCGGCGACAATATTGAAGTCGTCGTCGACGGCGTCATCACTGGCGTTTATGACTCCGATGGAATCGGCCTGCTAACAGTAAACGGCAACGGCGGATTCGATCAGTTCATTGTCAACATCGACGATCTTGATGCTGCTGCGATCGTTGGAACCTACAACCTTGTGGGTGACGGAGACGATACGCTTCAACTGAACGTTTCCAGCGACACCGTCTGGCAGTTTGATGGCGCCAATGGCGTTAACATCAACAGCGGTCGAATTCTTGGCACCGGCATGGTCGAATTCACCAGCGGTAGCGGCAACGATCGCTTCCAATTCCCAACCTCAAACTACAACTTCCCTGTTTTCGCTGGTACGGGTAACGATGTGTTCGTGGTTGAGCAAAACGTTACTGGAAATCTGCAATTATTCGGACAAGCCGGCGACGACGTTTACAACTTGCCTGCGACTTCCTTTGCTGGTGTGGCAATTCAGGACAGCGTCGGATCAGAAAACGACCAGCTGACTTCAACAGGAACCGACGGCCAAGACATTATCAACGTTGGCGAGAATTTAATCACAATCAATGGCGAGACTGTGCCGTTTGATCAAGCTTCAACGGCTTGGGGAATCGAAACTTTCGCGATTGATGCAATGGCTGACGATGACACATTCAACATCACATCGACCACGCGGGGCTTTGCTCTGTTTGGAAAACGTGGTGACGACGTATTCAACGTCGACGAAACTTCCGTGATGACGGGGGCCGCTACGCTGTTCATCGACGGTGGTGAAGGAGATAATTCGCTCAATGTCAGCCAAAACGATGCTTTGGGCATTGTATTGGCGGTCGCTGACAATGACCTGATCACAAGCATGACCAGCGCAGAAATCAACTTCGTTGCGGCCGGTGGAACGTTTGCCGAAACTGCAACCAGCACCGGAATCACGTTGCTTGGAAGTGAAACTCGCGGAGACATCATCGCAATCATTGGCGTTGAGGCAGGCAACGACCTGAAAGCTCTTGGACGTGCGTTGGACGATCGCTTCATCTTTGAAACGACGATTGACGGAACCGCTGAGTTGCTTGGCGGCGCTGGAAACGATCGCTATGAAACCAACTCAATCGCCATCTTTGATGTCGTCGTAACCGACTCCGTTGACTCAGAAATGGACACATTCTACGTTCGCATGACCGTTGGTGATGACGTCATTGATGTCACCACCACAGGCTTCGCATTCAACGGGGTAACGTATCCGACTGCCGACGCCAGCTTCAGCGGTATTGAAGATTTTGCTCTCGATGGCGCCGATGGCAATGACACCTTCAACATTGATCGCACAACGACCGTCGCGAGCTTCGATGGCTCCGCCGGCAACGACGTCTTCAATGTAACTGACTTGATTGCATCCGTTGGTGAAACCGAAATCGATATCGATGGTGGCACTGGAAACAACGAACTTAACGTGGCTCGCAACCAGTTCACAGGATCACAAGCAATTGTCAACGAAACAACAATCGTGGGCATGACGATCGCGACGATCAATTACGGACAAATCAGTCTGCTGAACCTAACGGGCTCGAAGGACGCAGATGACTTCGTTGTTGAAACTCTCCTGCCAAGTACGTTGCTTCGCATCAATGCGGGCGACGGCGACGACACGATGCTGGTACGGCGAGCTGTGCTCGGCGATGTCGACCTGACAGGTGGCGGTGGAGATGATGTTTACCGCGTTGAAGTACAAGGCGACAAATCTCGACTGGTTCAAGTCTTCGATCCGGCCGTCAATCTTGGCGACGATCGTGCAGAAGTTGTTTACACACCAGCTGCTGAAACCATCACACTCGACGGATCTGTTGTCGGCCTTGGAAGCGACGTTGTCGACATTGATCAAAATATTGAAGTACTCGCGCTTGAAGCACTCGGCGGTGACGATCGGTTCAACATCATCGGCCCTGTTCACGCTCGAGTAGAACTCTTTGGTCAAGCTGGCGATGACATCTACCACATTCAGGACTTGGCAGCTCTCTCATCGGAGATTGCGATCTTCGATAGTGTTGGAGCTGAGAACGACACACTGCTGGTCACGGGCACTGTTAACGCTGACGAATTCATCATTGATGAAGACTCGATCACGATCAACGGTGTTGCCCTCACTGAGCCTGGTGGCGGATCGATCATTGGTGTCGAAGGATTCACATTCGACGGTGCTGGGGCGGATGACATTTTCCGTATCAATTCAACGACGCTAGGATACACCTACCTTGGTTCCGATGGAAATGACCAGTTCTTCATCACCGACACGACCGTCACGACGGGCGTTTCCAGTTTCTTGATCGATGGTGGAACGGGCAACAACGAAATGTTCGTTAGTCGCTCTGCCATTCTTGGTGGTGCAGCAGCCGGAACTGAAATAGTTATCGAAGACAACGTCATCGTCGGCGCGACGATCGCGGATATCAATTACCGTGCAACTGACGGAATCTTCTCACTGATTGAGATGACGGGCACAAGCGGAACGACTGCTGGCGACGATGTTTACAACGACGTCTTCCGAGTCAACACATTGAACGAGGAAACATTACTAGACATCAAATCACTCGGTGGCGATGACATCATCGATGTTCGTGCCGCTGCCGCTGGCGATGTCGCGATCGATGGCGGACTGGGTGACGACAGCTTCCTAGTGGCTCTAGGTGGCGGCGTGGATCGAGTCGTGACCGTCGACGATTCAGGTGTTAACACGGGTTTCGACCGGTTGGATGTCTTCTTCAGTGATGCAGACGAAACGATCAACGTGATCGATAGCCTAGGCAATCGAATCACGTACGCCGTCGGAAACAGCTCAGTTGACTTTGATCCGAATCTGGAATCACTCGCGCTGCACGCTCTTGGTGGCGATGATCGCTATGTGGTCACTGGAACAACAACCGACGAACTGATTCTTGCCGGTGGCGAAGGAGATGACACGTACGACATTGCCAATGTCTTTGGTGACACGGCGGTTACGATCATCGACAGCGTCAATGCAGAGAACGATCGTCTTACCGTTTCAGGTACAAACGATGGTGACACGTTTGAGATCAACGAAAACAGTTTCTTGATCAACGGAAACGTGGTCATTACTGCTGACCCAGACAATTCAAACATTGTTGGTATCGAGTCGTTGGAAATTGATGGTCTCGATGGAGATGACACGTTCATCGTGAATTCTGCAACTCGCGGATTCAGCTTGTTGGGCGGAGCCGGCAATGACCAATTCTTGATCAATGACACCGCTGCTGATTCAGGTGGCGGTGACCTTGTCATCGATGGCGGAACCGGTGCCAACACAATGGACATCCAGCGTATTAGTGGGCAGCCTGCCTTTGCTGTTGTGCAAGAAACTTACATTCAGAATGTAGCCAAATCGACGATTCGATACTCGGCTACCGGTGGTAGCTTCACTGGTGGAAACGGCGGCATTACGATCCGCGGACTCGACGACGTCAACGATGCCTATCTCGTGTTTGGACTGTTAGCAGAGAACTCTCTGGAGCTCCTTGGAGCTGGCGGAAACGACTACCATCGCATCACTGAGGATGTTCAGGGCGATGTCTGGATGGATGGAGCTCAAGGACGTGATCGCTACGTGTTCTTCCTTGATGAGGATAAATCACGAAACCTCCGAGTCGAAGATTCGGGTGACGCCGGCGACATCGACCGAATCAACACTTTCCTCGGTGAGAACAGTGACAACATCGTTCTTGAGGGCACAGAAGTCGCTTTGATGAACGACACGGTGTCGTTCCTGCCGACGATCGAGACGTTTGAAATTCTGGCTGGAGATGGAGATGACCGAATAGAAGTTCGCCAATTCGACGGAGTTCGGTTCTTAAGCATCAAAGGCGAAAGCGGAAACGATGTGCTCACCATTAGCCGTGCTGGCGGTGTCGAGAACATTTTCCTGTTCGGTGAAGATGGAAATGACACCTTCGACCTTCAAGGGGCATCGGAAGTCGGCTTCGTGCGAACACTCGGCAATGATGGAGACGACTTCTTCCGAGTTGGAGAAGACTTCTATCGCAACACGGACATCAATGGCGGTGCAGGCGATGACCGGTATGACATCTCATTCGCGGACCGAGGGCGACGAAGCTTGACTCTCGCCGATGCCGCTGGAGTTGACTCGGCAATCGTTCGTGCAACCGATGTGACCACTCGATTGACACTTCGTGCGTCAGGGATCAACTCGCCGTTCCAGCTGATTGGCACTACTCGCCAAATCGATTCGCTTGAGCTGATCGGAACCGAAGGACGAGACATTGTGACCATGTTTGCAGCTCCGGTTGTCGACATGACGATCAACACACTGACTGGTTCTGACATCCTCAACATCAACAGCAACAACGGGGCTGAGAACCTGAACATTGATTTGGGTGCTGAACAGGATGTCGCGAACATCGTTTCGACTGCTCCGGGGACAACGACGACGTTGGACTTGGGACGCGATGATGACTTGGTGAACCTTGGATCATCTCTGGCAGCGGACAGTGGCGACCTTGATCGACTTCAAGGAGCCTTGAACATCGAGTTTGGTCAGGGAAGTGATCGCTTCTATCTGAATGATTCACAATCGACGGGTGCTCACGGCTACTCATTGACTGGAGCTCAAGTCAGTAATGACGCTTCGGTACGGAATCGTAACTTCTCCGGGGTTAGCTACTCGGGTGCTGAGTTCCTTCAGGTAAGAGGAAATGCTCAGCTCAATCAGTTCACCGTTTCGCCAAGTGCAAGCGTGAGATATTTGCTTGATGGCAACTTGCCTCAAGTAAACCAACTGACGATCACCGGTTCTAACGACGGACGTCAATTGTTCACCAACGGTGAGTTCGCGGGGATCTGGGCCTTCGACACATTCCGCGACGTTCAATTCCAACAGTTCGCAATCTAGAACTGGAAACGATCAACGTAGGTTGTTTTAAGCCGGAGCAGATTTTGCTCCGGCTTTTTTCGTTGTCGTGTTTCGGCGACAACGATTTCCTTGCATCCTGCAACGCTGCTAAACTAAGGGAAATGTGGATTGCGACAGGCGAGCCCTGAATTTCTATTCTGCTGATCCGACGATTCCAGTATCAAGACCATCGATGCTGATTCGATTTTTGGTTACCCAGCCTTCCTGCAACCTTACAGGACCTTTCTTTTCGGCACTCTTGAGAAGCGTATCCCGATCACTCTCGTAACTAAACAACGGAACACCATAGCCACACGACGTTTGAACGGACTCCACCTTCATGTCGAAAACCTGTCTTGCTCCAACAACCTCATTGAAGTTCGTCAATAACTCACTCCATGATTCGTCACGCGGATGAACGGCCGTTGCGGTTCCGTAGAGTCGCAGAATGTTTGGCGGACCTTCGAACGAACAGAACATCAGCGTCATTCGGTTGACCGCCAAAAGATGAGCCGCCGTTTCATTGCCGCTACCCGAGAGATTTAGCCACACAACGCGGTTGGGACCCAGCACCCTGAACGACTGGTAGCCTTTTGGTGAAAGATTCACTCGTCCATCAGAGGCCGCCGTGGCAACAAAGAAGATCTTCTGTTTTTCGATGAACGCAGAAATCTTCTCATCGATCGCGTCGTAGAAAACTGCCATTTTGGACGTCCAATAAGCTACATGCGGAAGTTCTGATTGATCCACCAAAGAAGCCGTGAACCAAAAGATCGGTTTGGACAAGTCACTCGAACCATGCCGCTTTGCCCGATCTTCAAACTACGATCCGTATCTTTCAACGGAATCTCGGCGTAGTAATGAAGGCGATTCAAATCGTACTGCGGAACCAGCTCGCTAATCAAATCCGGAATATTGTTTTCTCGCACACGTGGATCCTGCTGCGTTGCCTGGAGCAACTCGTAGCTATCACGATTGATTGAAAGATCCGTGACACCAACATCGGCAACTTTTGCCGTGATCGTTTCATAGGATCGTGATGCAAGTCGGATGTGAGCATCTTGCCCAGGTTTGATAAAATTGACTTGTTGTTCGCTGAGCAATACGATGCCACGCCATTGATCAAGGTCAGCAACTTCGCAAAATCGCTGCCCTGCCCCAGCCGATACATTGTCATATCGCTGGATCAAAAATGGTTGTTGATCAACCAGCAAATCTTCATTCACTGCTTGAGCAGGGTGACGGTATGGAGTTTCCATGATCGTCCCGGCGATTGGAGATCGAATCGTTAGCTTCGTCGCTCGAATTCGAAGATCGGAAAGCAAAGAGATCGCCTCGTCGACTTCCGCTTGAAGTGCTCCAGCTTGGCTGGCTCCACCGTAACCTCGAATCATCGTTGTTCGTGCTGCAACAAGCTGCTTCTTCTTCACTTGGACACGTCCCTCAGCTTCAAGGATTTGCTCCTCGAGCTGATAATTCCGCAGTCGAGCAATCTCTTGGCCTTCAGTTACGACATCGCCGGGTTCAACGTAGCACTCATCGAGCACACCTGGCTCTTCGACGTAGACCGCTGAAATCTTCTCCGGCACCACCACGATATCACAACGTAGTTTGTGAGGAACAGGAATCAAAAGTAGAGCCGCGATGAGCGCACCGACGACAAACAAGACACTAAAAAATCGTTTCTTTTTCACCTGATGCATCCGACCTGGAACAGACATGTACTTGTAGAGCTTGTAGCACGGCATCAACACAATTCCGATCAGCGAAAACAACGCGATCCCGATTCCGAGCGACTCCAGCCCGTAAGGCTCCAGCCAACGCATCAGAAACAGAATGATCGAAAACATGATGACCCAGCGATAGCAGAACGCGGCCACCGTGTAGCTTGCAAAGGCAGCAGGACGATTCGTTGGCATCAACGCATCGTCAGGAATCTCCAGCCCCAACCAGTTGCGGCCCAGCAACGTCGTTAACGCTTTAGTGGACTTCTGCCCCATATTCGGGATCTCGAGAATATCGCTGAGAATGTAATATCCATCGAAGCGCAGCAGCGGGTTACCGTTGAACAGCACCGTGCTGATCGAGCTAACCAACATCACGCGCAGACAAATATCCTGAACCATCCCCGGCTGGACGAACCACCAGACAAACGTCGCGATCGTTGCAAGGATCGCTTCGACGTACATTCCCGCCGCACCGATTGCGGCTCGATGCCATTTATTATCCAGTCGCCAACTATCTGAAACATTGCAGTACAGACAGGGCGTCAGCACTAGTAACATGAATCCAATTTCGTGGCATTCACCTCCCAGCCGTTTACAACTGAGCCCGTGTCCGAATTCGTGGAACATTTTCGTGACGGCCAAAACCAGCACGAACAGATACCACTGTTTCGGATCGAAGAAAGCGTCGAAGCCCGGGAGCTTGGCTTGAAACGCACCCCAGTTCACGATGACGCTCATCAACGCAATGGATGCCAATACCATGAATACATAGACCGCAGCCTTGGTGAAAATCCACCACGTCCACGGGAGCAACCAGTTCAAAATTCTTTCCGGATCGAATCCGCGATAGCGAATCGCGAGAATGTTGGAGAGCATTTGAAAACGCTCCATCCGATTGTTTTTGTCACCGCGTTTCAGCAGCTCAATCCCCTGCCCCGGCATGTCCGACGTCACCAAGCCGTCCTGGTGGAATCGAGTCAGCAGTTGTTGAAGTTCCTGCCGAGTTATTCGTTTGGGGGCATATTCCTCGTGATACGCGTCCTGCAGTTGGTCGATCGTGATCTCACCATCTAGCAGCGTCAGCAAATAGTGAACTTGGGGCGGGAATTGGTAGTACTTTTGACCCAGTGGCTCTTTGACAACCAGATAGTCTACACCCTGATACGTTTGGGGAGCGAAAGTCAGATCCGGACGCATCTTCATCCTCACCGGCGGGCCCAATGGGGCCTTCGGCGGTGGTTCCTTGATCGGAGTGTTCGGTGAGGGAATTAGCGACATGTTTGCCAAAGCTAAATTTTGAAATGAGCCGTTTTGCCATCGGTCCGTGTTTTCTAGATTGACGCTGCACTAGAACCAATAAACATTCAATCGACACCAGTCAATGATCTGATGGAAGCAAGCTTTATACAGCGGCACCTTGCCACAGAAAATTTTGACGGTCGCGCCTGCTCCAGGCTTCAAATCTTCCATATTCTCCGGGTCGACTTTGATGATGCCGCGGTACATCTGAATGCCGCCTTCATCAGTGTGCGGACGAATGGATACACGTTCCAGCTTGCCCGAGTAGCTCTTGCTTGGATTGGTACTCAAAGCGAACTCCGCAGTAATCCCATCGGTATTCGGATCGTCTTTGCGAGCTCTTTCCAAGGCGTCATCGACGTAGCCGACCTTGTTGTGCGGGACTTTGACTTCCAGTTGCCACTCGCCATCAAGTTTCGAAACCGTAACCAGAGTTTGGTTGGGTTCGACGACCAAACCTTTAAGACGCTGTTCTGGATTCCACGTCACGATCGTGCCATCAATCGGTGCTCGAACTTGTAGCACCTGTGACATCATCCTACGATCGTTTTCGATCATCGTGTTCGTTTGAGCAAGCTGAGCCTTCAAAGCCGAAAACTCGGCTGATCTTGCTTCCCGTTGCTCATCGGAGGTCGCCCGATTGATCTGGGTGTAAGCCTGATTCGCTTGAACTTCAAGACGCTGCCGCTCACTAAGCCTTGCATCCATCTGCTGCTTGCGATCGTAGTCGACCATATTGAGGAGCAAGTCACCCTCGTTAACTTTTTGACCGTCAGCGAAATCAACCGTCTCAATAATTCCCTTCGATGTCGAATAGACGTGACGACGAACCTCCGGATGAAGGTTTCCGGAGACTTTCATTTTCATTTCCCAAGGCAGGAAAATCATGGCCAACGTGAGCAAACCCAACGCCACCAAACCTGTGATGGTCTTCTTGAGATGGTCTCCAAAGAGCGTTTGCTGCAACCAGCCCACTTTCTTCAGAACCGGCTGAAGGAAGACTTCCCCGTGTTTTCTCGCGTTATCCAACGCCAACTGAGATTGTTCGACGATCAATTTGCAGTCTTCTTGGATCCGCTCTTCGGTCACTTCGTCGTCGAAGTACTCCAGCACGATCGCACCAAGCTTGCGAACTTTCTTGTTCCGCTTGTCCATTTCGAGGTCTGGAACATCCGGCGGGCGAACCGCTAATGGAATCACGGCCAGAGTTCGAC
>CAZORS010000010.1:13676-48007 GCA_964582025.1 uncultured Pirellulaceae bacterium | reverse complement strand
AACAACCTACGTTCAATTACAACTTGCCACAGGGACAAGGTTACGGTCCGCCGAATCAATGGCCTTATCAAGGCACAGGAACTGACTGGCTACCTTCGATCGATTTCAGTTGGGCAAATCAGGCTTGGTCTTCATTTCGAAACAACTTCTTACCTCGCGTCCTCGAACGACCTCGAGCTCGGCAAACTTGGATTCATGGTAATGGCGGAGTCAGTTCTGTCGGTAACGAACTAGGCATCAACACGATCGAAGTCGCTACAACCGCAACGTGGCCTCGATTCCTAGGCGGTCCACAGCCCTTGAGAATTTCACCAGGCTTTGCTGGTCACTGGTGGCGCGGACCAGACACCGCAACGACTGGAGCTGACCTTCCGCCACGAGCCTACAGTGCTTATCTGGCTTTTGATCACACCACCGATCCTTCGCGCGGGTTTGGATTTGACAACAATTTTACGGTTGGCGTTTACAGTGACTTTGACAATCTTTCTTCGGACTCACTTCGATTGACAGGCCGAGTCGTTGGTTGGCGACGAATCAACGAGTACATGGTTGGAAAAATCGGCGTCGAATATCTTGATCGTATTCGACTGAAGCTGTTGCCCGTTGTCGGCATTTACGCAAATCCAAATCCGGACATGAAGATCGATTTGGCTTTTCCGCGTAGTAAAATTTCCCATCGAGTGCCGAACTTCAACAACTTCGAAGCTTGGGCTTACGTCGGTGCCGAATACGGAGGTGGTAGTTGGGCGATTGATCGAACAGCTGGATTCGAAGATCAAGTCGACATCAACGATGTGCGAGCTTTCATTGGCGTCGAATGGATGGGGCCGCGGCGAGTAACGGGCTTCTTTGACATCGGCTACGTTTTCGAACGAGAGCTGGTTTATCGAACCGCTCCACTGATCGACATTCCGATTCAGGACTCGCTAATGCTCCGTTCCGGCATCGCTTTTTGACATAGTTTTCAATGCAGCGAAACATAGGCCCGTTTGATGATGTAAAGACAAGGGTGCAGTGTCGAGCTTTAATTATAGGTGAGCCGTTTTGGCGCTAGCCACGGTTGATCCACCGAAAACCGGGGCTAGTGCCCAAACGGCTCATGTTGCCAAGTTGGCGGCTGCAACTATAAAAGAGTATCTTTCTCGCGCGTCATTCTGGTGCTTTGTTGAAATTTCCGGTCAAAACAACCGTTGCTCTGGTCGTCCTCGGGGCCGTCGGATACTTCTCATGGGGTCCAATTGCCCAGCGAATTGAGGAAAGCAATAAACCAAGATGGCGTACAGTCGATGTTTCAACTGGCGAATTGAAACAACAGGTCAGTGCAACTGGAACTGTCCGGCCCGTTAAGAGAATCCAGATTGGATCGTTCGTTTCCGGCCCGATCACTGATCTGTTCGTCGAATTCAACCAAGAAGTCAAAGAGAACGAACTCTTGGCTCGAATCGACCCGCGATTGTTTGCCGCCAACGTTGCCAGGGACAAAGCCACACTGGCAACTTCGATGGCGGAAGTTCAACGCGTCAAAGCAACCTTACAACAGGCTCGCAACGATGAACGGCGAGCCATGAAACTTCGGGAGACCAACAAAGACTTCATCGCGCAGTCGGAACTGGATCGCGTTCGATTCGGCCGAATGTCTCAGGAAGCTCAACTAACGATCGCTGAAGCCGCAGTCGAACGATCGAAGGCATCGCTGACAAACTCACAGGCGAACCTAGATTTTTGCGAGATCCGTTCTCCCGAGGACGGCATGATCATTGATCGCAAAGTCGAACCTGGCCAAACGTTGGCGGCTCAGTTTACAGCGCCGGAGCTGTTCGTCGTTGGCGTTGGCATGCGAAAGAAGATGCACATCTTCGCCGATGTGGATGAATCTGAAATTGGACTGATTCGCGAAGCCGCAGACAACGGAGAACCGGTCACGTTCACCGTATTCGCATACCCCGACACGACGTTCGACGGGTTGATCGAGGAGGTCCGCTTCAGTTCTGCGGAGTTACAAAGCGTCGTGACTTATCCCGTGGTCGTTGCCTGCCCCAATCCGGATTTAAAACTCTTACCCGGAATGACGGCTGATCTTTCGTTTCAAATTCGCAAGCGTGAGGACGTGATCAAGATTCCAAAAGCTGCGCTTCGATTCCTGCCTGCTGACAAAAAGCATGTTCGCGAACAGGATCAGCACTTGTTGGAAATCCGCAAATCGGATGATGAGGAAGATGATTCAAAAGAAGAATCCGACCAAGCCAAAGACGAAACTGAAACTGCAGATGACAATGATGGCCCGAAGCTCGAATCTCCAACGGAATCCAAAAAGGATAACAAAGAGAAAAAGAGTGACAAAACCATGCGCTACGTGTGGGTTGTCGAAGACGAACTATTGAAAGCCATCGAAGTCAAAATCGGAATTAGCGACAGTCGCTTTACCGAATTGGTTTCCGGTGACGTCGACGAGACCCTCAAACTGGTGACCGGTCTGAAAGCACGAGGCGAAGAATAATGGGCCCGATCAAAACGCTCGCAATCGCAACCAAGGCGTTCGCAAAGAACAAAATGCGAGCTGCCTTGACGGTGCTTGGTGTCGTCATCGGAATCGCGGCGGTCACGACGATGGTTTCAATCGGCCAAAGTGCAAGTGCACTCGTGCAGGGCGAATTGGAGAGCTTTGGCACAAACGTGATGATCATTTTTCCGGGTGAAAACAAGAAAGGCGGCGTGCGATCGGGCCGAGTCAATACGTTGACTTCGGATGATTCACGAGCCATCTCTGACGAGTGCGACGGGATCCATGCGTCTTCACCGATCGTTGGAACGGGTGGACAAGTCGTCTATGGAAATTTGAACATTCGCCCCAACGAAATGTTTGGCGTCGGCCCGGACTATCTGAAAGTCCGCAACTGGCCAATCGAATACGGTTCGTTTCTTGATCAGTCTCAAATCGATAAAGCCGAAAAAGTTTGCGTGATCGGCCACACGCTGGTCAACAAGCTGTTTCAAACTTCCGACCCAATGGACGAAATCGTACGCATCAACAACAAACCATTCCGAGTCGTCGGCGTGCTTGAAAAGAAAGGCGCCAACATGATGGGCGAAGATCAGGACAGCGTGATCCTGATGCCCTACACCGCGGTTCGCCGAACCCTCAACGGATCAAGCTTCGACGACGTGAATGTTGTTTTTGCGTCTGCGAAATCCACCGCAAACATCGAAGCCGCCAAAGCGGAAGTGACTCAACTGTTGCTCGATCGGCACAACATCGAGGATGAGAAAGACGCGGACTTCGACATTAAAACAACCAATGAAATCGCAGACATGCTGGGCATGATTACTGGAACGATGACGATGATGCTGGCGTCGATCGCCGGAATTTCTTTGCTCGTCGGTGGAGTCGGCATCATGAACATCATGCTGGTTTCGGTCACCGAACGAACGCGAGAGATTGGCATTCGCATGGCCGTCGGTGCACGATCACGCGATATTCTGATGCAGTTTCTTGTTGAGTCGGTTCTGCTTTCGTGCGTCGGAGGTTTGATCGGATTTGCGTTAGGGATCGGAGCCTCGGTCGGAATCATCACTTTGATCAATTCATTTACGACGGGAACTGACTGGCAGATCATCGTGTCGATTCCGGCAGCGATCGTCGCGTTTCTGTTTGCTGCGGCGGTCGGCGCGTTCTTTGGCTTCTATCCGGCCCGGCGAGCTAGTAAACTCGATCCGATCGACGCGCTGCGGTACGAATAGCGGTTTGTAACGTAGGTCGGTCACCTTGGCCGACTGTTCCGTAAGACGGTCAGCACTTTTTGACGGGCAAAGTGCCCGTCCTACGACACGGCGTACCACTAGATTTTCGCGTCGAGATTATTGAACTTCCCGATTCGTAGCAGTTCACTGATCAACTTTGCGGGCGTTTGGATACGGTCTGCAGGATCTTTCTCGATCAACGTCATGATCAAATCTTGAAACAATTCGTTCACCGAAAGCTGATAGGTTTTCGGCGGTTCCGGTTTCTGATCGCGGACATTTTTGATGATGTCGACCATCGAAGTTCCGCTAACGGGAGGACGACCGGTTAGCAGTGCGTAGCAAGTTGCACCCAATCCGTACATGTCACTACGAGTATCAAGTTCAGCATCGCCTCGAGTTCGCTCTGGCGCGAGATAGGAAAGCTCGCCTAAAATTTGACCGGGTGAAGTAACATCCTGAGCCAACGTTCCTTCGAGGGCCTTGGCCAACATAAAGTCACCGAGCAAACAGGCTTTGTCACTATTACGTCTGAGAATATTTTTCGGCGTGACGTTTCGGTGAACGACTTTATTTTCGTAGCCCGTGTTCAATGCCTGAGCAACATCGATCGCGACTCGCCAAACTTCTTTCCAATCCAACATTCCATCGATCCCAATTCTCTGGATCAGATCGGCTAAGTTGTCGCCTTCGACATATTCCATCGCCGCCCAACAGTAAGGACCGTTTTTGCCAGCGTTGTAAAGTCGGAGAATTCGTGGGCTACGAATGGGCAAAATCGTTTTCATCGCACGAACGAAACGCTGTCTCTGTTCGTCCGTCGACGTGAATGTCGGAGACAAAACTTTTACTGCCGCCACTCGATCGTTTTCTTCATCGAGCGCTTTGAAGACCACGCCAGATGCTCCTTTTCCAATCACGCTTTGCAACAAATAGGGGCCAAGCTTTTCACCGACCATCTGTGGCAGTGGCTTCTCCTCAATCACGGGAGTTGACGCCCCCAGCGTTGGTTCGCCGACGACGGAAACCTTCATCTTCGTGTCGCCAATCTGGATGACTGCACCAACCGCAACGTTGGCGGTTTCGACTTTGGCGCCATCCACGAATAATCCGGAACGGCTTCCACTATCGGCAACCAGTAGTCCATCTCCTTGATTGGAGGCTTCGAAATGTGTACGAGAAACGGCCGGATCGTTGACGCGAATATCTGCTTTTTCGCCGCGGCCCAGAACCTTGGTCTGCCCCACAGGAAGCTCAAAATATTTTCCCTGATCAGGTCCGGCAATAACGTTGAGTGTAAGTTTCATTTGCTTGATGGTTCCCTGGATAGGCAGTCATACCACAGTCTAACATCCCCACTGCCCGAATGAAGGCAGTTGCGCAGCTTGCGTCGGGCCTTCTCCCAATTCGTGTCGACTCCATCATTGCTGGAGAGTAAAATTACCTGCCAGAAGAAAGCCACTTTTCCGGGCGAGGCTCGAGTTGATCATCCGCTGTTCAGGTTGCAAAACCACCTTCACATTCGCTTCAGAACCGCCAAAATTCTGTCAAGAGTGCGGACATTCGCTCAAAGACGAAGAAACTCACGTTGGCGAAACGCCAAATCCGGCTGAATTCTCAGATGTGACCATCGCTCCAACAACCACGCCAGCAGCGAGCGCCGGTCGTGCAATGCGAGCCGGCGAGCAAATTGAGAACTACAAATTGGTCAACATTCTGGGCTCTGGGGGAATGGGAGTCGTTTGGAAAGCCATTGACCTGAAAAATGGTCGGCATGTAGCACTCAAACGGTTGGCCAAAAATCATCTTGAAGATCAAGACTCAGTCACGCGGTTCATGCGTGAAGCCCAGTTGGCGTCGAAGATTTCGCATCCAAGGGTAACGTTCGTGTTCAGCGCGGGGCGAATGGAAGAGCAGCCTTTCATCGCGATGGAGTTGATGCCCGGTGAAACATTGGCCGATCGAGTCAAGAACGACGGACCGCTTCCCGTTGGCGAAGCCGTCGACAAAATCCTCGACGTAATTGATGGACTTGATGCGGCTCATTCGATGGGTTTGATTCATCGCGATGTGAAACCATCGAATTGCTTTATCGACGTCGACGATCGAGTCAAGATTGGCGACTTCGGTTTGTCCAAGTCCGTCATTTCGACCGAAGTCGAATTAACACGAACGGGCACGTTCATGGGCACGCCTGCGTACGCGGCTCCTGAACAAATCCGCGGTGAAAAATTGGATAACCGAACGGATGTCTATGCTGTTGGGGCCACGCTCTGCAATCTGCTGACGGGTCGACCTCCATTTGTGGGCGATGCGATGACCGTGACGGCTCAGATCGTGACCGACACACCGAAAATCATGGGGAACTTGCCAAAAGAATTGGTTCGTATCCTGCAGCTAAGCCTGGAAAAAAAACGATCGAAACGATTTCAATCGTTACAGGAATTGAGGAGCGCGCTGCTCCCGTTCGCGCAAAGTCAGAATCCGTTGGCTGCGATTGGAAGACGCGTGTCAGCGTACATGATTGATGTAGTCTTGGTCGCGGTGGCACTTGGATTTTGCTTGGGCGGGCTAGGAGCTTACGCAGGCTTTATGTCGCAGCAGAAAGACATCGATATCCAAGAGTTATTGAAACCCATATCATGGATCGGTCCGATCCTTGGGTTTGCGATTCCACTTCTCTATTTTTTCATTCTTGAATCGATCACTGGAAAGACGATTGGCAAACGTCTCCTTGGCTTGAAAGTGGTCGACCATGAAGGCGCGAAACCTTCTTGGGGGCGTGCACTGCTACGAGCGTTCTTTATTCCAGGAGGAGCAGCAATTCCGTTGGTGCTGGGGCTGATGATTGTTTCGGTCTGGCCGATGACGACTTCAGCGGTTGATACAACGCTCCGAAGTGCCGTCAATTCGCTGGTCTCGGTGTTGCCGATTTTGATTATTCTGGCACCGCTGATTCGCAACCGCGGCAATGAAGGCTGGCACGAAATCCTCAGCGGCACACGAGTGATTACTGATGGGCGAACTTCATCGGGACATCTGTTAATCCCCGATCCGAAGCCACTGTGTGATACCGAATCGACGTTTATGCTGGGGCCCTATCGTGTTGGCCAGATCCTGCATCAGTCTTCCGACACAACGGTTTACCTTGGAGTCGATACCCAGCTCAATCGAAATGTTTGGGTCCACGTATGCGAAGACGAAGGCTGCGCACCATCAGAACAACGGATTTTGCTTGCGCGACTTGCGCGACAACGATGGCTAGACGGAGGATTTGACGACTGCAAACGGTGGGACGCATTCGAAGCGATCGAAGGGCTGCCAGTTCAGGCCGTCGTTTCATCGCGCTATCAAGTTGGCTGGCCAGAATACCGAGCCGTTTTGCAGGACGTGGCTGAAGAATTGAAGATTGCACTTTTCGATGGAACGATGCCTGAAAATCTGTCGCTGCCGCAAGTTTGGCTTGACCGAAATGGGCACGCAAAAATCATCGACAGGAGCCTCGTCGATGTTGTCGACATACCTCCGCTAGGTGAAGATCCGCGCACTCAGTCGGGGACCGATATGCCCGCTTGGAGTCCCGATGATGCGGAAAATCTTGCTTGGCAATCCTCGGCAATGAAAGAGGGAGCAGCCGTCCAACTGCTTAAGGCACTCGGAAAATCTCTGTTCAAAGGTCGACCAATGCCACTTTCGGCGCAGTCATTCCTGATGGAACTTCAAAACCAACCGAACAAGGAATCAACGCTCACATGGGCCATCGACAATCTGAGATCACTTTCTGGAAAGCTTGGAAAAATCGATTGGGAGACGCGGGTTGGAATTCTGGGTATCACCGTCGGCATTGAATACTTGCTCTACACGATGATCAGCGCGTTCATGTATCTCTTGGCGTTTTTCGTCATTCCAGTTCCAAACCCATCGCGATACTTTGTTGGGTTGGCATTGAGTCTGATTGCTCCTGTCATCTTGGGCGTGATATTCAATGGCGGAATCACTTTTCACTTTATGGGAATCTCCGTTAGCAATAATAAAGGAAACAGAGTCGGCAATCTCAAGCTCATTGCACGCTCGTTTTTGTCGTGGCTTCCTGCCGTCGCGGCAACCGGAGCATGGATGATCTTGGTCATTGGTGGCAATGTCCGCATGAACGCTGAAAAGCCTGAGGTTGGTTCGTTGGCAGCGGACTTCGTTGCAAATCCAATGATTGCGCTTTACGCGCTGCTAATCATTGCTTTCTGTTTGTTGTCACAAGCAACCGGCATTCTGATTTCATTGGTTAGTCCAACACGAGGACTTCAGGATTATTTGATTCGAACACGCTTGCTACCCAAGTAGCGCCATATTGGAAATTGAAAACATCATGACACTTATGAAACTAAACTCCCTCGCGATGTTCGCCGCGATTCTTCTGTCGTTATCCAGCTGCACCAAAGCAGAAGACCCGATCGTCACGACAACGTCTCTCAAGGAAGCAGCCAAAGGCCTGTTTAGCATCGGCGTCGGAACGAGTGCGAATGCGATGTCGACTCCCGGAGCGATGGACTTGCTGAAGCGCGAGTTCGACTTCGTCACTCCAGAGAACTGCATGAAGCCAGTGGCGATCCAAAACAAGCACGGTCTTTGTGACTTTCGAAATGCCGATAAATTCATGAAGCTTGCCGAAGAGAACGGAGTCCAAATCGTGGGCCACTGTCTCATTTGGGCCAAAGACGACCGTACACCTCCGTGGTTCTATCAAGATGGCGATGCGAATGCGTCAAAGGAACTGCTGATCGCACGGATGAAGTCTCACATGGCGGGAGTTCAAGGTCGCTATCACGGTCGCATCAATCATTGGGACGTCGTCAACGAGCTTCTGTCCGATGGCGAAGGAACATGGCGGGAGTCCGGTTGGCTTTCAACTTGCGATCTGGATTTCGTCGTCGAAGCTTTCAAAACGGCTCGCGAACTCGATCCGGATGGTTTCCTGATTTACAACGATTATCGAGCCGAAAGAAAAGGGAAACGCGAGAAACTGTTCAAACTAATCGAACACTTTCAAGCAAACGAAGTTCCAATCGATGCAATCGGACTGCAAGGCCACTACGAGCTTGACGACGTGCCCTACGAGGATCTCGAGTTCACGATCGGGAAAATTCGCGAATACGGTTTGAAAGTCGTCATTTCAGAAGTCGATATCGACGTCGTAAAACGTGGACGATGGTACCAAGATGACGGGGCTCATCGGGAGGAGTTAAAAACGTACGATCCTTTCAAGGATGGTTGCTCTGAAGAAATCCTGAAACAACAAGCCGATCAGTACGCCAGACTGTTTGAAGTTTACGCTCGCAACGCGGACGTGATCGAACGAGTCTCCTTTTGGAATCTTCACGACGGTCAAAGTTGGCTGAATTACTTTCCGTGGAAGCGGGCGAACCATCCGTTGCTTTTTGATCGAGAGTTGAAGCCGAAGCCAGCCTATGCGGCAGTGATTGAAGTGCTGAACAAATATCGCACGGAAAATAACTAGCGGTTCGATTTGTACTTTGGGTTCAATGCATTGGGAATCGGAGCATTTACCCGCTCTCGCCACTCCTTCAGCTGTCCATGAAGTTTGTTTGTGATTTCAAGATTGGTTGCAGCAACGTTTTTCGTTTCGCCAATGTCAGTCGCCAAATCGTAGAGCTCAAGCCGCCCGTCTTCGAAGTACTCGTGCAGCTTCCAGTTGCCAACACGGATCGCCGATCCGGGACGTGTGCGAAACCATCGATCATGCGTTGAGAAATCCCCCTCTTTCTTGCGGCCTGTCGCCTGAAGATAAATCGGGAAATGCCAAAAGAGTGCTCGTTCGTCGAGCCTAGCCGTTGAGTCAGTCAACACAGGCACCAGACTGACCCCGTCGATCAGTTTTCCGGCGGGCAGTTTCGCACCCGCGATTTCAGACAATGTTGGCATGAAATCAACATTGATTACCGGTTCGTCACACGTCACGTCGGGCTCAATTCTGCCGGGCCATCGCACGATCAACGGAACACGAATGCCTCCTTCAAAATAGGAACCCTTTCCTGATCGCAAGGGAGTTTGGTGGCTCGTGCTCCAAACGCCTCCGTTGTCAGAGGTAAAAATGACGATCGTGTTGTCCGACAGATCTAAGTCGTCGATCGTCTTTAGCAATCGCCCAACGTTCTCATCGAGACTCTCGATCATCGCCCCGTATGAAGCGTTGCTCTGGCCAAGCTGACCTTTGACCTGTTTCCATTTTTGCTTCTTGTCCGCCTTCGGTTGCAGCGGACTATGGACCGTATAAAACGGCAAGTACAGAAAGAACGGCTCGTCCTTGCTTTCGCGAACGAACTTGATCGCTTCATCGGTCAATCGATCGGTCAGATATTCGCCTTTCTTATTGGAGACACAATTCACGTAGTTGAACGGACTGTGATATCCACCGGACTTGGCGACCGGGTGACCGATATGACTTCCAGCTACGTTCTGGTCAAATCCATTTTCGATCGGATCCTTACTAACGTGCCACTTTCCAATCGTGATCGTTCGATATCCAACGTCCCGAAGCAAATCGGCAATCGTTAAATTTTCGCTGGCGATATGAATCGTATTTTTTGTCGGAATCAGTTTTCGATGCTGCGTTTTCCCGCGATTGGAATTCAGCACCGTATACACACCGTGTCGCGGTCCATATTGGCCAGTCAACATGCAGGCTCGACTCGGCGCACAATTCGATGCTGCCGCGTAAGCATTGGTGAATCGCATTCCTTGGCTTGCAAGGCGATCGATGCTCGGCGTTTGATAGTACTTACTGCCTTGGCACGCCAAATCTCTCCAACCAAGATCATCGACGTTGATCAGGACAATGTTTGGCTTTGAGATTTCGTTGGCTCGCGCACCTTGAGTCCAACCAAGCAAACTCCAGACAAAACAAAGCGCCAAAGCGAGTGTCAGATTTTCGTTAGAAACACAACGGATTGACATCAGCACTCCAGGAAGTTCTTGGTTTGGAATTCCTGACCGAATTCTCAGTCTGGCAACCCCACGATGAATGATCCATAATGACCGGCTAAGATTAATTGACAACCCGAGGAACTCATGCCGTCATTCAAATCCCTATTTGCTTTCCTTCTGGTAAGCGGAATCTATGTTTCTTTCGCCACAGGTCAAACAACGCCCGTTTTCGTCGACGGCGAAGCCCAAGAAGTCGCCGCCTTCAAAGGCAAAGCAAACCGTGTGGTGCACGACTTGTGGGTCGAAACGGAATTCGATTCCGATGGCAACGGAACCATGGACCGAATGCATGTATCTGTAGCGCGGCCAATCCAGACCGACAGCGAAGGTTTGAAAGTTCCGGTCGTCTACAACACCAGCCCGTATTTCGCTGGCACTGCTGGCAACGCAAAAGGAACCTTCTGGGATCCTGAACATGAAATCGGTGAGACGCCGCCGGAGCACAAACACCCGAAAGATATCAAACAGCAAAGTAAGCGACCCGTCATCTCAAGGGGCCATACAAACTATTGGATCGCACGTGGTTTTGCAGTTGTGCACTCGTGTTCTCCTGGTACTGGATTGTCTCAAGGTTGCGTGACGATCGGTGGCGAAAACGAATCGCTGGCTCCCAAGGCAGTCATCGATTGGCTCAACGGACGAGCCAAAGGATTCACTGAACCAGCCGGCGGCGAAGAAGTTCTTGCAACCTGGTGCACTGGCAAAGTTGGCATGACAGGAACCAGCTACAACGGCACACTCCCAATCGCAGCGGCAACGACAGGCGTCGAAGGCTTGGAAGCCATCATTCCAGTTGCTCCGAACACTTCTTACTACCACTACTATCGCAGCAACGGACTGGTTCGACATCCCGGGGGCTACATGGGTGAAGATGTCGATGTGCTGTACGACTTTGTCAACAGTGGCGACATGGAGATGCGGAAGTACTGCGACTGCGAAGTTCGCGACAAAGCAATTCTTGCCAATATCGATCGCGAGTCTGGCGACTACAGCGATTGGTGGGCTGGACGCAACTACATTCCGAAGCTTGGCAAAGTCAAAGCAGCGACTTTGATTGCTCATGGACTCAATGACTGGAACGTGATGCCGGCTCATTCGATTCGAGTCTATGAAGCGCTGAAACAACAAGGCACACCGGCTCAAATTTATCTGCATCAAGGCGGCCACGGTGGACCGCCGACTCGTTCAATGATGAACCGCTGGTTCTCTCATTATCTTTATGGCATTGAGAATGGCGTCGAAAATGATCCGAAGTCATGGGTCGTCCGGGAAGGCGTTGACCGCAGTGAGCCAACTTCCTACGAAGACTACCCGCATCCAGACGCGAAGATGGTCACACTTTATCCTCAAAAAGGTGGACTGAAAGTTGGTGTTCTGGATCAAAAAAAGATCGAAGGGCAGGGCACCGAAACGTTGACGGACGACGTTTCTATTGGAGGCCAGAAACTGGCGGCGAAAACCGAATCGGATACTCGTTTGCTATTCGCATCGCCGACACTGACGGCGCCGGTTCACATTTCCGGAACGCCGAAGTTGAAAATTCGCGTCAGCTCTGACAAACCAGCCGCCAACCTCTCTGTTTGGATCGTTTCGTTGCCCTGGGACAAAAAAACTCGCAGGCTAAACGCCAACCTGATCACGCGTGGCTGGGCAGATCCTCAAAATCACAAGTCACTCACCGAGAGCGAGCCATTGGAACCTGGCAAATTTTACGATCTTGAATTTGACCTTCAGCCGGACGACCAGATCATTCCCGCCGGTCAGCAGATCGGATTGATGATCTTCTCCAGCGACCGCGACTTCACACTCTGGCCCGATCCGGGAACGAAGCTGACGGTGGATCTCGATGCAACCGAATTGCATCTGCCTATCGTGATGGGCGAAGAAGGATTGAAGTAGTACGTCGAACTTTTGACCGTGGGATTTAGAAGGATATCAACGAGCGGCGTATCAGCAATGCGAAAGAGACGCTATACACCGCGCAGCCTAGCCAAAACGTATTCGTCACCTCTGAACTGTGAAATGACCGCTACAACGACGAGAATTTCGGGAGACATCATTTTATAGTAGATCCAATACGGAAACGTTTTGGCGGGCATACTGTGCAGTCCAAACCTAATTGCATGAGTGCCGCCCAAGAATTCAAGAGAAGTAAGGTCGGCCAGGATGCTCGCTTCGAAGTATTCGCCCAAACCATCTTCACGGCCATCGTAGTAATCTGCACCATTGCAAATATCCAATTCTGCGTCATTGGAAACCTTGACATCAATCACGGCGGTTTCCCAAACGCTTCTTCACGTCAGCAAGCGACGAAGTAGTTGCCTCACCAGACTCAAGCCGGCGCAAGCGTTCTTCGAGAACTTCTTTGTGCCATTCTGGTGAAGGGACACTTTCGGAATCGCGCCTTATTGATGCCCAGATCTGGTCGACCAACGCAAGTTTTTCGGGAACGCTAAGTGACTCAATCTCGATGTTCATAGACTTCCTTTTTCATTGAGCGCTCATTATAGCATATTCGAAAATGCTTAGAAATTCACCGAACGGCGAATCTACGGTGAACAACAAACAACTCAGCTCAAATCAATCGCGAGGTTCTGTTTCATTCAGCTATATCAACGAGCGACGAAGCAGTATCGGATCGTTTTTCAAATTGGAATTTTATGATCAAAACAACCGCCAACAGCGGCAAAAATGCGATGAATTCTAACGCAAATACAGACAGGTTATGTTGGCTTATGATGGATTGGCTCAGATCCAAATTATTGAACCGTGGCAACGCCAGATTGAGCTTTGCCTTGGAAATCGGCCAGTAGATCGCAATCCCATTTCCGTGATTGTAAAACGAATCAAGAACCAGGTGGCTTAGCCACGCACCACCCCCAAGGGCAAAACATCGATTCGAGATAGATCGTCGAAAGCTATAATCCGAACACAAGACCGACCAAACTATGCCGATCAGAATCAGGTTGACGAAAACACTGTGACTGATGCGGTATTGGTCATGGCCCCAGCCCGGAATCGGCCAGTCTGGCAAATTCGCGATAGCAACGAATAGCGCCGCCAAAACGAGTCTTGAAGTCCGTGACGGCAGCGCCGGCATTGCAATCACCGCAAAGCCAAGCCCAACCATAGAATGTCCAACTGGCGACATTATTCTTCTCGACAGAACCTATTCGATCACGACTTCATACCAAAGCGTCTCGTCCTGTGGTCCGATCTGGAACACGATCTCGGACCCAACCTGTTCGACGCTGACTGTGCCCGTTCGTTTTCCAGTTCCGTCAAGCGAATAGACTTCAGGAATTCCCGCCAAGCCACTTTTCGCAATCCGAACCGTGGCAGAAACAGGATTGATCAACGTCGGTCCAGTCCCCCAGTTTTCACCAATCGAATTACGAGCTTCATTCCACTTCATGCCGGTATTTTCTGCACTGCTGGAAGCCAACAACAACATCGACTTGCTTTGCGAGATCGGCAAATCATCTTTTGAGGTCAACATGATTGTGGCGTAGTTGTGAGTGACTTCTCCAAGTGAAATTTTCGTATCGCCGATTTCAAAATCAGTCTCCGCAACCAGGCCCCATACTCCAATCGACTTTGGCGTATTCAGACGAATGAATGCCTTTTCTGGGTCAGTCGCGTCCCAGAGCAAACTGCCATCAGGCGTTTCGAATCGGTTCGTTTCTGGCAAAGAAACCGAATCCGGAACCGAAGCTTTCGTGTCGACGCCAATGCGATAATCAAACGCCGCTCGGCCATCGATTCGATCGGCAATGGCTCCTGATTTGAGCCCCTCAATCGGAGCCAAATCTCCACGCAAATAAATATTTCCGGCAGCGGCAAGCGTGGCTTCCTTCACCGGATGTCCTGCAAAATCAAACCAACCTTCGAATCGATCTGCGAACCAACGATCCTGATTTTCGGTGTAGTTAAAGAACATGATGCCGTCCCAATCCTGAGTCGCACCGATGATCGCAGCCATCATCACAGCACCAGATCCGGTTACGTTTGGCTCGCCTTGATTCCATTCGCTCAACGTGAACGGCATATCGTGATACCGCCAACCGGTGCGCATCAAAATTGAATTCGCTGGCCAGTCACTTCGCGTTGGAGCCGATTCGATGGCCTGCTGATCGACCGTCCATTTGGATCTGCTCCATTCGGCATCGCCAGGAAACAGCGGATGATGCCAGTAGTTATGCAGATCGACAAAATCACAGGTCTCCGCGAGCAATCCCGGTGCGTGATAGTTCTCTTGTGACGCCGTGATGGGAACTTTGACTCCCAGCTCATCTTTCAGGTAAGACTTCAATTCGACCAACCACGCTCGTTCTGTATCGACCATAAATTTTTGCAAATCGGCATGGGAGGCTGTCGGCCAACCGGAAGATGGAACGCCTACGGTCCCGGCGTCGATCGAATGAGCCTCGTTCCATGGCTTTACTTCGACGCCTTCGCGAAGTTGGACTCCGGCAACCTCAAGCGGTGTCGCATCGGTGCCAAAATTTATTGCCAATACAACTTCGCCATCAACCGTTTCTTGCGGGAAAACAACACGAGAAATTTCCTCCCATTGACGACCAGCAGTTATCGTTTCAAACATCCCAAGATCGCGCCACTCGCCGCCAGCAGAGGTGGAGAGCTCGATACCGATTTCTCGTTCTTCATCCGCTCGAATCCAGCACTTGAACGTGTAAGCCTGTTTCTCTTTGACGGATAATCCTGTCCGCTGAAGCTGCATGTGAAACGCCTGATCCGATCTGCCGGAGGGAACAAAACGCACGGCAGTCGCTCGATCCTTGGGGCCTTGCCGGCCGAAGATTTTCTCGACCGAGACATTCTTTTCACCTAGACGCCAAGGTCCCAGCTCAGTTTTCCAAGCCATCGGCTCAACCAGAAATTGCCCCATCGGTTTTTGTTGACTCGTCCACAAGTCGCGCATGGTTTTCGTATCGCCGTACTTCTTTTTTAGCCACTGGTTCCATTTGACGGCAAAGGAGTCCTGATACTTTTGCGGCAATCGTCCAAGCAATTCCGTGCCCTTGACTGAAAAGTAGTTCTCATTGAGCATCTCAACCATCGCAATTCCCGGGTCGTCGACGCGGCGAAGTTTCCGATAAGGATTCTCATGCGTCAGCAGATCACGACAGTACTTTTTGAGTTCGCGTTGCACATCGGGATCGTAGTACATGACCCATTTGTTCGACCCGGTCCACCAAAGGACTCCCTTCTCTAGCTGCGGAAATCCTTCGGCTTCAGTTAGCGTCCGTGAAACATGCAAGTTGATGTTGGCATAGATTCCATTTTTGTGCAGTTCGTTGAGAAAGTAATCCAACCGGTCTATTTGCTCCGGATGCAGTTCCCGTGTTCCGTCTTCTTTGGTTCGCCAGATGCCACCGGGCGCATCTTGCATGTCCATATGATGGAATCGAACGATGTTGAGCCCAAGCTTGCGAAAATGAGCTGCAATTTTCACAGCCTGTTCGTGAGTCGGAAAGTTTGCACCAAAGCAAAGATTCACTCCCCAGAAACGTTGCCGCTTTCCCGCGACGGAAAACTTCCCATCGCTGATACCAACAAAGCCATCCGAGCCAGCATCAAGCTTAACTCTCGACGCAAAACTGGTGATCGTTTCGCTGGCATCGTCCCCGGGAACATGGAACGGAATCAAGTTGCTTTGAGCGTCCTCAACGTTCTGGGCGCAAACTACTGAAGAACAAACAAATGCGGCAAGCATCGCCGCGCCAAAGAAATTCTTGAGGGGTCTATGGAGGTACATGGGATGATCAATTGAGAAGTTATTGTGAGGAATTTGAGTGATCAAACAATCGTCAGTCTGAGGAGTAGCGGAGGTTTCTAAGCTGAATTTCGTTGCCGTCGAACTCTTTTTCACCTTTCAGATACAAAGGGGAAGTCACATCCTTGAGGTTTGCCTTGGAGTCCACCTTGGCCAACTCTTCAATCGGTATGGACCAACGCTTCCATTGTTCAGACAGTTTGTATTTCTCGTTAGGACCAAACAACACACCGTTGTTCGTTTGGTTTCCCGCGGCATAGCGGCCAGTTTGAAAGCCTGCTCGAAACAAAGACTTTGTTGTTCCCTTAATTTCAAAATGCAGATGACCCCCTTTAAATCCGGTCAAATTCTCGCCACCGGAATCTGATTGAATCTCTAGGCCGCACCCCCACCAAGCTCCGGTTCCAGTCACGATATGCATTTCGCCATCGACGCGCTTGACTTCACAAGTGCCTTCCCAGACATTGAGCTTCACGGGCTCGCTGGGGAAAGAGGATTCGGCTGTGTTGTCCGGTGACATTGTCTTGTGAAACACGATGTAGTTTTTTTCGGTGACGGGACTTCCGATTTCTCGTTTCAAATTCACATCTGCCAATACGGTGCCGTCCCAGTTTCCGGCCGCTGGCACCGGCAGTAAACTCGCCAGCAATCTATTCTCGTCGCCACCAAACGTTTTCGTGATCGGATTTCCACCGCGTGTCAGCCCTTTGAAAACTCCAGCATCAACTTGAGCCCACAACGCGTATTTGGCTCGTCCTTCAAGGTCGATCAATCCAAAATGATTCTCGGAGCCATCGGCACTTCCGAGATCTTTCCACTTCTCATCGAAAGCTTCGAAATAAAAACACGAGATCCGTTCTTTCGCCGTCCAAGCTCGCATCGAGTCATAGAATCGTTTCGCTTTGTATTCGTCGGCGGCTTGCGATCCGTTGGCTCCATAGAGTGCACCGCAGACTGACGACCAGCCAGTTTCACCAATGTGGATTGGTTTCTTGACTCCAAGGCCCGACACATAGTCAGACACTTTTCTGTACTGAGATTTTGCTCGCTCCATCGCACGATCAACCGCCGCGTCAGCTTTCTCTTTCGCAGACAGCTGCGCTTCGGATTCTGGCGCGATCCAAAAATCTGAATCGTAGTGCGTATCGTGGAACGGGTAGGTGTGCATGGAAACAAAATCCACTGCACGAATCAGTTTTTCTAAGTCCGGCTTATGATAGGCGGCAGCTTCTCCGCCCCAAGACGCAAAGTTATCCGAACTGGTGATCCAAACGTCTGAAGATAGCTGGCCCGATTTCTTGAGGTCTTGAAGATGGTTCACCCATTTCAATATGACGCCGGGCTCAACAAAGTAATTGGTTGCCCAGTGAACCATCGCTTCATTGCCGACCGCGATCATTTTCACAGATTTCGGATACTTGTTCGCCAACGCGACCGCGGCGTTTATTTCCGCCGAGTTATTCTTGGCGTCGCCGAAATCATGATCAGCGTTTTCGCCCCACGCAGCTTTGCAGTCGATCCACGCACCAAGCATGACATACATCTCAAATTCGGAGTCCTCCTTTTGAAGTTGATCGATTGCTTCTAAGAGATTGTCGACTTGTTTGAATTGCTGAGTGTTGTAGGTCCGAATCAGCTTTACACCGATCGCGGACAGGATCTTCATATCCTCTTTCAGTTCTTCGACCGAAGGAACGTCATCTCTTGTCGCGCCACGATAGCCACCATAAGAAAACGCCAAGCAATCGGGATTGCCAAGGATTTCTTGGGCACTCATATCGGCAGACAATTCACCGCAACCAAATGGCGCAACCGCACATGCAAGCGCAAGCAGAACGTGAGGGAAGAGTTTCATTGCTGATTTTCCATGGTGGAGGAAAGCGTTTACCAGTTGCAAGAGCCGCAACTAACTCCTACATCTTACCATCTACCGACACTTTGTCCGCAAACTTCAACCCCATCAACCAATCAACTGGCAGCAGAAAGTAGGCCACCAGAACGGCGTTAAAGTGAAACCCGAAGTCGATGAACGTCGTCAACACGCCCAAATAGAATCCAAACAAAGCGAACCCGATCGCATACCGAAACCAACGATTCAGCACACAAAAAATACTGAGACACTCAATCGCGAGCGCTCCTGTCTGCATCCACGCCGTCAATCGAACGTCCCACAAAAGCAGCTTGCCAAACAGTGACGGCTTCCATCCGAAAAGTTCCGTCCAAAGCTGCAAAGAAACTCCGTTACCCCAATCAATTCCGCTATTGAGAATCTTCGAAAATCCGGCAAGCGAATGAAACCAACCGAGATAGAAAACGCACAACCATAACACCCAACGAGGATACAGTTTCGTTTCCCAAAATTTCGATGCTCGAATCGCATCTTTTATTTCACGATGTCGAAAATGAAACCACATCGCATGAATGATCAGCAACCAATTCGTCACATTAAAAATGTGAGCTCCGTTGGTAAGGTTCTCCATCCGTAACGCCCAAGACATCGTAAACGCAACAACGGTCAGCCAACACGAAAATGGAATCGCAATTCTTAGCGCCCACATTATTGCACTTAAAAACAGCACAACTCGAACGCCAAAAAACAGTTCGGGGCTGCGAATCATCGATTCCGGCATCCAAGAAAAAATAGTTGCCGCATCGGCACGCCGTGGTCCGACATCGAATTCGATCGGAGTCCCCGAGACGACAATCGCAAACAGCAGCAACAACCAAGTCGCGATCTGCCCGAACTGCGGCGTTGCTTCATCCTGAAGCCAATCGAAAAATCGGTTCAGAAAGCTCACTCCACGGCCTGCATTTCCGGTTCGATCGAAATCGTGGCTTCTCGAACGGTT
The DNA here is from genome assembly GCA_964582025.1 of uncultured Pirellulaceae bacterium. GTDB lineage: Bacteria > Planctomycetota > Planctomycetia > Pirellulales > Pirellulaceae > Mariniblastus. The sequence goes on along the minus strand of CAZORS010000010.1, from coordinate 28,624 downwards.
GCCTCAGGACAAGTCCCGTTGCAGCAAACGACGGATTGGCAAACACGAATCGTTTTGCAATCCGGTTTAACAGAAGCCACTGCTTTTTTGAGATGGGCGACGACACTTTCTAGTTCCGGCACTTCGCCGAACTTGTGCAACCGGGGCGTCGCTTCGATTCCCATCCCCAAACCAGGCGGATTCCCATCGTAAACCAAATGCAACCCAAATGATTCGAGGTCAAGTTCACTGCCCCTTTCATCGAACAGTTGATAAGTGCAATACTGCTGCGGCTGGTCGCAAAACATTGGAGAAATAGTGAACGGATACATCTCACCGACCACCAACGGTGCCACCAAATTGACAATCACAAACGAAACAACGGCGATGAGCTCAAGTCGACGACTGGAGGCATGATCTGGTTTTTCGCTCGCGTCATTCATGGACATATCCCCAACTAAGCTGACTCATGCCGGTTGTTGGGAAGTTCTTCCAGCTGTGCTCGCAAGTTTTCAATCGTCGGCACAACGTCGCATCGCCAATCCGCGGCCGTTGACTTGAGACGCAGTCTCGCTGGCAGATGAAGTTGTTCGACCTCTTGCTCCAGCGCCGCCAACCAAGGAGGAAGCTCAATGCCAACTCCCGTCGTCGTGCGGCAAAACGCTTGCGATTCGTGTTGTAGTAAATCAAACGCTTTCAATGAATCACGTGTCCGCGGCTTTGCGACTGCGGGTTTGACAAGCGCGATCAAACGATCGATCTGAATTTGCGATTCGAAGCGACCTTCAATGCGGCGTCCCACCGACTGAAGCTGAATCGAATAGCGTTTCCGCAAATCCTGAAGTTCGTCAACGTAACGTTTTGCCTTTGGCGATATCTTTGAATTGAGCTCGCGTCGCCACATTCGAGCGACGTTATTCTGTTTCTTGTCGACCAAAATCTTGTGAGCCCAAATGATGGGCTTCATCTTCCAGCGGACACGATCGTAGCTGCTTCGAAGACGCAAAAAGTCCATCAAAATGTAAATTTTGTCGCCGTGATCTGACTGCGTGGTCGTAGTGTTGTAGTCGCGATACTCGGTGAAGTTCTCCATCACCGACTCGAGAACCAGCGTCAAGTGAGCCACGACGCTAGGCCGTGAGATCTTGCCGCTTTCGATATCGTCGAACAGTGTCAGACCCATCGTTTCGCCCGATTCCTCAACCTGTTCGATCCAATGCTCAACACCTTGATGCAAAATCGCTCGGACGTTACCAAGATGTAGAAAGTACTGCGTCAGTAATCCATCGCCGTACTTCTTGACAAAATCCACCAAGGCTAACCAAAGCGGTTTGTCGTGAACTTTTTCCAACACGCTCAATCGGAGCGTCTTGCTGTGTTCAAGCCAAAGCTGAAGCATTGACTCGGTCAACAGCTTCTGACACTCGAACAGATCCTCTTCTTTTTCATCCCGCTCGCCTACGGCATTGCCATCGGTTGCATCAACCAACGCCTCAACCATTGAAGTGTAAGCCACTTTGAACAGTTCATCGAATTCGGTGACCGCCCCCAGTGCGACGGGATGTTTCTTCTCCATTCGCAGTACCGTTTGCGTCAACACCCACGTTTCAACAAACATGCCAACGTCAGGCAACGTCCGCAGCAATTCCAGCATGTTGGATTGAACGAGCCGGACATCCACAATCGATCGTGGATCGCCACCACGCGTTAGCGGCACATAAAGAATCGGTTGGCTTTCAAAGTACTCAACCAGTTCATCGAAACTGTTGGCGATGTGTTCCGGATTCTGCATCACGAATCCAGCCAACGTGTTGATCAGCGGGGACAAACTATCGGCAGCATCCTCGCATTGCTCGTCGGTTGAACGGTCTTGCAAAATGTAATCAATTGAAACAACAACCGCTCGAAGCGACCGAACCGCGTTCTCAGTTTCGACGCAGGTATTGATCGTTTGTTCGAGCAAAGATTCCTTGAACAGGCGATGTTGGTCATAGACGACCATTGAGTCCTGATCACCGCGGGTCTCAGGCAGCTTGTAAGCATTGATCGAATCCAATAATTCAAGGAGCCGACCGCGATTCAAATCTGCTTGGCGAACCCAGCTTTCAATCGTATCGCGTCGAACCGCAAGTCGCTGTGCATGCGACGCAGGAACTTCGCCTTGCTTAAGTCGATCCGCCTGTCCAGCGAGCGGAATCGTTGAAGCGATACGCCAATAGCTGGCAAGGTTACCCAGAAACTCAAGCCGATCAAGGACTCGATCGATCTCCGCATTGAGCGCCTCGTCGCTCTCAATGTCGTAGCTGCCTCCATCGCCGTCATGGATCTCGCCTTCGAAACCGTCGTCGGTCTTATCTCGATAAACAACGCCCTCGTAAGCGGCTCCAAACAGTTCATTGGATGAATCGTCTTGCGAATCATCGCCCTCAAGAATGTCGGCGTCCGAATTTCCAATATCGATCCGACGATCGATTTCGAACTGTGGGACATCCCAATATTGGTCCGCATTCGCTTCAAGGAAATCGTAAAACTTACTGATCTGAGTCCACGTTTCCTGAACCGATTCGCAGTCCACGAACTGCTCCTGATCCCCGCAGCGTTCCAGCAACAATCGCTTCTGTTCTGCGATCCACAGATACATCAAGTCATGAAATGAACTGGATCCTTGCTGTAAGCCAACGGCGGAAGACTGGCCCAACCAATGAATCAAAAGGGCGGTGGTGGTCGTGTAGTCTTCGCGTTGGAGCAACGCGTCGATCACCAACTTGTAAGCCTTGGGGGAATCGAAAAGTTGAGCATGTTTGGCCCAGAACCGAATGTCGCCCGCTTCGGCGCCACCTTTTTGCCACAGGTTCAGGGCTTTGGAAACGAGTTCCGCCGCGTCGAAAATTTCCGTTGGGTCGACAGCATCAACCGACATGACTTCGTAAGCCGCATACTTTCGCCACCAGTTAACCACCGAATCGAATTCAGCACGAACACGCTCCGCCATCTCGGTCTCATCTTGAGCAGCAGCTTGACTCCACAATCTGGAATAAAGTGCAAGGATGCTCTCGACTAGATCCACCAGCTCGTAAGCCCGATGATCTCTTACGGAATCCTGAATGGCAGGGAACAAACTGTAGTTTGCGTCGAAGCCGATAATATTCCAAGGATCAACGATTGCTCCGCAGCCAATCCCGCGTTTGAGAAGCTCCACCATTCGTCGGGTGGCCTTGAGCGCTCCTTCGAGGTTCTTCTGTTCGATCGCTTGGAACGAAACCGCCAACAAGCAGTCGATGCGACACACGATTCGCGCCGAAGCAACGGGAACCGTTTCCAATTGCATTTGCGCCGCGGCGGGGAAACCCATGCGGGCAAAAATGGACGCCAAACGGCAATTCACCAGCTGCGACGCTCGACGAGCAGAAAGATTTGCGTTCAACGTCTGGCGAGCGGCTCCAAGCGGTTGATGGCGTTCGATCGCCTCTTCATTGAGTCGCTTGCGATGTTTTTCCGGCAGTCGTTCAACGAGCACTTCATAGAATCGATCTCGATAGCGGGCAACGATCGGCAGCAAACCACCAAGCGTCGTTTCAGAATCCCAAGCTCCGATAAAGTCACCTGAAATCGCGGACGCCATCAACATCGTGCAAGCCAAAACTGCAGCGGCTTCGGTCTCAAGTTCCTCTCTAGAAAGCTCACCTTTTTCAACTTCGTCACGGACTCGAGTCAGCAATCCGTCGAGCGTCACTTGATGGATGATGAATCGGCGATAGTAACCATCGGGCCCAACCTGTTGCTCGTCCCATGTTCCAAAATGGTGATTCGGTCGTTTGTTAATTGGGTGATCAAAATCAAAAGCTCGCGGATCGATCGCAAGTTCATCCATATTTTCCGGATTGAACTTTGCGGCCCGCAAAATTTCATCGGGGGTCGCTCGGATCAGGTCAACCGCCATGCGAACGATTGTCTGGTAAGGTCCGTCCGCAGCACCGACGCCTTCCACGTAAACCGGAATCGGACGAATCCACTCATTTGGATAGGCTTCTATTTGCTGCGACTCCAACGTCGCGATCGGTCGATGACCGAGGTGGTCATTGAATTTTTCCAAGACTTTGGCGAGCAATTGTTCATCGTTCAAATCAATCAGCTGCAACACCGTTTCAAAAACACGTGCTACGAAGAACGAGTTAAACACGAAATCCATCCGCTGATGGAAAAGCACATCTCGATGAAACTCCAACCACTGAGTGAGAAAAACATCGAAGACAAACTTCAGAACGCGTCGCGCCTGTTTTGGGTCGCGAAACGTGTCGTTATTCTCCGCTAGGAACTCGAGCCGCTGCTTGAGAACATTGGCAACTTTCTTCCACGTAAGGCAGTTTGCATCGGACTGGTCGTCAGCCGAAGTTTCAAACGGATCGTTCTTGTCCAACAGTTGCTCAACGGACATCTCTTCGTTAGATCGCTTGTTGCTGCGAGCCACATGGTGATCTGCTCCGTTGAGCAATTCACTCAACAGTTGCTCAGGTTGAGAGTGCTGCGCAAAGAGATCGTCAAGCTGACGAAAGAAATTTACGTCATGATTTCCGGATGAAAAGTTCAGGTAGCCAAGAATTTTATCCAGTGGAGCATCGGCCGGATTTTCAGGGTTCGTTCGTCCCATCACTCTCCGTCCCAATTTCAATTGCTGATCATCGTTGAATCGCGACGCGTCACGTTGGCGTCTGTAGACCGTCTATCGTAAAAATCACCTTGTATTTGGTCTAGGGGATGTTTCGAGGTAGTAGCACCAGAACCTGCTTTTTCAAACAAGAAGTTTGTCGCATTCGCGGAATCTCTATTGCTCTGCCGCTCAGCATTAGGGACATTTTTCAGATACGGAACGCGGCAGGCTCAAATGATTGAAAACGAAACATCTACCAGCACCGAATCAGATGCGCACCCCCAAACGCCCAAACGACCGGGGTTTGGAGGCTGCCTCCTGAAAGTCATCGTAGGCGTGCTGCTAATTTCGGCCGCTCTCTACGTGCTGCAGACGATGATCGCACCGGAGGTTGCCGATGACAAAACGGTTCAGATTCAATCCGGTGGCAAGAAGAATTCTGAGTCGGATCCGACGCCCTTGGCTCAAGATGAAACTGACACGCCTAAGCGGCTCACTGACACGATCACGATGGAGAAAGTCAAAGCCGCCGATCACCCTCTGGATCCTTTGATGGAGCTGGCCAACCGCAGCCTCGAGATCATTGATTCAAAGTACACCGATTACTCGACCAAAATGCTGTCTCAAGTGCGTACTGGTGACACACTTCACGATGAGAACCTGATGTTCGTAAAGGTCCGGCACGACCGCGAAGTTGGAGACGGCGAAAACAAAACAAAGATTCCATTCAGCATCTACACAGAGTTTTTGAAACCGAAGTCGAAAGTCGGCCAGGAGGCCATTTGGGTTCGCGGGAAAGACGACGAACAGATTTTGGGACACGGTACCGGCCTGCTGAATTTCAAAATTGTTCGGCTGCCTCCAACCGGATCGTTTGCGATGAATGGAAATCGCTACCCCATCTATCAAATTGGTTTTCGAAATTTGATCATCAAGATGAAAGAGTTTGGAGAGAACGATCGCAAGTATGGCGAATGCGAAGTACAAATTGAACGAAACGTGACGGTTGACGGGCGATCGTGCACTTTGCTGACGATCACTCATCCCCAAAAACGGGACCATTTCGACTACCACATCGCGAAGATCTACCTTGACGATGAGCATGCGATTCCGACTGGCTACGAAGGCTATCTATGGCCGGAAACTGAAGGTGCTGAACCGCCGCTGCTGGAAAAGTACTTCTATCTTGACCTGAAGTTAAATGTCAATTTGCAAGACATTGATTTCGATGTCACCAATGATGCTTACAACTATCCCGCTTGGTAAGTTCATAAAAAAAGCGGCATCCTTGCGAGACACCGCCTTCGTTTTAAACTGATCAGCTGATTTAGCTTACCCTGCAAACGGAGAAAGCTTCTCCATCAGAGCGTCGATGACTGGCTTGAGAATCCCCATAATTCCTTCGGACTTGCCAGAGATCAATCCAGTAACGGCTTCCTTGAATTTTTCAACGAGCCCACCGGTTGCTGTTTTGGCAGCACCGTCAAGCTTGTCGAGACCAAGGCCATCAATCGTTCCAGTGAAACCAGTGATCTTTTCCGCGAGAGTTTTCGCTCCTGCTTCGTCAGTGACGTCTTTCAAACCGGTTGTGATATCAGAGAAACCAGTCGTCAATGTCTTACCCGTTTCACCGAGTGCATCAAGACCGGGAATGGATCCGAAATCCATGTCCGGCATACCAGGAACCGCTGGTGCGGTGATCTCACTTGGGTCAATCGCGTCCGAGGAACGTGTCATCAAGTCCATGATTTTTGGACCGAAGAAAAAAGCCGCCATGCCAAGAAGGCCGATTGGAATAATGTACTTCAACAATCCGCCGCCCGACTTCGCAACATCGCCTGCTGCACCCGCAGCAGCTCCGCCAACGTTTCCAACCGCGTCAGATGCTGATCCAGCAAGATCGCCGGCTTTGCCAAGCATGTCGCCGAAACCAAGATCGCTTGTCAGTGAAGCAGGCATGTAACCAGAGAGGTGAGATTTCTGCTCACCAAGAAGACTACCTAGACCAACCGCGTCGAGAGCTTTCGCTTTGATGTGTTTGCCGATAACTCCCATAACGATTGGAGCCGCCATCATCAAGAGCTTTCCAACGATACCTTTATCGAGACCGAGTGCTTTGGCGACCATGCCGATCATGCCAGCGGACTCCTGCGATCCGCCCATCACCATATCGAGAATCCCAGAACCCTGATTCTGGAAGTCATCCGTGGCATCTCCGCCACCGAGCAAATCGCCGAGCTTGTCGAGGACTGAACTGTCCTGCTTCTGCACTGCTCCGAAGATATCTTGAGCACCTTGTGCCGTTGCACCTTTTTTCATCAAGCCGCCAAGGATTGAACCTGCAGCCGTTTCAAAAAGTGAAGGTGTTTTCTTCGCATCCGTGCCCAGCAGTCCTCCAATTTGGCCCATGATCTGATCCGAAACGGCGCCCTTAACCAGATCCATAATGTTTACAGACATTGTTTTCCTCTTATCGCAAAAATTGGTGAAGTGTTTTTTAATTGTTTGGCGGACGAAGTATAACGGTTTTGGCACGCTGAGGCACCCAATTGAATTCGCTTGGGGCAATCTCAGCTGTCAAAACACGTAGTTTCGCGAAAGTTTAGGGCCTCACAGACACTTCGAACCCAATGTCGCGGCTACCAATATCGTTCCAGCACAATTTGCCCGGGCGCCTTGCTGCGATGCTTAGTCATCAAACGCTGACCGAGTACTTCTTCCATCGAGTCGAGCATCGCCGGGTTGCCGCATAACAAAACGGAACAGTTGTCTTTTGCCATTTCAGTTCCAGCAGCTTTTTCTAGCTCGCCATTTTCCACCAGTGCCGGAATGCGTCCTTCAAGTGTGTCATCCGTTGACTCCCGAGTCAGCGCCTGAACCAGCTTGAATGCACCGGCACGAGAACTCTCGAGTTCCCGTAACTCTTCGGTGTAGGCAAGATCATTGGCATGGCGAACGCCGTGGACAACGACGATTTTTTTGAATCGCTGCCATGGCGAATCTTCTCGCAACATCGCGATATAAGGCGCGAGCCCGGTACCGGTTGCGATCAGCCAAAGGTTCTCCGCGTCGGGCGTTTTCTCAAGCGTAAACCTTCCGGCGGCTTTCTCGGAAACTTCTATGTCATCGCCAGGCTCCAGCTTCGCCAGATGTGGAGTCAGCTCTCCATCTTCAACGAGCACGACAAAGAATTCCAACTTCTCACCGTGTGGTGACGCGACCGAATAAGGACGATTCACTCGCTGCTTTTCTCGCTGTTCTTCGTCCGCATCGTCTACGATTCCATTTGGATAGCCCGCAAGATGCAAAAACTGTCCGGCCGAAAATGGTTCGACTCCCGAACCGTCAATCGTCAACGTGAACAAGCCTTCTGTCCAAACTTTCTTTTCCAGAACTTTGGATTGGAACCACTTGGGCATGGCAAACTCGGCGGGAGAACGGAAGTTATAAAAATACGCGGCGAAGTCTAAATCAAAGCTGAATTACTTCATTCAGGAATCCAAAGCCCAGATGATTCTCCACCACTTTCTGGTGCACTTTCAACAACTGCCGTTTCAGCAGCGGCCATCTCGGACTCTGGCGGCATTCCTCCCGGCTGAATCCCGAGCGATTGAAACAGTCGGGCCAATTCTTGCTCGACGCCAGGCTCTTTCATGTGCCGTGACTCGATCGTCGCCAAAAGCGTATCAAGTTTATCTTCCAGGCCGTTTCGCAGCCGATACTCAAATTCAGCAACCAGCAAGATTCCTATCGGAGCACCAATTTTCGCGGCTTCGGCACGTGACTGCGAGAAATGCTCGAGTGCCTCTTCGCTCGTTTCGCTGAACCGTGCCATGTTGACGTGACAGATGTCTCGCCTCGCACCTTCGATATGATCCCGCTTAAGCACTTCCGGAGTGATGTGTCGCAAAGCCAAAAAGTTCTGCGTCATGGTCGCAATCTGAAAATAACCCAACAACTGTTCGTCGCTGAGCTTCTCCGCATCGATGCGACACATCTGCATAGGCGTTAAAAATTCGTCTTCGCCGGGAGCCAGTTTTTCCAAGTGCGAAACGCCGATTTCTGTACGCAATTCGTCAACCAATTCGACGCTAAACGCCTCGCCATTGGCTGTCTGCTGCAAGTGCAACAGCTTCGCCTGAATCCAAGATTCCAACTTTGAATCACCTGTGACTTCGCCGATCGTCTTGCCATCGATAAACTCATGTTTTAGCTTCGACCAACGTCCCAACGCTACCTTTTTCATGTCAACCAGCAATTCTGCGTGCTGCTCCCGCGTCGTGCCTTCGGGAAGATTCCAATTCCAAGTAACGGCATCGGATCCTTGATTGACTTTATCGAACGCCAACTTGACTGGATCGCTTGAAAGCCCAATCGTACTCTTGAGCAAATCTACAGCGGAATTAAAACGGTCGTTCTCAACGCAAACCATCTCAACCCGAGCCGATCGATCCGTCTGTTTGCCGTAGAGCAAAACTTCACCCAAAGAAAACGGAACGTTGTCGAGGCTTAAATCATCTGCTGATCGTAGCACTGGCTTGTCCAAGATCATAAAACCAGCACGAGGTGCTGGACCTTCGTCGAAGGGATCGTGATCGGGCGTTGGCTCCATCGGAATCATGCAGTCCGTTGAGATGCAGGCTTCTTTGAATTCATCAAAGTTATCGACTTCCCAAGTGCAACGATTTACTGGCACGTAACCTTCGCTGCCCGACATTGCGGCGACCGCTTCGGCCAAGCCATGATATTCGATTGCTTCGTGCTGTTTGGCTGTCGGCATCGCAGCAACCGTTCGCCAAGCAGCAATCTGTGCTCCCATTGGCGCGAACATCGAAGTTGTGATGGCGATGCCTTTGGTAATTTCTGGCTGGTCGGGAAACTGTTCATTCAATTGCAACAGCATGCCCAACGCACGGCGGAACTGACCACGCCCGACAGCCCGATGCACGTTCGTGAAAGACTTTTCCCATGCCGCGCCTTCGACCGGAGGCTCCAACTGATGGTCGGCTTTCAGGAACAGCACCGCACCGGACGGGTTGTAGAGCTCCCGAAGCAAATGTGTCAGCCGCGGATCTTCTCCTTTGAGGAACAGGGCAAATGAAAGATGTGCCCGGGCCGCAAGAATGTTTTGCTTGGCGACCAGAGCCATACCGAGGCTCTCGAACGCTCGCGCCAACGAAACAGGAAGCTCCGTTCCCTTGATCGCGTCCATCGCATCTTGCAACGTCAACGTGGCTTGATCGACTTCTCCACGCATGATCTCAATTAACGCACGATGCTGAAGCCCCGTCGGATGGTCAGGACACCGCTCAAGAAAAGCTTCATTGTTTTCGGCGGCTCCATCAACATCCTGAGTGGAAATTTGAACGAAGGTCTTGAAAGTCGAAAGACAATCCTTCGGGCCCATCGCCTCCATGGCACGATCCAATTGCTCGAGGGCGGCTTGCGACTGACCAGAGTGATGCTTGGCCAACGCATCATTCAAGTCTTCGATGACCGCCTTGCCACAACAAAACTTGATTTTCTTCTCTTCGTGGCAGGGGCACTGCTGATAAATATCAATCGACATATAATGTTCCGAAGTAGTGACTGGGGAAGCGGCGGTGCAATCGCACGCTGGCTGCCTCATTCCAGTAATTGGCAATACCTAAATTTAAGGCAATCAAGACTTGCGAGGAACCCTTTGCTCGGGGAAATGCAAGGTTTGACGGTTTTCCATTGAGAACAAACATGTCCCAACCTGGCTACAAGACAGGAATCAGCTCAGGAATTGAACCATGGGATTTTTCGGCGCTGAACAACGTTGGACACACGCTCTCCGAAACTGCGAAACGAATGCCGGATTACCTCGCGGTCGCGGCGCCGCTGCAATCTGGCAATGCCGCAACTCGATTCATTCGACGTATTTCCGGAAAAAGCAAAGTCGAGAATCACAAACCGTTGCCATTCGAAACGGCAACGTTCAGCCAGCTTGAGAACGGCAGCAATGCGTATGCGAACGGGTTTCGGGACGCCGGAATCAAAAAAGGAACTCGTATCGCGTTGATGGTTCCGCCAGGAATCACGTTTGTGACGCTCGTGTTCTCGCTGTTCAAAACCGGCGCGACAATCATCTTGATCGATCCGGGAATGGGTCGTGACAATTTGGTGAAATGTCTTTCTGATGCAAACCCTGAAGGCGTTGTCGGTTCTCGTTTGGCTCACACCGCGCGGACGATTTATCGCAAGTGGTTTCCAAATTGTAAACTGAACTTTGTGGCCGGCGGATCGTTTCCCGGTTGCACGCCGCTGAAGAAATTTGAGCAATCAGGAACCGTCACGTTTGAACCGATCGAGATGACTCGTGAAGATTCGGCGGCCATTATTTTCACGACCGGCAGCACAGGCCCTCCCAAAGGCGTGCACTACCGACATCGAACCTTCCTCGAACAGTCGCGTCAGATCAGAGACTGGTTTGACATTCGTCCGGGAACGGTCGACGTCTCTGGGTTTCCACTGTTCGCACTGTTCAACACCGCGATGGGAACAGCAACCGTCTTTCCCGACATGGATCCGACTCGACCAGCAGACATCTATCCGCCAAATTTGATTCACGCCGTCGAGTCGTTTGGCGCAGACCAAAGTTTCGGTTCGCCAGCGCTATGGAACACGGTTTCGCGATACTGCGCTGACAACGATCGAAAGCTGCCGACGATCAAACGAATCCTCTCGGCCGGTGCCCCGGTGCCTCCGCACGTTTTGCAGCGAATCAAATCCGTGATCGCGGATGACGGAGAAGCATGGACGCCTTACGGCGCAACCGAGTCACTTCCTGTGGCTTGCATTGGTGCGACCGAAGTATTGAACGAAACGGCAGAAAAAACGGCAACCGGAGCCGGCACCTGCGTTGGAAAAAACTTTCCGGACATGAAATGGAATCTGATTCCGATCTCTGATGATCCGATTGCATTGATCGAAGAAACCAGCTTTCTTCCGCAAGGTGAAATCGGAGAGCTGATCGTGCAAGGCGCGGTCGTCACCGACAAGTATTTGACTCGTCCCGACGCCAACGCCGATCACAAGATCACCGACGGCGAAAACTTCTGGCATCGCATGGGCGACCTTGGCTACTTCGATACGGAGGGTCGGTTTTGGTTTTGCGGTCGTAAGTCACATCGACTCGAAACGTTCGATGGATCAATGTTCACGGTGCCTTGTGAATCGATCATCAATTCACATCCGAGCATCTATCGCAGTGCGTTGGTTGGCAGCGGAAAACCGGGCGAACAAATTCCTGTCCTGTTCGCCGAACCGTGGCCTGAAAAGTTTCCAAAGGATGAAGCCGAATCGAGAATGTTAGTAGAAGAATTGAAAACGCTGGCCGCCAAGTTTTGGCAGACCGATTCGATCAAGCATTTCGAAATCTACGAAAAACTTCCCGTCGACATCCGACACAACTCGAAGATTTTCCGCGAGAAGATGAGACCACTGGCGAATCAGATTGTGAAGATTCAAGGTTCAGCGTAGTCCAGAACGGCTTTCAATATCCCAAAACCCTCATCACCCTCCCCATGGGAGGGTCGGAGCCTAAGCGACGGGGAGGGTGCAGTTCCCTGCTCTCCGGGGCAATACTTTGCCAGCCTCTGACATACAATGACAGCATCGCAGAACCCACATTGACCCATTACTACACCTGTCGTAAAACATTACGACACCTGTAGTAAAGGAACTTCGCCATGGGAAAAAAGAAAACACCGCGACTCGGCACTGGAGAACTTGAGATTCTCGAAATGCTCTGGCGTGAAGGCGCAGTCAACCTCTCACAATCGCACGAGTCACTGGGAAAGCCGATTGGCTACACGACGGTACAAACGCGGTTAAACCGAATGGTCGCCAAAGGCGTCGTGAAGAAATCGAACGATCGGCCCGCCTTATATTCGGCTGGTGTCACGCGTGAACAGGTAAACCGCCATGACCTTGAGTTGCTTGTCAAAAAAGTTAACAACGGGAAGTTCATACCGCTGATCTCACATCTGGTAAACGATCGAAGTCTTACTCAAGAAGAAATCGACGAACTGAAGTCGCTCATAGCCGACGCAGAGAAAAAATCATCTGAGTCGAACAAGCGGGGGCGCAAATGATCGGCTCTTACACAGACATCTTCAGCCAGATCCTACGTGTCAGCATCTGTGTTGCGATCGCGGCAGTTGTGGCGGCGTTCATTCTGAAACGTGCCCACATCAAACCATCCATTCACGTCTATGCGTGGATGCTGGTATTGCTACCGGGCTGGCTACTATTTTCATTCTCGATTGAATTGCCATGGCACGTGTCCAACACAGCTAATGCCCCAACAAGCCCCTTCAACTTGATCGACCTGTTGGCTTCGGCCGATCGCCCGACCTCCGAAATGGCGGGCAACATTTCTGAGAGCCCGGCGGTATTGCCGGACCATTTTGCGTTCAGTTTCCTGTTGTTTTGGGTATTGGGAATGATCGCAATTGCAATTTGGGACACGTATCACTACTTGCTGCTCAAATCTGTACTCAAAACCACAACCAACTGCGACGATCCAACCTGGATCGATGAGCTAAACATCGCGAAGCAATCCACGCGGCTTCAACAGACACCGCAACTCTTGGTATCGCAATCATTCGGACCTGCCGCGTGTTACCGCGACGGAAAGGCATCGATTATTGTGCCGGCTAATTTCTGGGAGCAATGCAACTCTTCCACGCGAATCGCAATCTTGCATCATGAGCTGGCCCACATCGAAAGAAACGATTTGTGGCGGACACTTCTGGCTCGGCTCCTCTTCATTCCACAGTGGTTCAACCCCGTGGCATGGTTTGCACTTCGCCGCTTTAGTGAATCCACGGAGGTGGCATGTGACGATCACGCGATTTCACAATACAAGTCTGGCCGAATCGAGTACGCCAAAGCCTTGCTATCGATGATTGAGTTTGGACACAACAACGCTGCCAGTCGTCCAAATGCAATCGCCGCTTCGGGTTCCCCAATTCAAAGAAGAGTTCAACGGATTATTCAACCAAAAGGAATTGAAATGAAATTTTCCAAAACGCTAACGCTCGTCGTGCTTGCAACGATTTCGCTATTCGCTTTTCTACGATTTGATCTGGTGGCGCAGGATTCAGCGAAGCCTGGTACTGTCCAGACTCCTACGCCGCGACTCGCCAAAGTAGATGCTGTTTCTTCGGTGGTAGCCAAACCAACAGTCAAGAGTGACCGATCGGAGACACTTTGTACTGAGGCGTACTATGTCGGGGACATATTGGTTTTTATAGTTGAAGAAGAGGCCAAGAAGAAAGTTCGTGATGGTATCACACTGAAGGATTTTACACCGATTACGGACATACTGAAAAACAGTATCGCAGCTGACGACACCAACTTTACGGTCCAGCCGTTCCCACCCAAGCTCTCGGTAATCGTTTCTGGCACACAAAAACAACACGGGCAAGTTCGCGACATGCTCACCAAGCTTCGTGAATTACAAGCAGTGACGATCGAGTTGAAAATGCAATTCATCGTTGTGAAGCCTGGGCATCGGATTGAATCCACCAAATCGATTTCGCAGCCGATGAGTGCGGAAGCCTACGATCGACTCTGCAAAACTTTGAGCAAAGGATCGATCGCATCACTGGAGGTCCCTTCAAAGATTATTTACAACGGTCAATCTTCTAACATAAAATCTGATTCCATGGCCAAGGCTGGTCTGACACCGGCCAACATCACCGTCACAACCAACAGCTATGTTAACGGCATCGGGCTTGCCTGCAGCCCAGTGCCAAAGCTAACCGAAGAAAATTCAATCGAAGTTACGCTTGCAAAACAAGGCCCCAACGGAGTCGAAGAATTCACTAGACGCCGCCTTAAAGACCCGAGTGTGCTGCGGAAAAAAAGCGTTTTGATTGAGATCAACCAAAAAGGTCTCGGAATCATGGACGTCTCAGGACTGTTGAAAAAATCGGCCGCTAACCGAAAGGCATTCCTTCTGGTGTATCCGAAGATCATCGACAGACGCGATGAGATATTGAAACCTGGCGACAAACCAACGGCGAAACATTAGTGCAATTGAAACGGCACGTGGAAAAATACGGTTTGACGATCCGTTCGCCAGTGTTGCACTGACTGGAGTTGCCCACAGCACGGACACACCTAAAGGCGTTAACTACGAACATCATGCAATAGAAAACTGCCGGGCCTTTGGCCCTATCGGGTTTCGCGAAAATTGATTTTCCTGGGCCTTCGACCCAAGCTATGTAAATGGCCGGGCCTTTGGCCCTACGTTCCCGCTACTGCGTTGCCAAACTTCCAAGCCCTT